>CABQIK010000011.1 GCA_902464275.1 uncultured Alphaproteobacteria bacterium | reverse complement strand
GCTTTGAGCCGTACAAGCCGCAGAAGAGCGCTTTCGGGCTTAATAACACCAACAACTTTGGGCTTAACAATGCGGGCAGACTAAATGGGCTTGGCAACATCGGCGGATTTGGTCAAACCAAATTGCCGGATTTAAGCAAAGGCTTAGACTTTAAGCGCTCAGACATGGTCACCGGATTTGGTATTAACGAGGACAAACAAAAAGAAATGTTTGGCACAGGCTTCAAAATGCCGAAACTCCCCAAAATGCCGACATTCCCGAAAGCCCCTGAACCGCGAACACCGGAATTGCCGCAAATGCCGGAAATCTCGCAGGCACTGCACATTCAACCAATGCCGCAGTATCCACAGGCACAACTGGCTTATTCCGCTTATAACAACCAACTCCCGATGCCTTTGGTGAAAAGAAGTCCGCGGAATGTTTTTGTTAATGACTATTTAGTACCTGAAATAGCAGATGATTTATCGGATCTTGGCTATGGAATAAAACTTCCATTAAATGGTATTACTTTAGGCAATGCGGATAATGTGATACAATATATGAAACGTTTTGCACCTGTACAATATGCATTAGCAGCTTCCGATATGATAAAGCAATATCTACTAATGCATGCTGATAATACGAACGGAAATGATGATTATTTTCATTGTAAGGCGCATTTTGACGCAACAAGACGCGGAAAATACGGTGAACAATTTGCAGATTATTGGGGTGATAGAAAAGAGGAGGTTGATTATTATCGGAATTTAATCAAAGGCTTTACATCTCAAGAAGCAAGCGCTGATTATAATCATGATAGACAAGTGAATAAAAATAGTATACATTTATCTAAAAATCCGTTATATAGAAATGCAAAAGAAGGTTGTCAGAGGTATAGGAAAAATGGAATTAATGACAGGTATTAAAAACATAATTTTTCGCATATTTAAGTTTATACTTTATATGACGCTAACAGCAATCGTTTTATTATGTTTGCTAGTGGTTCTTTTGTTTTTTGATGAACCGGGACATTGTTTAGATACACAACACGGGGTCTGGGATTATGATGAAAACCGTTGCAGAAAGGATTGTTACAAATGGACATCTGAGTACGGGTGTATTCACATGACACCGGAACATCGTAAGTTTATAGATGAATGTTATAATGATTGGGAACATTGTGACAAAGAACTAGCTCGTAAGTATTACTTAGAATTATGTGAGAAGTACAAAGTGCCGATAGATCCTAAAACCGGAGAGTGTTATTTTGATTAATACCAATAATCTTATCCGCCTGCGAAAATACCGCAGGCGGTGTTTTGTTACGGGAATCCGAATCGATTCGGAAACAGGGGCAAAAAACAGTGGTTTTTGAGGGTTTGGCAAGGGTAAAACAGGTGTGAAAATATGATGTATTCTAGTCTAATGTACTCTTATTAAGCGTAATTTGCAGTAAAAAATCAAAAAAAATCGCAAAATGTGCGCAAAATAAAATGGTGTTAAAACAGAAAGATGGAGCAAAAAACGATACAAAACAATACAAGACGATACAAAAAGATACAAAATCGTGCGATACATTTTTGCAAAAATATGCTATATAAATTGGCATAATCGCGAGAGGAGCGTGAAAAACGCCCATCGCGATTATTTTTTTAACCGGCTCTGTGTGCAAACACGGAGCTATTTTTTTAACTTAATTTTACAAGGAGAACGTAAGATGTACACTTCGTACCTCACAAGAGAAACCTTTGAGAACGAGCACGATGAAAAAATGACGCGTAAGTTTTCATATAACTACAAAGTCTTGAAGCGCTTGTTCCCGGAGGTTTATAAATTACCGGAGGGCGAAATTCGCTCGCTGGTGCGTTCAATTTACGACAACCCCAAAATGGGCGATGAATTGTTAGATCATTTAAGCGATGTGATTAACAAGAAGAAACCCGAATGGGGAGAATACTTAAATCCGAAGCCGGAAGAGCCGGAGCAGACGGTACAGAATAATCCGTTACAGCCGGTGCAGCCTAAGCCGCTTAATACGGGCTCAGGCTTTGAACCGTACAAACCGCAAAAGAGCGCTTTCGGGCTTGGCAACACCAACAACTTTGGGCTTAACAATGCGGGCAGACTGAACGGGTTTGGTCAAACCAAATTGCCGGATTTAACCAAGGGCATGGATTTAAAGCATTCGGATATGGTAACCGGATTTGGCATTAACGAGGCTAAACAAAAAGAAATGCTTGGCACGGGATTTTCAATGCCGAAACTCCCCAAAATGCCGACATCCCCGAAAGCCCCGGAACCGCAAACATCGGAATTGCCGCAAATGCCGGAAATCCCGCAGGCGCTGCACATTCAACCAATGCAGCAGTATCCACAGGTACAATTGGCTTATTCTGCCTATAACAACCAGCCTCCGACGCCTTTGGTGAAAAGAAGTCCGCGGAATGTTTTTGTTAATGACTATTTAGTACCTGAAATAGCAGATGATTTATCGGATCTTGGCTATGGAATAAAACTTCCATTAAATGGTATTACTTTAGGCAATGCGGATAATGTGATACAATATATGAAACGTTTTGCACCTGTGCAATATGCATTAGCGGCTTCTGATATGATAAAGCATTATATACTTATGCGGGCTGATAATACGAAAAAAAATGATGATTATTTTCATTGTAAGGCTCATTTTGACGCAACAAGACGTGGAAAATACGGTGAACGATTTGCAGATTATTGGGGGGATAGAAAAGAGGGGTTTGATTATTATTGGAATTTAATCAAAGGTCTTACACCTCAAGAAGCAATCACTGATTATAATCATGATAGACAAGTGAATAAAAATAGTATACATTTATCTAAGAACCCGTTATATAGAAATGCAAAAGAAGGTTGTCAGAGGTATAGAGTAGATGAAATTAATGATAGGTATTAAAAACATAATTTTTCGCATATTTAAGTTTATACTTTATATGACGCTAACAGTAATAGTCTTGTTATGTTTGTTAGTGATTTTTTTGTATACTGATGAACCTACTTTTTGTTTAGAAGCTAAACATGGGGTTTGGGATTATGCAGAAAATCGCTGCAGAATGGATTGTTTAACATGGAATAGTAAGTATGGATGTGTGCAAATGACACCGGAACACCAAAAGATCCTAGATGAATGTTATAATGATAGGGAACATTGTGACAGAGAGCAGGCACATAAATATTACTTGGAATTATGTGACAAGTACAAAGTCCCGATAAATCCTAAAACCGGAAGCTGTTATTTTGATTAATACCAATAATCTTCACCGCCTGCGAAAACACCGCAGGCGGTTTTGCTATATAAATATGAAAGGAGAGTGATTAAAAAATTTATAAATAAACATAGGTTGAATATGGCGCATAAAAAAGTCTGCCGGATTTAAGCAGATAAGCATGCCGCATTTTCAACCGCAATAAAATACAACTTAAATTTTGACAGCCCCGACCGCAAAGGTTACGGGGATTTTTTTTAACATGAAAGGAACAAGAATGTTTGAATATACTCTTGAACAAGAAGATCAGCTTCCGACCTTGGATGCAAAAAATAAAAAAGATATTATCGCAGATGTTTCCGACTTGTTTGGCAGTTGGGACAGTGTTCGCGCCAAACAAAAGAGCATAGCTGAAAAACTCAGCTCCGAAATTTATTTGGATGAGCGTAAAAAAGAAAATGTAAACTCTGATGACGATTGGAAATCGGATATTTACCTAAATAAAATTTATTCGCTTTTTCAAACTCAGCAGGCGTTTATTTGGGATAATATTTACTCAAATATTGACAGTTTGTTTGATGTGCACGGCACTGACGCCAAATCGGCCGAAACCGCCATGCTGCAAAAACAAAAGTTGGTGAACACGTTTTACAAAATCGGCATTCAACGCAAACTTGATACAGCCATTGAATATCTGGGCAGTGTTGGCGAAATTTGTTTGTTTATCGGTTGGCGAAAAAAGTATAAATCAATCCGCCGCCGGCTTGATAAACCAGATTTTAGCGAGCACAAACCGATATTAAAACATGGCATGTTTGGAATTTTCAATCAAGAAATTTATAACGGTGCCAATGTTGAGGCGATAAATCCGCTTAATTTGGTGTTTGACCCCCGAGTTAATCCGGAAGACGCGCAAAATTGGGATGAATGCGGCAAGATTATTAAATCGTGGGAAACCTATGCTTCAATTGCGAGTAACAAATTGTATAATCTAAGCAAAGCAGAAACCGAAGAGCTTAAAACCATGCTGATTAAGCCGGCAACCGATACTGACCGTCATGTTGCCGAAAAAACCGACGAGGTTATTGATAATAATCGCGCCGAAGTTTTGCAGTATTGGGGAGATTATACCATGCCTGATGGCACAGTGCTTAAAAATTGGCACATTGTGGTTATCGGGCGTAAATATCTGGCGGTGTTTGAACCCAACCGTTGGATTATTAATCCGATTATAAATATGGCGCTGTTCCGTGATGTCAAAAGCAAACGAGGCATTCCGGAACTGTGGTCAATTTATGATTTATGCAAAGAGCAGGAAAACAAAGTTAATCTGCAAAATGACGCGCAATTACTTAACTTAAACCCGCCGGCTTATGCGCCTGAAGGTTTTTTTAAAGAAGAAAAAATCAGGCTTTATCCCGGAAAGCAGGTTGAATACAAGCAAGGACTTGAAGATCCGAGCGCGATTATCAAAATGCAGTTTCCGCTTATCAGCAATGAAGCCCTTATTCAATATTACGATGATGCCGCCTCCAATGTGAGCGGCATTTATCCTAATATGCAGGGTCAACAAGAGGTTCACACAGCCACCGCAACTGAAATCAGTGTTCAGGTTAGGGGGCAGACAACTCGTTTGGGCAAAACCTTAGACACCATTAAACAAAATGTAATTGTGCCGATGGTTGAAAAGGTGGCCGAACTTGAAGCCAATATGAAATTTGGCGCCGAAGAGGTGTATTGTAATGTTTGCGGTCAGCCGGTATGGAAACAAATAGACGATTCCGTGCGGCAGGGAAATTACGAATACAAATACACCGACAATTCCGGTATTCAGCAGCGTACTTTGAATAATGATAAAATAATCCAAACGCTTTCACTGGTTTGGAATGATAAAGACGTGCCGCTGAATAAGGCTCAAATTGTTAAAAAAGTTTTGCAGGATGCCGGTATTGAAAACACCGATAAATTTTTTCAGTCTGATTTCCCCAATCAGCAATTATCGGAATTACCGCAAAATATGCCGTTTAACTTGCCCGCCGGATTTTTACGGCAGGCTTAGGCGGAGAATTTATCTATGGAATTGATAGAACTACGCGAATTTCTACGCTCCGATAAGGGTCGGCTGTTGTTATGCTACCTTACCGATTTTATGGTGGAAGTTTCAAACCGCAGTAATAGCAATGCCGAATGGATAAAAGGAATGGGAATGCTGATAAATCATCTAAATGAAATAGATGAAAAATGTCGGCAGTTAAATGAAATTAACAGGAGATAAAAATATGGAAACAACTGATAAATCAACACCTTCAAACACAGAAGTTACAGATACCTCAAGCGATGTGTCTTTGCGCGATACCTCTGCTTCAGAGCCGCAAAAAGAAGCGCTTGAGCCTGCAAACGCTCTTGATGAAGCTGATGTTACAGATGAACCGGCTGAAGATAATGAACTTATTTTCGGCAAATTTAAAACTATGGAAGATGCCCGCAAGGGCTATAAAGAAGCGGAACGCGCAATTACAAAAGTCGCGGATTTGGAAAAGCAGCTTAATCAGTATAAGTATCTTTCCGAAACCTATGAACAAGATGGTATTGCGCGGCGTCAGGGTTATGCCGATCGGCTTGATATGGCATTAACATCTGATGTTCGTAAGCATGAACTTGATAATTATGCTTTGGCGGCGGGGTATACGCTCAGTCCGCAAGAGCAGCTTAAAGTTTCAGAGCTTATAAGCCGTTGTCGTAACGGAGGCAGCGACGCTGATTTTGCCGATTTGCGCCGCTGTTTTTCACCTGAAGTGGTGGCTTTGGCTTCAGAAGACGCGGCATTGTATAAAAACTCCCGCCGAGGAGAATATGATGCCGTTCGCGCTGAAGAAAAAGACATTCGTTACAATCGTAAAATCGGCGAGTTTCGGAACAGCAACGCGCAATGGGTTGATTCGCCCTTAAAAGAAGAGCTCATTAAACAAGCGATGGATATAACCGACGGAAAGGTTGATTTGTTCGCGCTTAAAGAGCTGACCGATGCCGTTGCTGCCGAGGCCGTTAAAAAATATCAAACCGAACATGACATGAAGTATCAAAATTCAGCGGCGCAGGAAGGCTTGCAAACGCCCTTGAATAACAATGCTCGTGTCAAAACCAAAAAATGGCTTACTAAAAAGGAGTATTACGCATTATCTCCGGAAGAGGAAGCCGAAAAATATGATTTAATTGTGGAGCAGGTTTTGTTGGAAAAACAAGGCAAGCTTCCGCGTATGTTAACTAAATAATTTAATTTTTTACAGGAGAAAAAATATGTCTACTAATGCAACTAATTTAAACCGTCAGGCTGCCGCCATTATTCCTGAAGTTTGGGGTATGAACTTAAACAAAACTTTGGATAAATCCGGCGTCGGCATGAAAATTGTAACCCTCGTTCATGAAAATGATGACTTGAGTTTCGGCGATACCGTAAATATCGGTCAGCTTGGCGATGTTACCATCTCAGATTATTCCGAAGATGTAAATGACGGAGGCGTAACTTATCAGCGCGTTGACGCAACCTCGCAGCAGTTAAAGCTTGATCAGTCAAAAGCCTTTGGTATTTTTATTTCGGATATTACCAGAGAACAATCAAATATTAAAGATTTGCAGCAAAAATTTGAGGCCAGAGCCAAAACGGCGATTGACTTAACCAAAGATACCTTTATTTTGTCGGCATTTTCCGAAATTCCGGAAGCCAACAAATTAAGCAACATCACTTTAACCCCGAGCAACGCGTACAAATGTTTGGTATGGCTTTCTAAAACCTTAAAAAACAACAATGCCATTCAGGCCAAAAACGATCAGGTATTTAAAAACAATCAGGCCGGCGGCGAAGCTATGCCTTATGTAATTATCAACCCTGATGTTGAGGCTATTTTGTTGCAATCGCCTGATTTTATTCACTCAACTCAGGCCGGCGACAGAGTACTGCGCGAAGGTTCAATCGGCACCATTGCCGGACTTGATGTTTTGGTATCAACCAACCTGCCGACAACCGCCAACAAAGTAAACATTATGGCCGGTATTAACGATGCAATCGCATACGTCGGCAATGTTTGCAAAGTTGAAAGCATTCGTGACGACAAGTTTTTCGGCGATAATATTCGCGGCTTGTATGTTTACGGTAAAAAGGTTGTTTTGCCGAAAGCTTTGGCAGGTATGACGGTTGACGTCAGCGCCGCTGATTCTATGCTTGAAACAGCAGCTTCTGATACTGATACCAAAAATAATACCGATTCCAGTCAATCTGAAGGCGGAACCGGCGGAGATTAATTTGAAACAATAATTGATCAAGGGGCGCGGCTTAGGCTGCGCCCTTTCAGTATTGAAAGGAAAACGTTATGACTGAACTTGAAAATAAAATTCTTGGCAAAGCCGAGGCAGTAAAGCCGGCGGCGCAAAAACAATATTTAACTTCTGACTTTGTTTGGAAAGTTACTAAATCAGGATGCGGAAGCAGTTTGTACAGCGGCCGCATGGTTGCTGAAATGTTAAGCGCGGAGGGCAAGAAAAAAGCTCTGAAAGGCTGCAAAAAAATCAGCGAAAACGGATTTTTGTTTGAGCGCTTTGGCAAGGAGAAAGCAAAATGAAAACATATTTTGATATAATCCGCGATATTTCCAATATGCGGTGGTCGGTGGTTGACCCGGATCCGACCTCGTTTGCCGAAGTGCAAAAAGCCGTTAAGTTGGCGGTTGCGCAGGCTAACTCGTTTATATGGGGACTTGATGATTTTCCGTTTAAAATTAAAAAAGAGGCGGTAAAAGTCAATAAGGGGCAAAACGCCATGTTGGCGCCCAAAGGCAATATTCTCAATATTTGGATTGAAGGGCGGGGCTGTTATCTTGAAGAAATTAAACCGACCGACGCCGATTTTTTATCCTCTGAAGCAAAAGGCAATCCGATTTGTTACTGGTGCGAATTTGGCGATGAAGGAGCGGAAATTCATTTTTATCCTAAAGCCGAGCAAGATTGCACCATGCTGATAAGGTACATCACCAACTTTAAGGCCAAAGGGCAGGACGGAAGCTTAAAGGTTAATTTGGAAGATATGGACGATATGTTGAATCTGCCGGAAGATAAAAGCATTGAAGACGCTTATTTGCATTGCCTGAACACTAAAGCAATGGAGTATCTGATTGCCGATAAGACCGATGAAAATTATCAACCGTATCAAAAAGAATTTATGGAAGCGTACGGAGCTTTGCTTACTATGACCGGCGTTAAGCGCGAGCACCGCTTTGTAGTTTAACGGAGGTTGGTATGCAAACATTGTTTATTGAAAATTTTCGCGGCATTCGTTATTGCAATCCGGTTGTTGATGTAACTTCAAGCGGAACCGTCTCTGCGGTAAAATGCAGCAATGTTGAGCTTAAAAACACTGAAAACAGTCGTAATATCGCGCTCTTTACCGCCAAAGGCAATAAGGCGGTTAAAGATGTGGGCAAAACGGTTGTCGGGCAGTTTGAAAGCATGCAAAACGGCACGTCATATTGGTTTATTTATGCCACTGATGATGAAAAAGGCTATTTGTATTTGCTTAATGACAATACTGAACTCAGCCTGCTTGATGACAGTTTGGCAGTCAGCGATAATTGCAACGGCATAACCATAGCGCAAGGGTATAACGATTGGTTTGTGTTCACAAACGGCATAGACGATTATGTTGCGGTTTGCATGGCGCAGGCAGTGGAATCGGACAGAATTAAACGGCTTGGCGCCACCGATGCCGAAGGTCGCGAAATTCGCGGTCTGGGGCTTGAGGCGCAAGACAGCAGATTGGTAACTTTTTGCAAAAATCGGGTACATTGGTCGGCGCAGAATAATATCTTTGATTGGAGTTCAAGTAATCCCGATATTATTACCGGACCGGCGTATCAGGAATTTGACCGCGATGTAACTGCTGTTGTTTATTATAACAACAAACTGATAGCGTTTACCGCGGACTATTCGGTGTATTTTCGCGGCAACCCCGGAAACGCGGCCGATTTTGAACGCGGCGGCGCTTCAGGCGGCGGCTGCGCGTCATTTAAATCGGTTATCAAGTTTGATAACAAGCTGTTTTATTATGACGACAAGGCCAAAAACGTGTTTGCGTATTATCTGCTTGACAGCGGGCAAACGCGTCCGAGCGAAGGACTTGCCAATAACGTTATTTCTTATTTCCAGTCAATAGATGAGCGTAAAATCAATCAGACCGAGATGATAAGTTATATTCACGGCAACAAAAGCGAAATATGGCTTAAATTACCGTATGAAACTCGCAATGCAATTTTGATTTACGATTATCTGAACGGGGAGTGGAGCGAGCGTAAAGCCCAAGACAATATCAGGGCGTTGGCGCTTATTAAAGACGCGTTATATTCGGCGGCCGGCAACAAGGTGCTGAAAGAATATGTCGGCACAACTTTTGACGGCGCTTTTATTTCGTCCGAATATAAAATGAACATTATCAATTTGCGCAGCGACAGCAACATCAAAATCCCGAAAATGCCGATGATTTTGACCTTTGATTATAACTCTGAAAACAATTTTTACATTGAGTTTATATATGACGACAAGCCTGAAAAAAGCCGTATTAAACACATTGTAAAAACGCTTAAAGGATATTTGATATGGGCGCAATCCGAAACCGATGAAAACGGCGGCAGGTGGGCGACTGATGCTGATGATAAAAATGGCGGAATTTGGGTAAGTTCCGATAAAAATACCGCAATGTTTAACTTAGACGGAGTTTTGCCGTTTAAGCAGTTGCAAATAAAAATTTTCACCAAAGAACCGACCCAGGAATTTGCCATTAAGCGCATTGAATTTAAGCGAGTTCGCGCCAAAACCAAAAGTTTGGGATAACATCTTAATAAGGAGGCATGTATGAAGAAAAAAACAGCGGCCGGCAAGGTTTCGTATCAGCCGGCTGAAAGCTTTGATACTTTGACCCGTTTGCAAGACATGGCAATCTCGCAAGAAAACGTAAGCTTGGCGCTTAAAGCGGAAGAGCTTAAAGGTAAACTTGCCGGATTGTATAATGAAAAAAAGCAAATGGAAGAAGTAGATACAACGCCGGTAGAAGTAAAAATCATCAAATAAGGAGGAGTAACCGTGGTAGTGTTAATTGAAAAGGACAGTCCGTTCTTTGAAAAGGATAAAGCCCATGAGCTTTTTGAGCTTAACCGGCAAAACTTAGATGATGAAAACGGCTTTGAGGGCATACTTGCCAACAGCCGTTTTTTTAATGTCTATCAGCAAGGATATATCGGCTCGGCCTTTGTTTATCAGGGTAAAGACGATAACAAAAATTATTTGGGAGGATATATGGTTCGCAAACATCATAAAGAGGCGGTGGAAGCCATTCGCCAAATTGCGGCAATGTTTGATGAGCTGTATGCCCATACCCGACATCTTAACGCGGTAATCGCGTTAAAGCGGGCGGGGTTCAAATGGTATAGCCGCAAAAATCAACTTTTAAAAAAATCAACATTAAAGGAGAAACAAAATGTCTAGTAAAATAAAGGCAAAACCGCAAACATTTTCAAGCGGAAATTTATACGGTTCTGCCACAACCAATAAATACGGAACAACTTATAATCCGTCAGATTTTGAAACCAAATTGATAAATATGACCGGAAAGTATATTCCGCAGTATATGGAGCAGTTAGTAAACCCGACGTATAACAGTAATATTTTTAAGGCGCAGACCGCGCAGCGCAATCGGTTGGCCAACCAAAGCTTTGAAAATAATTTGATTAATCCGCTTGCAAGCCGCGGTTTAACACGCGGTTCAAGCATTAATCAAATGAGCGGTCAGTTTGCGGGTAAACTTGCCGATCTTGAAACCGACGCCATGGCCAACGAAGATACCCGCAACGCCAATATGCTCAATAATTTGTTCGGCTATTATCAGGTTCCGTATTCAAATATGATGGGTATCGGCAATCTGAGCGGCAATTTATATCAGCAGGCATTACGCAATGCTCAAAATGCTAACGAGTTTAACAGCAGCGGTATAAGCAGTTTGGCAAGTATGCTTGGCAATATGAACAACATGGGCGGATTAGGCGGCGATGCCGGCAAATTAGCAAATAACAACTCTTCAAAGCTTAATTGGGGCAATTTGCTTGGCGCCGGCGCCGGATATTATTTCGGCGGTCCGGCCGGCGGGCAAATCGGCTCACTCATCGGCGGACAGCTGAATAATCTGTTCTAGTTATCATTTTATGGAGGAGAAAATAACATGACAGATACTAATTTAGTGTATCCGTATGAGTTTGAGGGCGGCAAAAAAGCCGTGGCATCGGAGGTAAACGCCAATTTTGAGGCGGTTAAATCGTTTGCCAACGGTATTAATGCTGACTTAAACGACATTCGTAAAGCGATAGCCGATTTAAAAAACAAGCCGACGCGTGAAATGTTAGACGTTTATTACAGTTTTTCAGGCACGGCGCCGGTCGGGGCTTATCCGCTTTGGACCGGTGAAACCATTACCAACTGTAAAAGTTTGTACCCGCAGTTTTGGAATAAAATCAATACCATGTCAAAACTCGGAACTTTACAAACCGTAACTGCGGAAGAATATGCCGAAAAGCTTGAAACGTACGGGCAGTGCGCAAGCTTTTACATTGACAGCTTAAACGGTCATGTGCGGTTGCCGAAAATCAGCAAATTTATTTCAAGCATTGCGGAGTTAAGCGAGCTTGCCAAAGAGGAAAAAGCCGGATTGCCGAATATTACCGGCAGTTTGCGCCCGTACCGCATGGGCGAGCCGTCCGGCGCGTTTTATAACTCTGAAAACGGTGATTTTTATCACACCGATTCTAAAGACGGCTCCGGTAGCCATGCGCAACGCACCACAATGTTTGACGCCTCAAAGTCAAGCGATATTTACGGCGCCAGCGACACAGTGCAGCCGCCGGCGGTTAAGCTTTGCCTTTATTTGCAGGTTGCCAACAACACCGCGGAAATTTCAGAGCTTGATGTTAATGCGGTAATTGAGCAGATGAACACGGCGCTTGCGGCAATGCAGGCGGCGTATGATAAGTATACGGCTGATTTGGAAAGCTTATATGCTAAAATTAAGCAGGATATTTTAGATTCATCGCCGGTGATAAAAGAAGAAAATGTTGTGGTGACGAGCGATTTATTCGTTGCCGATGAAACATATTCTGATTATCCGTTTAGGGCGGATATTGCGGTGGCAGACGCTTTGGCGGAACACGTGCCTACCGTCAATTTCGGCTTGGAGCAGTGCGAGAGTGGAAATTATGCGCCGGTGGCAAGCGCCGGTAACGGTTATGTGCGCATTTACGCCAAAGCCGTGCCGGAAACCGGATTTGTGATTCCGGCAATTATTTTGCAGTAACAAATTAATTATCAAACAATGCCGTGCGAATGAATATCGCGCGGCATTGTGTTTTATAGGAGAAAATAATATGGAATTTATAAATTTGGTCGGTGCGGTCAGCGGTTGCTCGTCAATTTTGGGGTTTCTGGCATTAATCGTAAAGCTCGGCGAGTGGAAGGCAAGGCAGGAAGAACGCCTTGCAAGCCACGGCAAGCGGATTGATGCTATTGAGCATAAACACGATACAATCGCCGATTGTTTGAACAAAAACAACGGATTACTTGCCGAAATTAAAGTAAAAGTTGACCTACTTTACAAAGAAAAAACTAAGCGGAGCAAGCCATGATAAGCACAAAAGAAATTGCCGACCGGCTTATTATGCACGAGGGCTTAAACTTAAAGCCGTATCACTGTCCGAAGGGGTATTTAACCATCGGCGTGGGGCGAAATTTGGTAACCAATCCGTTAACCGCTGCTGAAAAAAAAGTGGTTGGTGACTGGAGCAAAGGCATAAGTTTGGAAACGGCGGAGTATTTGCTGCGCAATGATATTCGCCGCGTGTTGGCGGATTGCCGCAATAATCTTGCATGTTGGAATATGTTAGACGCTGAACGCAAGTACGCGCTTTTTGATATGGCCTTTAATTTGGGCATTAAAGGTTTGCTGCGTTTCAAAAAAATGCTGTACGACCTTGAAATCGGCAATTACCGCGGCGCCGCCAAAGAGTGCTTAAACTCAAAATACGCGCGCGATGTCGGCAAACGGGCGGAGCGTATTGCTAAAACCATTGAAACGGGGAGGTTTGAAATATGATAAAACGTAAAAAGCACAGTTGTAAATATGAGGTTCACAAAGCGATTATTCACAAATTAAGCCGTAATCAGGTGTTTAAGTTGTGCGTGTTGGCGCTGTTGGTGTTGGCGGTGGTTGCGGTGTGCGCGCCGTCGGCGTTGTTGGGGCTGATGTAATGACGGAGCTGAATAAATGGGCGGTAAGCATGGCGCTGATTGCCGCCCTTTGCGCGGCCTGTTATATGTTGGGGCGCTCGCATTGCGAGGTCAAAATCATAAAAGAACAGGGCAAAGAGGTAATTAAACAAGTGGAGGTGATAAAATATGTTGAAAAAGAAAAGGCAAAAATTTGGGTTAAGCCTAATGCCGGCCGCGCTGATTTGCTTGAGCTCATGCGCGGCGGTGAGTTATAATAACTGTCCGGCTTATCCGGCGGCGGGCGCTAAAGTTGCCGCGGAGCTTGAAAAAGCAAGTTACGATGAGTTTCCGAACACATGGGAATGGATAGGGAGGATTAATAAGTTAAGACAGGAACTGGAATTGTGTAAAAACGGCAATTAGCTTTACAAAACAAAAAATAAATGTTTTAATTATCGTGTAAATAATATTTTCGCTCTGGTCTTAACGCTTATTTAAAAGTTTGAGCATATAAAAACATCAGTGGGGAAATCAAATTTAAAGGAGGAACGATGAAACCATTTATTAGAGAAGCGCTGCTGTTAGGTGGCTTTTACTATTTTTTAGCATACATAATTGCTTATTTTGCCGGTAACAGCGCATGGCTTTGGGATTTAGGTTTTGTTACCATAGTCTTGTTAGCAGTTATTGTTTTGGCATTTAAAGATTCTTTTGCATGGCTCAGAGTTTTTTGGAAAAAATTCCCTAAAATTTCTCTTTATTTGGCAGCATTTGGTTTTGTTAAATATTTCGGCATTATTTTCGGCGATGTTCCGGGTATAGTTGATGGTCATCTGTTCGCAACCGCCACCAATGTTGATTGGTATCAATGCTACTATGAAGCATACACTCAAGTGGTAATTGTTGTTTACTGGATTGTATTTTGGGTATCTTTGTTCACCGCAACTTATTTTGCTTATTTCTCAGACATTAAATTGGTTAAGTTTGTTGAAATTAAGGTAGTTGAAAAAGAACAGCCGAAAGCAGAAGCTAAAAAAGATAAAAAGCCTGCGGCTAAAAAGACTGCTGCTAAAAAAGCAGGTCGCAAACCGGCTAAAAAGAAATAACAATTTCTAAGCTTATAAAAAATCTCTCATCGCAAGGTGAGAGATTTTTTTTAATTGCTTAAAAATTAATATGGTCTAAATAGGTGAATAATGTGCAGTTATTGTTATTGGTGCACGATGAACAAAAATCATCAATTTCTTTAATGCCGGCATTGCGCAAACAGTTTGTACCGTTGCATCTTCGGTCGCCGTATAAATAGCTCTCTGATGAGGTTGCTGCTATTGAACGCATCTGTAAAAAAGCTAAATTGGCGGTATTTTCTTTGGCGGCGATTACCATGTTGCGGCAAATTTCTACTGAATAATTTGACTTAGTCATGTTATATGAAAGCATATATTCAGCATACGTGCCGGCGGCGGCAGCATAGCAATAAAATTGAATCTTGTTATTAAAAGTGTCATAAACGCTGTCCATGCTTAAATTATAGGTAAAGCCATCAGGTATAGAGTTGGTTTTAACTAAAATATTAACAAGTTCATTAGATAAGTTCCCACCGTTTTTGAGCACACGATTCCACATTTCTTCTTTTATTTTAATTGCCTCGTTCAATAAAAAGCTGAACCCTTCCGCTTGCTTGTTGAGCTTATACTTCATCATTGCTTTGGAGTAACCGGCAATAGCCCCGACGCTTAAAACTCCTATTATCGCTAAAACCCCAAGCATTTCCACCATAGAACGACCGTTTTCTGATTTCATAATAAAAATCTCCTCAAATTGTTACATTTGAAAAGATTTTAGCTCGCGTTTTTTTTTTGCAATATTTACGAGTCTGCACTGTGCATAAGTTGTAGGCGAGGGGGTTAAAACTCCGTTTTATCGCTTAATTTATCGTAACGATGATGAATACATTGCACAGCGGTTTTGTGCACGCCTTTAGTGATGTTGTAAATTACAAATTTGCCGTTGCGGTAACAAGAAACAAAGCCGTCATCACGCAGTCGTTTTAAATATTGTGACGTTTTAAGCTGATTGCAGCCGATACCCTGCATAATTTCAGAAACATTTTGTTCGCCGTTGAGCTCCAAAAATTCTAAAATTCGCATTTTATCATAGTTGGCAAACAGTTTAATCTGATTTGCCGCCATTGCGGTATAATCTTTAGGCAGCATGGCCTTAAATCCGTCTGCCAAATAATGAAAATCATTGGCCATATAGCCGAACAATTTGCGCAGACACACAAACAAACTGGCCGGATATTCCTCTTGAATGGAGTAATAAATGAAAATTCCGTGTCGTTCGGTTTTAACCATGCCGGATTCGCGCAATTTTTTTAAGCTTTGCGACACAAATATCTGCTCGCCGTTTATACCTTTGGTAATGGCAGAAACCGAAGACGAGCCGTTCACGTCCAAAAACTCCAAAATTCGCAATCGGAGAGGGTGTGAAATATAGCCCAAGCCCTTAACGGCTTTTTTCATTACATTTACAGGCAGTTGTTCGGTCATAATTACCCTTTCAAACAAAGTTATCTATACTTATATATAGCAAAACTGTAATTTGTTGCAACAAAAAAACAACACATTTGCTAATTGAATTTTAACAATATACGTATAATATGCTTTAAAATCAAAAATTCAGCAGAAGGTATTAATGATGAAGATAAAAAATTTACTTGCCGGATTGCTTTGCTTGCTTGCTTTTCCGGCGCATGCCGAACTTGAAATTGATGTAACCGGAGCAATGCGCGAGGCGATGCCGATAGCTTTTCCGCGTATGATTAATGACGGTAATTCTTTAGGCTTGTTCGGAATCGGTATGTATGCCAACCGGATTCGCAATGTGGTAACCGCCGACTTAGACCGCAGCGGTTTGTTTCGTATTATTGATGACGGCAGTTATATTGAAGATTTAACCTCAATCAATCAGCGCCCTAACTTTGTTGACTGGCGCGCCATTAAGGCTCATGCTTTGGTGCAAAGCGCCGTGCAGGAAACTTCTGACGGCAAGCTCAAAGTTGAGTTCCGCTTGTGGGACGTGATGTCGGGCGAGCAGCTGCAAGGGCAGTCGTACACCACCACCAAAGACAACTGGCGCCGTATTGCGCATATTATTTCAGATGCTATTTATGAACGTTTGACCGGCGAAAAAGGCTACTTTGACACCCGTATTGTTTATGTATCTGAAAGCGGACCGGCCACCCGCCGCGTAAAACGCTTGGCAATTATGGATCAAGACGGTGAAAATCATCGCTTTTTAACTTCCGGCGCCACCATGGCGTTAACTCCGCGCTTTTCGCCTAATATGCAAAAAGTTACATATTTGTCATTTTCGGGAACAGCGCCTAAAGTTTATATTATGGACATTGAAAGCGGCAAACAAGAGCTGTTGGGACACTTCCCCGGCATGACGTTTGCTCCGGTATTTTCACCGGACAGTTCAAAAGTATTGCTCTCGTTGGCATCTAACGGCAATACCGAAATTTATGAAATGGACTTAAAGCGCAAAACCAGCAAACAACTGACTAAGCATCCGGCTATTGATACCTCGCCGAGCTATTCGCCTGACGGCAAGCAGATTGTGTTCAACTCTGACCGCGGCGGCAATCAGCAGTTGTATGTTATGGACGCCGATGGCTCCAACCCGCACCGTATCAGCTTTGGCAACGGTCGTTATGCCACTCCGGTATGGTCGCCGCGCGGTGATTATATCGCCTTTACCAAAATGGCCGGCGGACAGTTTTATATCGGGGTTATGCACCCTGACGGAAGCGGTGAACGTCTGCTTGCAAGCGGATATTTGGTTGAAGGACCTACTTGGTCGCCGAACGGTCGTGTGCTGATGTATTTCCGCCAAGACAGCGGCTCATCAACCCGCAATGCGCCGGTACACCTTTATACCATAGACTTAACCGGCTATAATGAACGCATGGTTGTAACTCCGGCTGACGGCTCCGATCCGGCATGGTCGCCGTTGCTGCCGTAACATAGCGCAAAAAAACAAAAACCTCTCAGCTTAAATCGGCAGAGAGGTTTTTTTATTGCTCGTTGTTTAATTTTAACAATCAGGGCTTATTTGATAATCAGGAGAATAAAGATGTCTGTATTTTATTTGATATTAGCCGGAATTTTTGAAACTCTGTGGCCGTTCGGGTTTAAGCTTGCGCAGGGCAGTGCGTATCGTGATTGGTGGATTGCCGGCTCATTGCTTGCCGTGGCGCTAAGTATCATCTTTTTTTATTTATCGCAAAAAGATTTGCCGATGTTGGTGGCGTATCCTATCTGGACGGCGCTTGGCGCAATCGGCACTTTTGCGGTCGGAGTTATGTATTTTCATGATTTGGCAACATGGACAAGCTGGCTCGGAATTTGCCTGCTTGTTGCCGGAATAGTTTTAATTAAATGATTATTTTTTATGCAGAGCTTGCCATTCAAACCACTTTGCGATTTTCAAAAAACGAAAATACGCATATGAAGTTGCCATATAAAAACCGCAAGTTCCGTATAAAAAGTAGCGGCGCATAAAGTAGTAAATCAAAAATTGCCGCGGCATTTCGGTATAAAGGCGCAAGCGTGAATATTTTTTGTTTTTTTTCAGAGCGGTTTGTACCAATTCATCAGTGTACATATTAAGCTTAAACCAAAGTTGAGTAAGCGATATATATGAATAGTGATTTACTTTTGCTTTTAACTGTTCCACACTGCAGTTTTCACCTAAAACCACGCGGTCATGGGTTAAATCATCGGGCATGTTGGCTTTTTTGCGGTTGTAAAGCCGAACCTGATTGTATGTTTTGGCAAAAATACGCGGCTTTTTATCACCGGGGAGCATATCGCAAATTTTCATTTTATATGCATCGGCGGTCGGATTCTGTTTGATTCGTTTGATTTCAGCAATCAGTTCATCGGATAAAACTTCATCGGCATCAAGCGATAAAACCCAGTCATTTGCGCATTTATTTTGAGCAAAATGTTTTTGGGCGGAAATATTTTTCCATTTATGGAACAAAAATTTAGCGTGGTGCTTTTCGGCAATTTCGGCGGTTTTGTCGGTGCTTCCGCTGTCAACCACCACAATTTCATCGGCCACTTCGGAAGCCGCTTTTAAGGTTTTATCCAAACGCAATTCTTCATTTAAGGTAACCAAGTAAACCGATAATTTCATTTTATTTTCTCCGAATAAAAACAAAGACCCGATGGATATATCGGGTCTTTGATGTAAATCAATTAAAATTCAGCCAAAACCTCAGCCGATTCGTGAACGTTTTTAAGGCTCATCATGGCAATTTTGTTATAGCCGTTGTCAACGTGAACAACTTCGCCGGTAATGGCAACGCCCAAAGGCGAAAGTAATGCAAGCGCGGCTTTTCCGACTTCTTCTTGCGTAACGTTGCGCAGCAGCGGAGCGTTTAATTCGTTCCAACGTAAAATTTTTCTGAAATCACCGATACCGGAAGCTGCCAAAGTTTTAATCGGGCCGGCTGAAATAGCATTAACGCGAACTCCTTGCGCACCCAAATCAACGGCAGCATAACGAACTGATGCTTCCAAAGCGGCTTTGGCAACACCCATAATGTTATAGTTCGGCAAAACGCGTTCGGCACCCAAATAGGTGAGGGTAACAATCGCTCCGCCTTCGTTCATAATCGGAGATGCGCAACGGCAGGCCTCTAAAAACGAATAGCATGAAATTTGCATAGTGTTTAAAAAGTTATCCAAAGTGGTGTCAACGGTGCGACCTTTAAGCTGTTCTTTATCTGAAAAAGCAATTGCATGAACTACAAAGTCAAGTTTGCCCCATTTTTCACCGAGTTCCTTAAAGCAGGCTTCAACCGAGGCAGAATCGGAAACATCGCATTTAATCAAAAGCGGTTCGTTATCAAGTTGCTCTGAAAGAGGCTTTACTCTTTTTTCCAAAGCTTCATTTTGGTATGAAATGGCAATTTGAGCGCCTTGTTCGTTAAGTGCGCGAGCAATACCCCAAGCAATGGAGTGGTCGTTAGCCAAGCCCATAATCAAACCTTTTTTACCGGCCATCAGCGGAGTAACGTTAGTCATTTTTATATTTTCCTTTGCGTTTTAAATTTTTTAATATACATTATCTTCTAGGTGTGATATTTAGCCAATAATATCGCGTTTGTAAACTGTTTTTTGAGATTTAAGAAAATGTACTGGAAAAACAAACTTTTAGAAATGTTAAGAAAAATAAGAGAATTTGTGTATTTTGTTATGAAACGGGCGCAAAATGACACTGTTTTGCGAGTTGCTTCATCATTAAGCTACACTTCATTAATCGCGCTGGTGCCGGTTTTGGCCATTGCTTTGGCTATCTTTTCGGCGTTTCCGGTGTTTAACGAAGTGCGGCAGCAGGTTCAGGATATGATAATCCAAAACTTAATGCCCGATACCGGACAAGATATAAAGCTTTATTTTGCTCAATTTATTAATGCAACCGCCAAGCTCACCACTATCGGCGTGGTCGGTATTGCCTTAACCGCTATTTTGCTGCTCTCCACCATTGAAAACAGCTTTAACTTTATTTTTAAGGTAACCCGCCCGCGTCGCTTTACCACCAAAATAACCCTGTATTGGACCATCATCACATTAGGTCCGTTGCTTTTGGGCACGGCGTTTTCGCTCAAAGGATATGCGGCATTTAATGATGTTTTGCATACCGTGCCTGAATTGCAGGTCATTATGGGGAGCATTTTGCCGTTTTTATTAACATGGTTGGTATTAACCGGCGTTTATGTGTTTGTGCCAAATAAAAAGGTTGATTTTTTAAATGCCGGTGCCGGTGCGTTTGTCGCCATGTGTCTGTTTTGGGTTTTGCGCTTCGGATTTTCAATGTTTATGGTCAAAAATAACACCTATAAAACCCTGTACGGCGCGGTTGCCGCGGTTCCTTTAACTTTGGTGTGGATGTATCTGTATTGGGCGGCGGTAATTTTCGGGGCGGTTGTAACGGCGGCTTTGGAAGAATTTCGCCAGCTTGACCGCCGTAATTTAAACAAAATCATTGTCGGAGGCAAGCCGAATAAAAGATAAAAATTTAATAACTTAAAAATAGTTCTTGCAAAAAGAACAAAAACCGAACATAACTAATAGCAGAAGTTTTTAACTGAAAGTGAGAAAAATATGGAAAAAGATAAAGCCCTTGACGCGGCGTTAAGCCAAATTGAAAGAGCCTTCGGTAAAGGTTCAATTATGCGGTTGGGACAAAGCACCAACATTGATATTGAAGCTGTTTCCACCGGTTCGCTCGGTATTGATATCGCCCTTGGTATCGGCGGCTTACCCAAAGGTCGTATCATTGAAATTTACGGTCCTGAAAGCTCCGGTAAAACCACATTGGCATTGAGTGTTATTGCTCAAGCTCAGAAAAAAGGCGGAACTTGTGCCTTTATTGATGCCGAACACGCGCTTGACCCGTCTTATGCCAAAAAAATCGGCGTAGATATTGAAAATTTGCTGATCTCACAACCTGATGCCGGTGAGCAGGCATTGGAAATTGCCGACACATTGGTTCGCTCCGGCGCGATTGATGTTTTGGTCGTAGACTCGGTTGCCGCTCTGGTTCCGAAGGCTGAACTTGAAGGCGAAATGGGCGATTCGCACATGGGCTTGCAGGCTCGCTTGATGAGTCAGGCTTTGCGTAAACTCACCTCAACCGTTTCACGCTCTAATACGCTGATTATTTTTATTAACCAGATTCGTATGAAAATCGGCGTTATGTTCGGCAACCCTGAAACCACCACCGGCGGTAACGCGCTTAAATTTTACGCTTCCGTTCGTATGGATATTCGCCGTATTGGCGCCATTAAAGATAAAGATGATGTTATCGGCAGCCAAACCCGCGTTAAAATTGTTAAAAACAAGGTTGCTCCTCCGTTCAAAACCGTTGACTTTGACATTATGTACGGCGAGGGCATTTCCAAAACCGGTGAATTGATTGATTTGGGCGTTAAAGCCGGAATTGTTGAAAAATCAGGCGCATGGTTCTCATACAAAGGCGAAAAGTTGGGGCAGGGACGTGAAAACGCAAAATTGTTCCTGCGTGACAATCCGGCCGTTGCCGATGAAATTGAAAACAAAATTCGCGCCGATGCCGGTCATTTAACCACTGAATTAATCGGTGATGACGAACCGGTCAGCGATGAAGATTAATTAATCTTGTTTATAAAACCAACCCCGTCTGGATTATTTTCTGACGGGGTTTTGCTTTATTATAGTAAATTATTCAATATTAAACAGAAAATAAAGACTGCAGTTTGCGGCATTTTTATCGCAATGTTTACACTGATTATAAATTTGTTCTTGCGTTATGTTTCCGATACTAGCGCCATTATATTGCAAGAAATATTTGTCGCCATAGTAACTTGTGCCATAACTATCTGTATCATCGGAATATTTGTAAACGCCGGTACTGAATAAGTCATTGTGAAATTCTTTAGCAATGGTTAAAAGATTTTGGCAGACTGCAAAATTTTCAGATGATGATATTTGATAAGAAAGTGCGACTTGATTGCACATATTATTCTGACAACCGTTGGTACGAATTGAAATTTTAGCACCGAATCTATCATACAAAAAGTCTGAATTGTCTTTAATCATCTCTTGCGGAATTTCTCCGAGTTTTATTAAAGTCGGCATTAAGTCCATAAATTGCGGGTTTGCCCCAAAGGCTGATTTGTAGCGGTATATCACATTAAACAGCCAACTGATTTGCTCTGTCTGTTTGTTGAGCTTATACTTCATCATAGCTTTAGAATAGCCGGCAATTGCCCCAACGGATAAAACCCCAACAATCGCGAGTACGCCTAACATTTCCACCATAGAACGACCATTTTCTGATTTCATAATAAAAATCTCCTCAAATTGTTAAATTTAAGAAGATTTTAGCTCGCGTTTTTTTTTTGCAATATTTACGAGTCCGCGCTGTGCATAAGTTGTATTTAAATCCGCAATTTAAAATTCCCCTTGATGGAGTATGCCGGCCTTTTAAAATTCCCCTCTATGGAGGGGTGCCGAAGGCGGGGTGGTTATATTACTATTTATCAACGTGTTAAGTATTTGTTTTATATTAAAAAACCGTAAAGCATGTATGATTTCCTGCCTTGTGTTTTAATTTTTTGGCAGGGATTATCTTTTAGGATTCATTTTAACAAACATAAAAGCGTCTTCATATATGCCGTTAAGATAAAAATATTCTTTTTTAAGACATTCCTTTACATATCCGTTTCTGATGGCAACATTTATTGAGGGTTGGTTAGATGTTACACACTCAATTTCAATACGTCTGATTTTTCTGGCAAACAACGCTTTTTCCAATAAGGCGACAGCTTCGCTCATAAAGCTTAGTATAAGTCAGAGCATTAAATAAGCGCCTGAATGTAATATTCAGACGCTTATCTTAAAGAATGACGCCTTATCCGATGATTAAGCCGTTTTTGTCGGCGGAAATATTAACAACTGAGTCATCTTTAATATCACCGTTTAAGAGCTTAATCGCGAGCGGGTTCTCAACATCTTGCTGAATTAAACGCTTCAGCGGACGAGCGCCGAATTCTTCGTCATATCCGTTATCGGCAAGCCAATCTTTGGCTTTATCATCAAGTTTCAGCTCAATATGCCTATCTGCCAAACGTTCTTGCAGATGTTTGAGCTGAATTTCAACAATCTGACGAATATTGTCTTTGCTTAACGGATGAAAAACAATAATTTCATCAAGACGGTTAATAAATTCCGGACGGAAGAAGCCTTTCAACATCTCGCGCGCATCTTTGCTTTTTTCAGCGCTTCCAAGGTTAGAAGTCATAATCAAAAACGTGTTCTTAAAGTCAACCGTGCGACCTTGTCCGTCAGTCAAACGCCCGTCATCAAGCACTTGCAACAAAATGTTAAACACATCGGGGTGAGCCTTTTCAACCTCATCAAACAAAATTACCTGATAAGGTCTGCGGCGTACTGCCTCGGTTAAAACACCGCCTTCATCATATCCGACATATCCCGGAGGCGCGCCGATTAAACGGGCAACGGCATGCTTTTCCATATATTCCGACATATCAATACGCAAATAAGCGCTTTCTTCGTCAAACAAAAACTCCGCCAGAGCTTTGGCAAGTTCGGTTTTACCAACGCCGGTCGGACCCAAAAACATAAAGGAACCAATCGGACGGTTAGGATCGTTTAAGCCGGAACGCGAACGACGCACCGCATTGGCAACGGCGGTAATAGCCTCATCTTGACCAACCACTCTGCGAGCAATTACTTTTTCCATATCTAAAAGTTTTTCTTTTTCATTGCTCATCAGTTTGTCAACCGGAATACCGGTCCATTTTGAAACAACTTCCGCAATAACATCCGGCGTAACCGTTTCAACCGCGGTGTGTGTTTGCGCATGCGCGTTAATTTCATTGAGGCGTTTTTCCAGTTCCGGAATTTCTTTGTACTGCAATTCACCGGCTTTTTCATACTGTCCGTCACGCAAAGCTTTATCAACTTCAATCCGCGCCTTATCCAAAGACTCGCGCAATTTGCCGGCCTCCTGTACGCTGCTTTTGCTGGCGTTCCATTTAGCGTTTTCATCGGCGGATTCTTTTTCAAGCGCCGTAATTTCGGTTTCAATTTTAGCCAAACGCTCTTTTGAGGCAACATCGGTTTCTTTACGCAAGGCTTCGCGTTCAATTTTGAGCTGAATCAAATGACGATCAATTTCATCAAGATGTTCCGGCTTTGAATCAATAGCCATACGCAAGCGGCTTGCTGCTTCATCAACAAGGTCAATCGCTTTATCCGGCAAAAACCGGTCGGTAATATAACGATTAGACATTACCGCGGCGGCAACCAATGCTGCATCGGAAATACGAACTCCGTGATGCAATTCATATTTTTCTTTAATGCCCCGCAAAATAGAAATAGTATCTTCCACTTGCGGTTCATTAACAAATACCGGTTGAAAACGACGGGCAAAAGCCTGATCTTTTTCAATGTATTTTTGATACTCTTTTAATGTTGTAGCGCCGATGCAGTGTAACTCGCCTCGTGCCAACGCCGGTTTTAACAGGTTTGAAGCGTCCATTGAGCCTGAAGTTGCGCCGGCGCCCACAACGGTGTGCATTTCATCAATAAACAAAATGACCTGCCCGTTGGCGGCGCTGACCTCTTGCAGAACCGCTTTCAAACGCTCTTCAAATTCGCCGCGATATTTGGCACCCGCAATTAACGCGCCCATATCCAACGCCATTAAGCGCTTGTGTTTCAAGCTTTCCGGCACATCGCCGTTAACAATACGCAACGCCAATCCTTCAACAATGGCGGTTTTACCGACCCCCGGCTCACCGATTAACACCGGATTGTTTTTAGTACGCCTTGACAGCACCTGAATGGTGTGGCGAATTTCTTCATCACGACCGATAACCGGATCTAACTTACCTTGCAAAGCGCGCTCGGTATAATCGGTGGCATATTTTTTAAGCGCGTCCATCGTATCTTCCGCGCTGGCGCTTTGCGCAGTACGCCCCTGACGCATATTATTAATTACCTGATTCAGCTTTTGCAAATCAACCCCGTACGATTTTGCCGCGAGTAAAGCTTGCAAAATACGCTCAACCGTAACATACGAATCACCTGCTTTTTGAGCATTCTGTTCTGCCAAATCCAAAATTTTGAAAAAGCTTTGCGATCCTGAAATTTGTACGGAATTACCCTCAACTTGCGGCAATTTATCAACATCGGCATTTACAGCCTCGCGCACACATTCGGCATCAGCGCCGGTTTGCGCAATAAGTGACGAAGCCAAACCTTCTTTGTCGTCAAGCATAACTTTAAGTAAATGCTCCGGCATCAAAAACTGGTTTGATTTACGGGCGGCCAGCGATTGCGCCGCCTCAATAAATCCGCGGCTTCTGTCGGTTAATTTTTCCATATCCATAGTTTTATTCCTTTCTGCTTTTTATATAGGAATCAGTTGTTTTTTCCGCAAGGAGAAGATTCAAAAAAATGTTTATACCTGCATAAAGCGCTTGATTTACGGAAAGTATATTCGTAAACTGCTTTATTGTTTAATACTAAGGACTAAAATTATGGATAGTTACAGCACAATCAAAAACAGCCTAAATAAATTAAAACACGATGCGTATGAACAAATCGGTGAACAAGAAAAACCTTCAATGCTTACATCAATGGGCAGTTTTGGAAAACAAGCGGCAAATTCGCTTTATTTTATTCTGACTGAAAAAGAAAACATTATGTTCGCGGTTTTGCAACTCGTTTGTATTGTGCTTGGCTATTATATTTGGGTGCAGGCTTTAAGTTGGATTCCTGATGAGGTTTGGCAAGCGACTCAAGAAAATAAAGAAGGTACTTTTGTTAATATTTTGCTGTGGTTATGGTCGTTTTCCTGCGTTGGTTTGGTATCATTGCCACTCGGGTTGCTTACCGCCTGTATGAGCGCCTCATACATTTTGCGTTCAGAGGGCAAAGAATCAACGGTTGCCGAATGTTTAAAAGTGGCGCTGCCGAAAGCCTGGCCGATATGGGTATTCAGTTGGATTGACGGTTGGTGGACGGTTTTGCGCATTATGGAACGTTTGCCCAAAAAGAACGACAGAACTCCGCTTTCCACCAAATTGCGCAATGAAATTGTGTATAACGCGTGGAAAGCCGCCTCTTTAGGCTTTATTCCGGCCTTGTTGTTCGGCCGCGGAGCAGCTGAAGCCGGCAGAGATTCTGTGCGGCTGTTGGTTGACCGTTTTATGCCGCTCATAAAATTACGTTTAGCCTATACTTTAATTTGTTGGATTGTCGGCATCGGCAGTTATGTCAGTTTATTTTTCATCGGCCGATATATTTTCAACGCCATGCAGTCAGAATATGATATGTATACATTTTATTTTTACTGCGGGGTGCCGATGATTATGGCTCTGCTGATAATTATGCTGATTTTTAGGCCGCTTTATATCATTTCAGCCTGCCGCATTTATACCGGATATGCCCATAGTCAAGGCATTAAAGCCGAATTACCGCAATCCTCGCCCAAATTTGTCAGCGTGGCGGTGGCATTTGCCGTGTTGGCGGTTGTTATCGGCGTGATGTTGCTTTACCATACTGAATTAGGGATTGATGAGCGCATTGTCGCGCCTATACTTAATAAATAAAATAGTTTGACAAAAGGAAACGGCTTTGCTATAAGTAAAGCTGTCAAAATCCCTATTGTGTTTTATTTTTTTATTTAATCTTAAAACTATTTCAGTTATGAAACGTTTTATTAAAATTTTCGCGCTTGTCGCGATGTTTGCCCTGATAGTATCAGCTTGCAAACAGAAGAAGGAAGAAGCTCCTATACCGGAAGCTCCAAAGCCTGAGGTTTATCAGCCGCAGCACAAAACTGCCGTTGTTGACCTCAAAACCGCCAAGACGTACCACTATGTTGCCGCGCCGATGAGCACCGCCGCCAAATCGGTTACCGTGAACTATGACAACAAAAAGGTTTATCAGCCGATTGTTATCACGTTCTCCTACACCAACGGCGATACCTTTACCTACACGGTGCCGCAAGAGTTCGGATTATGGAAGAATGAGGCCGGCAAATGGCGCGTTCTGAATGACGGCAGTACGGTATGGATGCAGGGGCAGACCAAACAAGGCAAGTTCCACGAGTTCATATTCTATGGCGACCCGCGGAACAATGCCAAAAAGATTACACCGAACTCCTACACCGGAGTTATAGCTTACCGGTAGTTTCGGCTTAATCGTTTTTTTGAAGGTGCAGAGCAATCTGCACCTTTTGCTTTTTAAAAACTAATGCTTGCGATTGTGTTAAAACTGCTTTATATCCTCAAATTAAAGGAGAAACAAAATGCGTAAATTCGGGCTTAAACTGTTTAGTACCAACTTAAATACCAATCCGGCTTTATTAGAGCAGGGGGTCGCGCTGGTTAAAAAGCATTCAACCGATATGTTTATTGAGTTGATGATTAAAGATTCCTCTTTTGCCGAGCTTGATACGTTGGCAAAAATGTTTGCCGGAATTGAAGTGCGTTTGCATGCTCCGCACCATTTGTTAGGCTTTGATGCCGGTAACCCCGCGCTTGAAAGTTCTAACCGCAAACTGTTAGAGCCGGTGCAGTATGCCGCCGATATTATGCACGCTAAAACTATGGTGCTTCATGCCGGTTGCGGTGAGGCTAAAGAGCATATTCAAGAAACCATTCGGCAGTTTAAGCTTTTTAATGATAAGCGGATTGTGGTTGAAAATCTGCCGCTCCATTCCGACGGCGTAATTTTGCACGGAACCACCCCTGCTGAAATTAAAATGATTATGGAGCAAACCGGCTGCGGTTTTTGCTTTGATTTTTCGCATGCGGTATGCGCGGCTTTTGCCATGCGCTGCAAACCTGAAAATCTGCTTGCCGGATTTTATGCCTTAAATCCTACGGTTTATCATTTGTGCGACGGCTTTACCGATGACGAGGAAGATAATCATTTTCATTACGGCGAGGGGAAATTTCCGCTTGGCTTATGGCTAAAAAATTATACCGCCGATGATGCCTATATCACTATGGAAACAGGAATGACTTGCCCGCAGGATATTTCGCCGTGGGCAAAAGATTATGAATATATCCGCAAACTCGGCTAAAGCTTAAATATCCCAAATAATTTTAAGATGAGTGTTTTGTTTGCCGATAAGCTTAGTGCACATGGCATAAATATTGTCCATACTCATGTTTTTAAGGCATATGCGCGAGGCGGTGCACCTTTGGTCACCCCAAATGGTATAAAAGCCGGCGTTGTCTGAGTTATAATCGCCGACAACTTCAACGTATGTTATACTGTCGCGGTTTTCTTTGGCTGTAAGCACAATGTTTTTGCAAATTTCTAAATTATCGTTGCTTTGAATTTTAAGCCGGTCAAGCATAAAAAAGATTGCCATGTTTTTGGAGCCGGTTTCCGTTTGGTTAATGGCAATATAAATTTCGGTTTTGAAAATATCATTGAGAATATTTTCATACGGAGAATACATTTCAACCGGAATTTCTCCCATTTTGATAAAATATTTGGTAACAGGAGTGGTGCTGTTGTTAGTGGTTTGAATATTATCAAAGCTGTGTATGTTACGCGCCGCGGCATTAATTACGGTGTTGATTTGCTCAGCGTGTTTGTTAAGCTTGTATTTCATCATTGCTTTGGAGTAACCGGCAATCGCCCCGACCGACAAAACCCCGATAATGGCAAGAACGCCAAGCATCTCCACCATAGAACGTCCAAATTGTGTATTCATGAGCTAAAATCTCCTCAAATTATTGCATTTAAGAAGATTTTACTCCGCGTTTTTTTTTTGCAATATTTACGAGTCTGCGCTGTGCATAAGTTGTATAATTCCACTCCTGAGGAGGGGTGGCGGCGGAACGCCGACGGGGTGGTCTTTTGCCAAATTAACAACGCAATCAATGTGTTGCTTTAATTACCAAATCTAAAACATTATTTATCATAAGAATCACCGTTTACTTTTAGCACGCGGGCGGCTTTAAGCTTGCTCGGAGTAATATTTTCGCCTTTTTTGCCGCATAGGCTGTGATATGCAAAATTTTTGCCGCTTTGCTCATCAACACACCGAAAACCCACGCGCTTTTTACTTTGATTATCATTACTTTGGGCATTGTAATTAACCGCGTCAATAAAATCTGCAAAAATTGCGCTGTCCATATTGGTGTTAAGTATGCGCGGTTGGTCATTATGGCGCGGATTGGCGGGGTCATAAACCAAAATTTTGTTATTGTCATTAATCATAACATAAGCGTGATGCGCCGGCTTGTCAGTAACGTTTTGAATTTGCGCCATACTGTTGACGTGATATGATTTTATGCCGCAATTTTGCAACACATATTGCGCAAGGGCGGCGCGCTCTGAACACATTGACAGCTTGTTGGCAACCAAATATGAAAAAGGTTCGCTGTCAAACATACAAGCGGTGCGTAAATCGGCTTTTTCAGATGAGCATAACGGCAATTTTTGCTCCATAAAATTTTGCAACAAAGCCAAACTTTCATTAAGCGGTTTGCCGTCTTTATGGTTGGCTGAAATGCTTTTAATCAGCTGCTTTAAGCCAACTCTGAAAGCGGAATCTTGCCGGCATAAGGTATCAACATCAAAATTATAATCGCCGACCATAGAATCTTGCGCGCCTTGTAGCAAAATCGGAATTTTGCCGTTCGCAATCTGGTCGGCAATTATAAAATCGGTGTTGTTATCGGCAACTATGTTGCAATCAAATTGTTGAGTCATTTTTTACCCTCTGTACAAACCATACTAGCATACGCCGGCAAATAAATCAAGCCGCGCGATATTTTTACGCTATTTTAATTTGTTGAGTGCATAATCTGATATTATTTATCGGGAGGTAATATGCAAAATTGGGAAGAAGTTTTAGCTCATTATAACATTACTGGCAAGGTTACCGGCATCAAAGAAGGGCCGTTAGTAACAACCGTTGAATTTTTACCGACAGCCGGAACCAAGCTTAAAAATGTGGCGGCTGCGGCTGATGATATTGCCCGCGAAATGGGCATTTCATCGCTTAGGGTTGAGGCTATTGAAAACACTAATTTAATTGGCTTTGAAATTCCGTCGCAACACCCTAAAACCGTTGATTTTGAGGCGATTTTGGCGCAAACTCCGGCTCCTGCGGGCAAACTGCCGATTTGCTTGGGCGTTGATGTTGTCGGCGCGCCGGTTTGGACAGATTTAAACAAGCTGCCGCATTTGTTGGTGGCGGGAACGACCGGTTCCGGCAAATCAGTAGGGCTTAACACCTTTATTCTTTCGCTGATAAAATATAAAAAGCCGAGCGAGGTAAAATTTATTTTAATTGACCCCAAACGCATTGAATTTTCAGTTTATAATAATCAAAAATATATGTTCTGTCCGGTGGTGACCGATAACACGCAGGCAACTGCAACTTTGGAATATTTAGTGCAAGAAATGGAGCGCCGATATTCGCTTTTTGAACAGAGCTTTTCTAAAAATCTTGAAGCGTATAATCATGACAATCAGCCGCTGCCGTATTTGGTTTGTCTGATTGATGAATTTGCCGATTTGATGGCGGCTGATAAAAAGGTTGAAAAAGCCGTGCAGATGTTGGCGCAAAAAGCGCGCGCCTGCGGCATTCATTTAATTTTGGCAACGCAGCGTCCCTCAGTAGATGTGGTAACCGGCGTGCTTAAAGCCAACTTTCCGGCGCGTTTGGCTTATAAAACCGCAAGTTCTGCCGATTCTCGCACTATTTTGGATATGGCGGGCGCGGAAAAGCTTATCGGCCGCGGCGACGCGTTGTTTTTGCAGGCAAACGGCGAGCTCAAACGAGTGCACGGCGCTTATGTTTCTGATGAACAGATTGTCGCAATGTTGGAGCCATACCGCGCAAGCGTAAAGCCGCTTAATTTGCTGCTGACTAAAACAGAAGACGAGGGCGCAAAACCGGAAGCGAAAAAAACAAAATCATGGTGGCGGCGCTTATGGGACTTTTGGCTTTCGTTAAGACAAAAAGACCGCAAACTGATTATTAACGGCTTTTTCTGGCTGCTTGGTTTGCTGACCGGTAAACAACTTGCCAAACCGACCACCACCAAACGCAAAAGGAGATAATTATGATGGCAGACGGATTAATAAATATCAGTAACCAAGCGGCAGTGGCAAAATTAGCCTTATGGGGCGCGACTTTGCTCTCATTCCGCCCGCAAACTGAAGCGCATGATGTGTTATGGGTGGGCGCGCGCAACAAGTTTGACGGCGAGCACGCCATCAGGGGCGGAGTGCCGATTTCATGGCCGCGATTTGCCGAAGAAGAGCTGAATAATCATCTGCCGCGGCACGGGTTTGCGCGTGTTTCAGAGTGGCGGGTTGTCGGTCTTTCTGCCGATGAAAACAAGGCGGAAACTGAGCTGATTTTATCTTCTCAGCCTCAATATAATTTAGCGGTTACGGCAAAATTAACGCTCAAAATCGGCGAGGTTTTAGAATATTATCTTGAAACGACCAATAACAGTGACACTCTCTTTGAGTTCAGCGAGGCTTTGCACGCTTATTTTAACATCAGTTCGCTTGCAAATGTTACAATCAAAGGGCTTAAAGGACAAAAGTATAAAAATTCTTTAACCGGTAAAACCGGCGCGCTTACTGATGATATAAACATCGCGGCGGAATTTGATTCCATATTTTTAGGGCACACCGGCGCGGTTGAAATTGAAGACCGCGGCTATAACCGCGTGATAAGCATTGAAAAGTTCGGCTCGCAAACCACGGTGGTGTGGAACCCGTATAAAGATTTGGCGGAAATGAGCGTGAACCAGCATAAAACTTTTGTGTGCGCGGAGCCCTCAAACGTGGGTGATTATCATATCAAGTTAGCTCCGCATGCCACCCACAAAATCGGGATGAAAATTAAAGTCAAAAAACTTAATAAATAACATCTTAACCATTTGCAAGTTAAGGTATTTTATGGTAAAATACTGATATCGTGAACGGATTGAGGTTAAAGGAGTAGGTAATGAGCAAAGAATTAAAAGATTTTATTGATGATTGGCAAGTTAATGTTAAAGAAAAATCCGCCACCCACAAAAGCGGGCTGCAAATCGGTTATGACGCGACTAATGAGGACGGCTCTCTTAGGGTTGCATACAGCGGAATGACAACATTTTTGAAAAATACTTATGCCGAATTGCAAAGTGCGGAAGCGGTAGAAAAACGCCGAGCTGAACTCACGGATGAATTTGTGGCGATTTTTAACGCCAAAATGACGCCGCAATTTAGTAAAATGCCGCTCAAGCCAAGTTCACGTGAGTATTAGTTTTTACACTTGCAATTTCTATAACATGTTTTAAGGATAACACCAATGGCGCTGACGAAAGAAGACATAGACGCGGTAATTGCTCAAACCGAAAACCAAGATGCAATCAGACATTCGCTTTCAAACTATTTTGAAGGTTTGGACAAGCCGGTGGCTGCTGCGATAGGTCTTAATTTTAGGGAAAAAGCAGTTGATGAAATAGTAAATCTGTTACGTGATAAAGGTATTGATGCGGTTTCTTTTATTGATCCTCAGGCTGCGCGTACTGATAAATTTGTTGTAGAGCCATCAGGCGTTTTATGCCCATTCATGAAGCCGGAAGATTCATTAAAAGCAGTAACTCTAATAGAAGATACTGCATTAAATAATAGTTGCTCAACATCCGGATATGTCAATCCTCATATGCCGGAGAATTTGCTTTATGCCGCTAATCATCAAGTTAAGAATTCACAAGAAAATGGTATAGACCTCAAAGAACAACATCCAAATCCGCTTCAGTTTCAAGAAATTGAACAACGTAACGGTGGTGATTATAAAAGTTTTATTGACCGAAAAATAAATGAGGCTTATGCAAGAGCTGAGGCTGTTGATTTTTTCGCGATTGGTCATGATAATGTATATAAAAACGGGATGTCGGAATTGTTTCGCGGAGGCACATTGGGGGCTAATCCTTATGCTACTGTAGCTCCCAATATTTCAAGAAAAGTTGCGCACTCTGCGCCGAAAATATCAGATGCTGCCGGTTATAGTGGTAAAGGGAATAATCGCTCCATCGCTGGCGGAGCCACTTATGGAAGAACTAAAAGCGGACTTGAATATGGTTTTATCTATAAGTTTGCAAGTATGGGTGATGAACAAAGGTTTTATTGTAATACAGGGCTTGAAAACGCAAGTTATGATTCACGCACAAGCAAAGAATATAATATATCAGCCATAAAAAATCCACTGGAAATAGAAGAAACACCAATTTTACCTCATCATAATAAATTAAAGGCAATATATGTTTATGTAGGGGTTGATCCGCAAAAACCACAATTATATCCTATTCCGCTTGATGAAAACGGTAAAATTGCAGACCCGGAATGGCGTGATTTTATGGCTTTGCACGAACCGACCGATGACAAAGTTCTTGGATATATAAAAGATCGGCAAAATGCGCAAAAAAAAGAGCAAGAATTAAATCCCAATCATGCCTATACATTTGAACTTAAACAAGGATTAGAAGCCGATAATCAAGAATATCTTAACAATATGAGCACCAAAGAGTTTTTGCGTAATTTTATGCATGATGGCGATATTAAAGAAACAGAAAATGGTCTGCAGGCAAGTATATTCATAGGAAACAGTAATAGACATGTTTTTAATATAACGTCCTTGCATCTAAACAAAATACCTGATTTATCTTCTGTAAATATTGTCGGTAGCTTTGAGATGAATAATGACGTTATACCGGAAATAGATGCGGCTAAGTTGCCGACAACGACTGAAAGCATTAGGTTACAAGATATAAATGTTAAAAATGTTTCTGCGGTTTCAGCTGAAAGGTTTTTACAGATAATTGGCGCGGAAGCAATACAACAGTATACTGGGTTTTATAGTGCTGCTAATAATAAAATGCAGTGCGATGGGATGCCTGCAGGATGGGATAAAATTAAATTTGTACAATTACCGCAAGGTATACAAATTCCGTATGATACGATAGATAAAGTTCCTGAAACATTAAAAGGTATAGGTTTTAATAACCTTACAATCAAAGATCAAAGTTCTATTGAAAATATGTCTGCCGCCGATTTTATATATAAAATTAAAGGAAATCTCGGCACTGATACAGCCGATCCGGGAGCCTTATTAGCCCAAGGCGTTAAACACACTGAACTGCATGATAATATAGAATTGAATTTATCCGCTACAAATATTGTGAAGTTGCCGTCAGAAATGAAAAATATGATGGTTAAATCCATTAGCTTAAATCCGGCAGAAAAAGTAACCTCGTTAGATAATTTCCCGGTTACTAAAAGTGGAATTATCGGTTTGAATTTTGAAGGCGATTTAAAAAATATAACCATGGAATCTTTTTTGCTCAAAACCAAAGGGCAAGAGTGGGTCGCTCAAAACACATCAAAAGCTCCTGACGGGCATTTGATTATTAATAATAAATTTGATTTCAGATCACAAGGTAATTCACAGATGAATATCACCTCTTTTCCGAAAGATATTTGCGCTGTTGAATTTAAAGGAAATATATACCAAGGTGATTTTGCAAGAACCATAGAAGACCTTAAAATTATTGAACAAACAAAAAATTTAGAAGATAGTGTTATAGCCTTAGATGGAATTAATTTAGATTTATCCAAGCATCCAACCAAAGGACTTGGTATAGAAAGATGTACTCATTCTATTGTTTTACCGCAAAATTTAGAAAGTTTACGCGTTTGTAATAGTCAATCGTTTGACATGTCTAATTTACAGCAAATTCCACAGTCATTGAAATCTTTGAACTTGACTAATGTTGTTGTTAATGGTGCGGTAGACTTATCAAAATATGAAAGCGTTAGATTGCAAAATGTTGATTTATCCGGCGCTACAGTTATTCCGCCGCAACAGGGAAGAGTTTATATTGGCGAGAATGTTAAATTTGCGCCAGATTATAAATTAGACTTGTCGCGTTGCGAACAAGGTAATATAGACCCGTCAGTACAATGCGCTGAATTAAAACTGCCTCAAAAGCTTACTTCAACTAATTGTGATGATGTGCGGTTGCCGCAATGTGTTAAAGAAATTACCACGTCTTGTGTTGATTCTTGGAGTGTTGGAAAATTTAATATTCCGCCCCATGTTAAAATTATTGATACCAAAGAAGAAAATGGCAAAAAAGTTCCGCTGAAACGTCTTAAAGCCAAGGGGCTTTCAACAAAACAAATATCAGAGTTGCGCAAAGAGAGAATTTTGGCGCCGGTTAAAAAGTTAGTCGCTAAAGTTATGCCGAGTAAAACGACTAAAAATTTAAGTAAACAGGCAAAGCCTAAAGTTGATATTATGCAGCATGATAAAGAGCGTTTGGCAAGCCTTAGCGGGCGCGATACGGTAAAACGTCATACTGCTCAATCAAATGGTATAACCGTTCAGCCTCAGGCACAGCAGCAGGTTGCCGCTAAGCAGGCGCCGGAGGCGGTTAAAGATATGTCACAAAAAGAAAAGGGCAGATTTTTCCACAAGCTCCGCATGGGGATTAACACGCTGTTGACCAAGGCCGAAACGCAATTTTCACGTACTAAACCAACTCCGCAAATCCAAAAGACGGATATAAATGTTCAGGCTGCAATCAAAAACAAAGGCCGCGAATAAAGCAAAAGCTCCCGATTAAGGGAGCTTTTTCATGCCATGAGCACTTAACAACCAACTTCCGGCACACCGGTGTTAAGCTGATTGCACAGCGTGTAAATCCATTCGCCGAGGTTGAAGTTGTTGCCGGCAATTTCCGTCTCGCAGCCAAGATAGCGTTCTTGCTGCAAAATATCTTCCACAACTTTTACCGCGCCTAATGCAACGGCAAAGTCAATCCTGCGGATGCTTTTGGCAAGCGGAGCAAATTCCGCAATGGCGGCAAATACGGCTTTGGCAGATTGCTCAACGGTTAAGTAACCGGCAATACCGGTGCCGAGCGCAGGAATTGCCACGCATAAAGCGCCGTTTTCATCAGCTAAAATCAAGGCTTTTTCCACTGCGGTTTTAATGCAGGCGAACAAATCGTCGCGGCAACAACCGAGTACCACCAGATGCAAAAGGTGTTTGCAGGTTGGCGAGCCGGTATCAGTGAGCATTACGCTTCCGAGCGAACTTCCGGCCGCTTTGGCGTAAATGTCATACATCAACATACCTTTAGGGTAGGTCTTGGTCATAGTTCTGCCAATTCCGCTATGAAGCGCGCAGTGCTGAAATTCCGGTACCATAATGGCGTCAGCTTTAATAGCCGCAAGCTCAGAGCTGTTGATGTTGATAATGATGTTTTTGATTCTTTTCATGATTTTATAATTTAATAAATATAACTTATGTAACCTCGCTTATACTCTCTTTTGTCAAAAATTGCAAGCATTTTATATGCGTCATACCAATATTTGCAATAAAAGCTTGACAAAAGTTTTCAGAAAATATATTCTTTTGGCAAATTGGAGGATTTATGGAAGATAAATATCACTATAATTTGCCGTTGGTCAGCGAGGTAATTACCGCTATATGCGACCGCTGTTTGGGCGAGGGCGAAGAAGTAAAAGTTTATAAAATTGATACTAACCCTGATTTTACCGTACAGGTTAGTCAGGACGCTCCGTCTGTATCGGTTTTAGTTGATTACTTAAAGCAGTATCCGTTTAAGCCGCAAGAAGATATTTTTGCCGGACGCAACTTTGCGCAACCGATTGCTTATTGGAATCATCCTGATATTCGCGGCGGCGATACGGTTTTAACCATTAACCGCTATTCTCCGGGCTTTTCAATGGAAATACACAAAGCGGGGCTGCCGGTTCCGGATAATGAAGAATCTTTGATTAAAACCCGTACCTGGTCAGAAAAAATCGCCAACATGCCGGATGCTTCGTTTGATATTTTGTATGATGATTTGCATTATCTTTCATCGCGCCGCCATTCGGTTGATATATGCTCATTAGGTTTGTTTACCAACACCGGCAATTTGTTATATTCAAGCCGCGATGAGCGGGCTTATATTATTGATGTTCAGCCGTTTGCGCAAAGACCGGGAATTTCGCCGACCCAAACCAAAGGCTTTAATATTCCGCTCTATTTAACCCGCGGGCTTTTGCCCGGAGCCTATTGTTACGCGCAAGAGCACAGCAAAGATAAAGAGCTTATCAAATTGCGTACGGAAATTGTTGCCAAAAGCATTGCTTCTGCCAAGCGCAATAACCTTAACGATGTTAACGGTTATCTTAAAGGCAGTATGTCTGATATGCAACATTTTTGGGAGTTGCAATTACGCAAGCTGAATATCCCCGAAAAATACCGCGGTATGTTTTTAACTGAAATTGGGTTGATAGAGCAGGAGCAGCGCTATAAGCCGGTTTCTAAACCTTTGCAATATTTCCATATTCAGGCGTTTAATGACTATTAGTTTTAACAAATAGTCAGATGTTTTTAATTAAATTTTAAGCGATTGTTTGTAAATGTTTTTTTATGCGAAAGGTTAGGGCATGAAAAAGCATTTTTACATATTTCGTCACGGGCAGACCATTTGGAACGCGGAAGGACGCCCGCAAGGGCAGAGCGAATTTCCGGTGCCTTTAACCATTACCGGACAAGAGCAGGCGCGGGCGCTGGCTCAAAAACTTGCCGATAAAAAAATTAAGCTGATAGTAAGCTCTGATTTATTGCGCGCCAAACAAACCGCTGAAATTGTGGCGGCAGCGCTAAAAGTTCCGGTTAAGTTTGACTCCCGTTTGCGTGAGGTTGATTACGGTATTTTAAACGGGCTTTACGCCCTTGAACGTGAAGAAGTTTGCCCCGATTATTGCCGCTCGTATGATGATATAACCATTCCGTTTCCGCAGGGCGAGAGCTTGCTTCAAGTCAGCCTACGCTTAAAGGAGGCGCTTGAAGAAATTGCAAATACCTGCTCACATCGGGCTATCGGTATTGCATCGCATGGACACGCGATAAGCACGCTTGTTGAAAGTCTGTTTAAATACAAGCCAAAAAGTATGGATAATTGCGACTATGTGCACATTACATACAGCCCTGAAAAACACCTTTATGAAGCTGTGGAACTCCCGCCCGACCGCGGCTATTAATTCCTGTTTTATTTAATAAATAAAAGTATACAAGTTAAATTATTGCTGGCTGGTTTGCAATGCAAATGAAAGGTTATTGCAAAAAATGCATAGAAGACTATCGTGCTGATGGCGGTGCGTAAACTCCATTTTGTCATAAATCGCACCGGAACAGCCGGATTTAGTTTTGATTGGTAGTTGCAAGCGAAAATGCAAATTGAATGTTTGAGGTTGTTTAAGATGATGCTTGCGCTTCCATTCGGTCAATGAAATGCCGAACAGTTGAACGATGAACGCCTAAAATGCGGGCAATGGCAGATTTTTTCAATCCTTTTGCCCACAATGATTTAACACGTTTGGCATTTTTGCTTAATTTCAGCTTTTTTGACTCTGCCGTAAATGGACGTCCAAGTTTTTTACCTTGTGCCTTAATATTTGCCAAGCTTGATTTTGTGCGCTCTGAAATAAGCTGTCTTTCAATTTCAGCAGCAAGTCCGAAAGCAAAGGCAAGCACCTTACTTTGTATATCGTTACCGAGGCGATAATTTTCTTTTATTGTCCACACCTGACAATTTTTATTAAGGCAGATTTCTAAAATTTTCATAACTTCAAGCAAGGAACGTCCTAAACGGGATATTTCACAGGTGATTAAAATATCGTTTTCTTTTAAGTTATTAAGTAATTCCCCGAGCTTACGCTTATCTAAGGCTTTTCGGCTTGATATTTTTTCTTCTATCCATGTATCAATTTTTATACATTCTTTAAGTGCAAAATTTTCTATTTCAAAACGCTGATGTGCAAGTGCTTGCTTGTTTGAACTCACTCTGATATATCCGATAATTGCCATACTATAATCCTCCAAAATTATGTTAAAAAGTGGCACATTTAATAGAACGTTTAAATCAACCACTTTTTATATTTTTAAAATTTTTATCAAATTAGCTTATAAGCATTGTAAATGCTTATGTCTGAGTGTTTTCCGAGTTTATTCTAACTTCTTAAAATGTTCTTGATTTGTCAGTTGGGCAAAAACGTTGGTTTGTGCCATAATGTAAACAACATCTAAATCAAACTTTTTAAGGAGCAAATTTATGAACAAAGATAATTTACATTTTTTCTTAGGTGGTGCAGATGCTGAAATGGTAGCCATTAAAGAGTTGCTTGATAAACAAGGTGTCGCCTATAGTGATGCAAAATTGGCTTGGGGTGCTTCAACCTCAAAATATGGTGATGAACTTGAAAAAGTTGCCAAAGAAGGTAAGACTCCGGTGATTGTTGAGCTGGTAATTGATTCTAACATTCCGGAAAGTACAATCAACGTTGACCATCACAATGAAAATGCGGGCAAGCCGGCATCAATTTTACAAGTGTGTGAGCTGCTCGGTGTTCAGCCGACGCGTAAAATGCAGTTAATTGCAGCCAATGACAGCGGATATATTCCGGCGATGTTGGAACTGGGTGCAAGCAAAGAAGAAATTGCTCAAATTCGTTATCTTGACAGAGCTGCACAAGGTGTTACGCCGGAACAAGAAAAACAAGCTGAGGAAGCTATTGCCGGAGCCCGTGAGGTTTGCGGAGTTACTGTTATTAAAATGGCACATTCCAAAACAGCAACTGTAACTGACAGATTGTTTGATCCAGATAAGCCGCAAAATATTGCAATTTTCTCGGCTGATGGTGAGGTTAATTATTTTGGCCCTGAGGATATTTGCCGCAAATTGCAAGGCAATAAAACCGGTGAACGTCCTGCGCCTTGGGATCCGAACCAAACGGAAGTATTATATGATCACTTTGGTGGCTGGATTGGCGGTGCCGGTATCGGAAAAAAAGGTGGCACAGGTTTCTGGGGCGGATATCCTAATCATACCGAAGCATTGGAATTTATTTTGACTCAAAACCAAGAAAAACAAAAAGGCTCTAAGACGCTTGATCCTGCGGTTTTGGTTGCCTTAAAAGATGGCTTGAGCAAGTAACAAGTTTAAAATCTTATTGTGTTTATCATTATCGTGGGCGTATACCGGAAGGATCTAAAGGAATCTGCCGCCCACAATAAAATACCGGAAAGTTATTATGCCTGATTTTTCAACACCGTACTGCCCATTTTGTGGAAAGTTACGTCCTATGGGGCATGGCGGATGTGGGCCTTGTGATTGCTCTGGATGGCATTCATATGAAGCATCAAAATCCGTCTCCTCATCACACAGAAGCAGCACTTCAACAAAGAATAAAAACTGGAGCGAGCTGACAGAAGAGGAATGGAGGAGTCGCTGTGCCGCTATGGGAGGGTATAGCCCTTATCCTAACGGACGGTGGTGAAAGAAAAAGTTACTCGGTGCTACTTTAAATTAAGTAGCATCGGGTAACAAAAAAGATAAGAACTGATTAAAGGAACAAGTGTAATGAATAATATGCAATACAAAAAATCAGGAGCCACGGTAAGTGTCAGTCAAGATGGAGCGACTCATACTTATAAAATCAAACGTGAAGGAAAAACGCTTGAAATGTCATTTACACGTCAACAGAGCGCCAAAAGCGAAAAGTATACAAGAAATATGGGCGGCGGTGCAGCCCCGGCTATTAAAGGTGATTATATTGCATTATATGATGTAGGTGTACGCATTGATGATGAAAAAAGAAATTTTGCGGTTTCATTTGCGACTAAACATTTTGATGAATGGGGAGATAGGGCGCCAGGGTATAAAGTTGATTTAAGCAAGGGAATTCCTGCAGAAGAACACAAATTACTATACAAAGGATTATCTGAACAAAATTCAGCCGTTGCTCAGGTTATGAAAGATTATGTTCTTGATGCTGATGAATTGCAAAAATGCAATAATTTACAGCAGTCAGTATTCAATCAAAAACTGGAAGAATTTCTATCTTTCAATAAATAAAGGGGAAAGAAGATGTCTGAGGGTGAAAATAAAAAATACGAAATCGCAGATGGGTTTTATATAAAAAACGACAAAGAAAATGAACGTGATAAGTTTCTTTCTGTCTATGAATCCGATGGAAAGCACTGTCAAATCTTTTATTTATGTTGTGATAAAACGAATAAATATGTTGTAATAAAAGAAGAAGACATACAAAAAGCAGTTAAATCTATTTATCCTGATTATACGTTTAGAACAGAAGACGTTGTTAAAGAATTGGCAAAAGAACTTAACTATTTAAAACCTTCTGATTCTCCTGAAATAGAGCTTATAAAACTTGAAAAATCAGATGGCTCGGCACACTATTTTATGCGTGGCGCATATTCTTTTTTGGAGTGTGTACCTTTTTTAAGTGAAAATCTATCTTTTGATAAACAAGAAAATTTGGATAAAATCAAAGCATACAGCACCCTTGGTTGGTGTCGTATTAATGCCACTAGCGAGATTCTGGCCGAAAAGATGAAATCACGTGGATATGTATTAGATTATTCAGGAAGAAGCGGTTTTAAAAACAGAAACAGTTATATTATTAAAACAAAAGATGGAATTTTAACACCTGAAATTTCAGAAAAAATGCAACAAGATTTAGAAGAATGTAAATCAGAAGTTATAGAAGATAAATTAAAAGCATTTGATGAGTATTTTGATAAACAATCAACAGATAGGAATAAGGTTTATGCCGTTGTTGAAACAGGATACAATTACGATTTAACCCGCATAAAAAATGATGATAAATACGAGATGGTAGCGCAAGAACGTATAGCTTGTACTTGTGATCATCGTCAAGGTTATGATCACACCTATCAGGAGTTGCTGATTCATAGAGAACGAATAAAAAATGATAAACGAAATTTTATAATAATGGAAGTTCCTCAAGATATGATAGGTATGGTTGTTGGCAAAGGCGGCAAAAATATTAAGGGATTAGAGAAAAAATTTGGTAAAAAATTTAAAGTTGTACAATCTGCTAATATTGATTATATGGATGTTAATAGGCAATCTCTGTCTTTTGCACCTAATGCTGACGAACTAAAAAGTATTTACGATAAGTTGTGTATGGAAAAAGAAAATAAAATTGCTGAACAGAAACGGCTTGAAGAAAAACGTGCGGCGCAACATCAAAATGCTTTAGCTGAACTGCAAAATGATATTAAAGATTCACTGGGTGAGGAAATTGTATCTTTTTCCGATGCTGATGTTATTCAAAAAATGGTTGATTATATGAAAGAAAATAAAGAAAAGCTTCCTCTTCAACCAAATATGGAAGAACTAGAAATCATACAGAGAAATTTATTAAATGAAAGAGATAAACAACTCTGTGAACAAGAACGACAAAACAAGTTAGCAATGAAAGCAATATTTGAAGAATCCGATAGACTTATTCAAAATTTTGGCTTAGAAAATAATTATGAAATACCATCTGATGAGAAAATTAAAAGTGGTATTGCAGACTTTTTAGAATATAGGTCTGATAATCAGTCTTATGTACGAGTAGCTGATAAAGCAGAAAAAGAAATTATTTTATTATTGCAAAAAGAAAGACTTAAAGAGCAAATGGCGGATAAAAAGTTTAATGAGACCACAGCCAAAGTTTTGGAAAATTTTTTTAACAGTGATGAAAGTGGTGGTCATGGAGAGAGCTTTTTTAGTTCTGTAGGAAAAGCCAGACGAGCCTCTGCTTATGATTATATAACTGATCAAGTTATGAGAAAGTTAGGGGTGTCAGATAGTGAAAACCATCCATTACCTACTATTCAAGAATTTAGACGTTTTAGATATCGCGAAAAAGTAATAGACTTTGAAGAAAGTTATTCAGGAAATGGTGGCTATGGTGAATATAATTTGCAAGAAACAAAGACTGAACAATCTTCCGAGGTCAAAGAGCCTACTTTGGATAATTTAGCGGCACTTTGGGGTGCAAAGCTGAAAACTTTTAAGAGATAAGCATCGGGCTATCGGTATTGCATCGCATGGACACGCGATAAGCACGCTGGTTGAAAGTCTGTTTAAATACAAGCCAAAAAGTATGGATAATTGCGATTATGTGCACATTGCATACAGCCCTGAAAAACACCTTTATGAAGGTGCCGAACTCCCTCCCGACCGTGGGTATTAATTCCTGTTTCATCTGATAAATAAAAGTATATAAGTTAAATTATTGCTTGTATTTTGCCATGCTTTGAGTATGATAAATTAGATTTTACATATAAACTATATAGGCGCAAAGCCGGTATGAACAGGAAAGGGGCTTCAAATATGAAAAAATGGTTATTGTTAATATTGTGTCTGGTGCTGAATTTGAATGTTGCGCATGCCAATGATGTTGCGGAAAACGAACTAAACGCAACCAATGTTGCTGTTCAAAAGTTTAAAGACGCCATAAAAACCAATGACCCGCAAATTATTGCTAAATATGTGGTATATCCGTATAAAACTCGCACACCTTTACCTGATATTAAAAATGAAACGGATTTTATCAAAAATCATGACTTGATATTAGATGACAACTTAAAGCAAATTATCAATGATTCTAAGCCCGAGAATTGGGCAAGCGCTGGTTGGCGCGGCATTATGCTTTATGAGGGCTTGGTTTGGATTAGTGCAGATGGAAAATTAGAAGCCGTTAATTATAGAACCAAAAAAGAACGTGATTATGCTGCCAAGTGGTATGAAAATGACAAACAGACAATGTATGAATCATTAAGGCAGTATGATAAAAATGTGTATATTTTCAATACCGATACAAAACTTGGTCGTATAGATGAAATAAATAACGAGCGCGGTGAAAAATATCGTTTGGCTCTTTGGAATAAAGATGAGCAAATGTCAGCCAAACCGCAAGTGTTGGTATCAGACGGCACGGTTAAATATTTTGGTTCAGCAAATAATGCGGAATACTATTTTAAATCCGGCGAATATGAATATGTTTTTTCTGTCACTAAAGTTGGTTCCATGGATATGGTTCCGTATGAACTTGGAATCTATAAAAATGCAGAAAAATTAGATTATTCCAACCCCATCAGCACTGAAGAAGCCCATATTATCAAATAAATTAAATCAGGAGATAAATCATGCAGTTAAAACCATTTGTTAATAAGATAAATCAAACTTTATTCTCAGGCAATTTATTAAAGCTCTTGTCTTCATATAAAGGGGCAATCGGGCGCGTTCCTTATGTTGTAACACTTGTTTTATTAATCCTCTTATTTGCGTTTTGTGTTGTAAACGCTGTGTCTGCGGTGATTGTGCTCTTATTTGCTATATATTGCTTAACGGCTGCCGTACAAAAACGCGCCCGCTCATTTAACAGCAGCGGCACATGGTATATTTTAGCAATGCTGTTTTTTCTGTATTCACAAGTTTTAATCTATGATATTGACGCTACGTATTATCCTCAGGTTAAATGGTTCCGCCATTTGGCTAATATTCTGATTATTGTTGTTAACTTGGTTTTAGCATTAAGACCGGCTAAATCTGAATTTAACGAGCAAAAAAGAAGCTTTTTAACCAGATTCCCGATTGTTTTTGCGCTTGTCGCCTTTGTCGGTATCTTTGTTATGTTTGAAGTAAAAGACCGCTATATTCCTGATACCAACCGTCCGGCTTTCCGTTTGGGTGCGGCGGTGGGCGAAATATATCGCCATACTTATATGTATCCGGCATATTGCAAGGCGTACGGTTATGAAATGGTTAATTACCCCGCCAAAGTGCGCGAAAAATATAAAGATGAAATAGAAAAAACCGAGATTGACGAAATGGTTTTATTAACTAAGGCGGCTAAGGCTGGTGCTATAACAGAACATTATACCGATATTCAAGATTTTTATGAAAATGGCAGATGGGGAACGCAAGAGGAGCGTTTTGCAGAAGTTGCTGCTTTTTTTGAGCCATTTAGAAAAAAATTGATAACCTTTGATGTTGCCGAAGAGCAAAATATTGCGCCAGACAAGGTTAAATTAACTGAAAAAGATTATGAGCGTTACAGCATCAAAGACGTGTGCAAAATCGTTGACGATGACGCGGAATATTTTGTTTCCATACCGTGCTTTTTCAGCTATATCTTAAATTATAACGGTGAGTATACGGCTTGCGGTCACTGATTTTTATTCAGAAATAATTTTTATCACCTACAATCAGCGGTTTTGCTCGCCTTTGAGCAATCCGCTTATTTTTGCATGTAATTTTCGGCACAATCAATAAAGTTTATTCTTGAGTTATTTTGGCGCTATGTTAATATAACGGTATATAATAGAAATTATGTGTATTATTGATAAACAACTTTAAAAATTATAACATTATGACAAACAAAAATTTTTTCGCGGCATTCGTTGCTGCTGTTATTGCGCTTTCATCATTTACAGCTGTTGCCGCCACACCGGTAACCAAAGTCTTTACCAAAGACCAAGGAACTATTATCAGCGCGACTGTTTCATTGGTGTTTGGTAATGATGGAAAAGGGATAGATATGAAACGGTGTCTTCTCATCAGAACCACTAAAGGTGCGATGGCAATAGTGTTTTCTATGGAGCAAACTGTTCCGGCAAAGGAACAAATAGCCGAAGCGTATTTTGCTAAAGGTTACTATCCGGACACTTATAACTCCGCATACCTAACCAAGAAGTATAACAATGGTGCATATCCTGTCGGCAAGTGGGTTCCGGCAATACACAATATGCCTCGGTTAACTGATGAAAGATTAGTTGCAGATTGCGTCTATATGACCGATATGTTCTATGGCAAAGAAATTGTAAGGAGTGTGCAAAATATGGATTTACGGTTTTACAGAAATGTTATCAGACCTTATGAACTTTCTGTTACCGATGGAGTTCTTGTCATTTCTTATAATAGCAAAGAAGTAATGCGGTTGCAATAATCTGTAATTAAAGTGTGAAAAATCAGTAACCCGTTGGCTTACCAATGGGTTACTTTCGTTTTAAATACATTTTATTTTGCTTTATCCGGTATAAAAAAGTTGACAAAATTTATGAAACGTGCAAAATAAAAAGCCGATATTAATTATTTTAAACCAAATTTTTATGAAAGAGATTTTGAAACTGACTTTTGAGCCAAAGTTTGGCGCCTATGTCATTTCTGATGAAGAAGTCAATCGTGTGATAGCAGACCATAAAGTCCCGATTATCCATCTTCCCGAAACTAAAGAGTTTGAGCTTGGGCTTGATGTTGGTGGCGAAAATCCGACCATCGGCTTTTTGCTTGGGCGAGAGGATGGCTATTATTCGCTTGACTATGACTACGCTAAAGCTATTTACATGGCCGGCGGACGTATCCAGGGCTTGTGTTATGATTCAATTCAGGAACAAATGGCAACGGTTGACGGCTTGGTTCTGCCTGGTGGGTCGTTTGTTTCGCCTGATGAGTTTTATGTAACTCGCGCCGAAAATCCGCAAGTTCCGAGCAAACGTTCCAATGCGTATCTTGAGGCTATCAGAGTTGCCGAAGAGCAAGCTATTCCTGTGTTGGGCATTTGTGCCGGCGCGCAAATGGTGGCCGGTGCGCATGGCATGAAGATGTATCGTGACTTAAAGCATTCTCCGATTGAACATAAAAGTTCTGACGATGATGCACACAAAGTTATCTTGCGCCCAAACTGCCTGTTGCAGTTCTGGATGGGCAAAAAAGAGTTTACGGTCAATTCTCGTCACAAAGAGGGCATGCTCTTGAACAATGAGGGCACAGACCTTGAAGTTTATGCCGTGGCGCCTGACGGAGTTCCGGAGGCTTGGGGCAAAATGGAAGACGGTATTCTGTGCGTGCAGTGGCACCCTGAAAATCTGGCAGTGAAGGGCAACAAGCTGATGCTTTCCATTTATCAATGGATTGTGTGCGAAAGTTGTAACGCCCGAGATTTCAAGACGTTCGTTTAGCTTAATAAGCTAAAATGTTAAGATTAAGACTTTCATAACAGGTTGCGTAACCGCAGTTTGTTATGAAGGTCTTTTTTTTGCATAAATTAAAAATAATAAAAAGGCTTGTATTTAGACAAAACGCGTGCTAATAATACGTCATAAATAAATTATTATTAATCAAATGAGGTTGAAGTTAAGGACTTCAGGCGCACCTTTATCCCAAGCGCAAAAAAGTGTATTTTTATGGCAAGAAATTATGAAAACATGTTTTTCATGGAAAAAAGCTATGATTATGCTCTTTCCATGACTATATTGGCCGATGAAGTGTATGATGTCGCTGATATTAATGATCTTTTCGGTGAAAAAGTGTTCAAAATTTTTGATATAGCCGGAAATGCCACATATTGGTATTGCATCTATGTCAGGTTACCGGAAAAAACTTATGCCACATATGTTCTGGTTGAAATTTCAAGAGAAATATATATCAAGAAGAGCAAAGAGTATATAAAAAACTCTGATGACACTAGCGTAGAACTGTTTTTCCCGATGAAAGACGGCTCATTGTTGCAGAATGATTACTTTGCGTATAAGATTTTGTCAGGGTATTCTTTTGTGCGTTATACCATGGCGCAAGCTGTGGCGCATAAAGTCAGCGCTAAATATGTTTCTCGTCAGTATAGCCTATGTGTCACTTTGCATGCTAAAGAGGTTATACATCTGCACACCAACGGCGGTGTTGATGATTTGATGTTCATTTTAACCGGTTCTGACGGCAAGGATACTTATTGGTTTATACGCTATTGGATGACTGCAGAAGCATATCATAGCTGTGATATTAGAGAATGGTCTGAAAACACCTACCGTATGTTTCGTGATTTTTATCAGGCGCAAGATGTTCCGATTTGTGATGAACAGGACATAGCGTTCTCCATCAGTGTGAAAGACGGCGTATTGGTGTCAACATGGCATTATCATCTCCATGTTATGTCAGAGTGTTCGCCGGTGCAAGATGCTTTTGCCAAAGCGCAAGCTGAGTATTGGCAGACATTTGAAGGAAGAGTGCCTACAGTATTGTCCACCTTGAATCCCGAAAAGCATAAATATGCTGAATGGATATGTGAGATAAATGGTTGGACAATCTTGAACCATCATGGTATTATATAAAACAAAGGGTTGCTTTTGCAACCCTTTGTTTTTGTATTTATTGATCCAAGAAAGAACGCAACCGGCGCGAGCGGCTCGGATGCTTTAATTTTCGTAAAGCTTTCGCCTCAATTTGACGAATACGCTCACGGGTAACGTTAAATTGCTGTCCGACTTCTTCCAAGGTGTGATCCGTGTTCATGCCGATACCGAAACGCATACGCAAAACTCTTTCTTCACGCGGGGTGAGGGATGAAAGAATTTTAGTGCAGGTTTCTTTTAAGTTGGTATGAATAGCCGAATCCAAAGGTTGTAATGCGCTTTCGTCGGCAATAAAATCACCGAGTGAAGAATCTTCTTCATCGCCGACCGGAGCTTCAAGGCTGACCGGCTCTTTAGCGATTTTCATAACTTTGCGGATTTTTTCAAGCGGCATAGAAAGGCGCTTAGCCAATTCTTCCGGCACCGGCTCGCGACCCATTTCCGCCAACATCTGACGTGAAGTGCGAACCAGTTTGTTAATGGTTTCAATCATGTGCACCGGAATACGAATGGTGCGGGCTTGGTCGGCAATGGAACGTGTAATCGCTTGACGTATCCACCATGTGGCATAAGTTGAAAACTTATAACCGCGGCGGTATTCAAACTTGTCAACCGCTTTCATTAAGCCGATATTGCCTTCCTGAATTAAATCCAAAAACTGCATACCGCGGTTGGTGTATTTTTTGGCAATAGAAATAACCAAGCGCAAGTTAGCCTCAATCATTTCTTTTTTAGCGCGTTCAGCTTCACGCTCGCCGCGTTTAATGGTGTCAACCATTTTGCGATATTCGCTGATCGGCAAGCCGCATTCTTGTGACATCTGCGCAATACTGTCGCGAATTTGCACAACTTCTTCGCCGTATTTTTCAACAAACATCTGCCAATGTTTATCTTTTTTGTGCGAAACGTTATCAAGCCAATTCGGGTCAAGCTCCGACTTTTGATAAGCGTCTAAAAAGTCATCGCGTTTAATTTTGCAAGAGAGAGCATAACGCAAAAGTTTTCCTTCTTGCCCCATCAGGCGTTTGTTAAGCTCGTTTAATTGTTCAACCAACTGCTCAATACGTGAGGCGTTCAAATGAATAGAGCTCATTAATTCAATAAGTTCTTTTTTGAGCTGAACATATTTCTTTTCAACCGACGGCGCAATTTTACGACCTGAAAGAATGGCGCCCATACGCTGAGTTTGAACTTTTTTCAAATCGTCATAATAGCTTGAAATTTTGTTCAAAATATCCAAAACCGGATCTAACAGAGCGGTTTCCATGGCTGAAACGGAAGTTGACGAATGCCCCATGCCGGAATCATCGTCATCATCGGCAGATTCAGATTTTGCCGCATCATTGCCGTTATCAAGCTCGCGCTCTTCTTCATCAGCTTCGGCGTCCGCAATGTCTTCTACCTCGTCAACCGTATCTTCAAGTTCAATATCGGTGTCTAAGTCGTCATCAATATCGTCTAAGTTTTTCTCAGACAATTCTTTGGTAACTTTTTCCAAATCATCAACTTGAGTTTCTTCTTCGTCATAAACCATGGCTTCGCTGTCATCGCCGTACATCATTTCCAAATCAATAATGTCGCGCAGTTGCATGGTTCCGGCCACTAATTCATCGCGCCAATCGGCAATGGCCTTTAAGGTCATCGGGCTTTCGCACAAGCCGCTTATCATAACGGTTTTGCCGGCTTCAATACGCTTGGCAATGGCAATTTCGCCTTCGCGCGACAAAAGCTCAACCGTGCCCATTTCTTTTAAATACATGCGCACCGGGTCGTCAGAACGCCCCATGTCTTTTTCATCAAAGTTGCCGCTTTCGTCAGCGTCATAATCGGCGTTATCGTCTTCGCTTTCGTCTTCAGCGTCAAAGCTGTCGGTTTCCGATTCGGAAATAATACTAATCCCCATATCGGAAATACCGGATAAAATATCTTCAATTTGTTCGGAAGATTCTTTTTCGGGAGGCAGAACTTTATTCAGCTCTTCCATAGTGATATACCCGCGTTCTTTACCCTTTTCAATAAGGCTTTTAACGGCGGCTCCGAGTGAATCAATTAACGGAGAATCAGGATTGTTCCCATCATAAAAGTCTTGAGTTTCTTTTTCAGACATAACATTCCTTAAACATGTTTACGGAGCCTTATCAGACTCCTTTTGTTGCTAGCTGGATTTCTTTTAATTACTATTGAGGCAAATGTCAAGTATTACCTTTGCAATATAGCGCATTTTTTTGCAGTTTAAATAGTTCAAAAAAGTTCTTGCATTGCAAATATTTTGTTTTATTTTGTAATGAGCTTTAATTTATGAGGAAAACCATGAAAACCAGAACCAGATTCGCGCCCAGTCCGACCGGTTATATGCACATCGGCAACTTGCGGACCGCGCTTTATGAATACCTTATTGCCAAGTCGCAAGGGGGAGACTTTATTTTACGTATTGAAGACACCGACCAAAAACGTTATGTTGAAGGCGCGACCGATATTATTTATGCCACCTTAAAAACCGTCGGCATGAATTGGGACGAAGGTCCTGACATCGGCGGCAATTTCGGCCCCTATGTGCAATCTGAGCGCAAGGCTCTTTATGCCGAATATGCTCACAAATTGGTTGAGCTCGGCGGAGCACATTATTGTTTTTGCTCGCAAGATGAAGCTGATGAACAAAAAAATGAAGAGGCTAATATTAAGTTTCAAGACCCGTGCAAACTTATTACTCTGGAAGAGGCTAAAAAGCGCGTGGCGGCCGGCGAGCCGTATGTTATCCGCCAAACCGTTAATAAAAAAGGCACTTCCGTATTTAATGACGTGGTTTACGGCGAAATTGAAATTGATTATGATGAGCTTGACGAAGGCGTTTTGCTTAAATCGGACGGCTTTCCGACCTATAACTTTGCTAACGTTATTGACGACCATTTAATGCAGATTACGCACGTTGTGCGCGGTAATGAATACATTTCGTCAACCCCGAAATATAACCTGATTTATGAAGATTTCGGTTGGACACCGCCGACTTATGTTCATGTTCCGCAAGTTATGAAAGACGCGCAGCACAAGCTCAGCAAGCGCAACGGCGACGCCTCGTTCCAAGATTTGGTTGCCAAAGGCTATTTGCCGGCCGCTATTTTGAACTATATCGCTTTGCTTGGTTGGAACCCCGGCACCGAACAAGAAATTTTTTCATTAGACGAGCTGAAGCAAGCCTTTAATATGGAGCGCTTGAATAAATCTCCGGCTATTTTTGACGGTACCAAGCTTAAATGGATGAACGGCTGCTATATCAGAGCCTTATCTCCGGCAGAATTTCATCAAATGGCGTTGCCGTATTATCAAAAATGCTTAACCCGCAAAGTTAATCTGGAATTTTTAAGCACGGTTTTACAGCCGCGTATTGAAACCTTAAACGATATTTGCGAACAGACTGACTTTTTAGAACAGCTGCCTGATTATGATGTGGCTTTATTCCAAAACAAAAAGATGAAAACCGACGAGGCGGTTGCCGCCCGCACCTTAAAACCGGCGTACGAGGCTTTATCCGCGGTTGATGACTGGAACAATGAAACCTTGTTTAACGTGTTGAAATCAGTGGCCGAAGCTGAATGCGTTAAAAACGGGCAGGTACTGTATCCGGTGCGTATTGCGCTTTCCGGCAAAGAAACCACCCCCGGAGGCGCCACGGAGTTGGCTGTGGTTTTAGGCAAAGAAGAAACCTTAAACCGCATGCGCATTGCTTTAGGTAAATTAGCTTAGCCGCAAAAACTTGTAAAAAGACCGTATTCTGCAAAAGATGCGGTCTTTTTTTTTGACAAAAAACTTGACTTGTAGCGACAATTTGCTAACATCACATTGTTTATTTAATTATTTTAAAACAAGAAAAGTTATGAAGAAAATTGTTATTTACGGAGCCGGACGAGTTGGTACAACCGCCGCGCTTAACCTGATGGATGTTAAAACACATCACAAAGCTGAGATTGTTCTGTATTCTCCGCACAATCACAAACGCTGTGAGGGCGCGCTGATGGATATGGAAGACGCTTGCGCTATGCAAAACATCACCCCGTGCTTTGCTTTCAAGGCAACGTCAGATATCGCTGATTTGGCAGATGCTGACGCAATGGTGGTATGTTCCGGTGGTCTTCCCAGCCGCGAAATGTATGAGGATGCCGCTCAAAAAGGCATTGATGACAGATTGGTGCAGGCGGTATACAATATTGACCTGATGAAACAGTTTGCCGAAGCCGCTAAGCTTTCGCCGCATGCGGTTATCTTTGTGCTCACCAATCCGGTTGATTTAATGTGCGAAGTGTTGCGCGGGTTGCTGCCGGAACATCAGGTTTATGGCTTAGGCTGTTGGCTTGATACAGCTCGTTTCAGGCGTGAACTGCTGTCGGAACTTAGTAAATATTTTCCTCGGCAGCGACTTTCTGACATTAAGGCATGTGTTATCGGACATCATAACGGGACTATGTTTCTGCATCAAAAGTCGTTGGTTATTAATGGGTTGCATTATAGACCTGCCGAAATGATTGAACCGGCGATTAAACGAACCAGAGGCAGAGGCTTGACCATCACTGAAACTAACGTTCAGGCAGCAGACCAAACCGCCAACAACGGCTCGTATTATGGTCCCGCCCGCATGGTTTCAGATGTTATTGAGGCGTTTATTTGCGGCAGAGTACGCGATGAAAGGCTTATTTTGCCGATGAATAGGCAGATTCTCCCTGTGGAGGATGCCGAGCTTGCCGGAAAATATGCGCAAATGCCTTGCCTGATTGTGCGCAAATCCGTGGTTGCGGTTGAAACTAAGCTTTCTGCTTCCGATGTCGTTAACATGAAGCGCTGCCTTGCGGTTTATGAGCAAGATAAAGAAAAGCTTAAAGCCTACATGCAACAGTAGCCTGCTATGTCTTGAAAAATACCGCCCGATTATAAAATCGCGCGGTATTTTTCTTGTTTAGTTTACGCTTCTGTCCCATGTTATTTTCAAATGAGCATTTTGCTTGCCGATGTGTTTGGTGCAGGCGCTGTAAATATTGTCTAAGGTTATGTTTCGCAAGCAGGTGTTGCCGCTGACGCAAAACCTGTCGCCCATGAAAAATTCACTGATTTGTTCATTGCTGTCATAACCGCTGATTAAATTAACATGCCGAACATTATCGCTGTTTTCTTTGGCGGTAACTAATATATTGCGGCACATTTCCAGAGTTTCTGTGCTTTTGATGTCAAGATTCATAAAAACATAAATAGCAATCCATTTTGGGGTTAGGGCAATAAAATATTTGTTTTTCCATATATCATAAATTCTGTCATTGTCGCCTGATATAATCATTTCTTTGGGAAATTCGCCCATTTTTATAAAATATGAAGTAATAAACTGATTAGCGTCATCGGAACCTTTAAGATTATCAAAGCCATGTATATTGCGCGCCACTGCGTTAATTACGGTGTTTAACTGTTCCGCCTGCTTGTTGAGCTTGTACTTCATCATTGCCTTGGAGTAACCGGCAATCGCCCCGACCGACAGAACGCCGATAATCGCGAGCACCCCTAACATCTCAACCATTGAACGACCGGTGCTCGCGTCTAGCGGGCGCCTGCTAGGGGTTTTCTCACTCGTGTAACTATTTGTACACCACGTTCCAAAACCCCGTCGCATCTGCCGCACTATCCGCAAGCTTAAATTATTTTTTAGGATAAACATTAAAATCTCCTCAAAATGTTACTTTTAAAATAATATTATCTCGCGTTTTTTTGCAATATCTACGAGTCCGCGCTGTGCATAAGTTGTATACCTAAAATTAAAGCGTATACTTTTTGGCAAAGTATACGCTTTTGGTTTTACACAGCTTCCACAAAAATCTTTCCGTTTCTGACTTGTGAAAACTTCACGGGAATTGAACTTTTCGGCAACTGTTGCGCCGGCTTGTTTTTAAGCAAAACCGGAACATTCGTGCCGCCGGTATGGATAGTTCCGCTCACATAGCAAGAACCGCCGTGAATAACCATACCATCAGGTTGCATGGTATAAATTATATCAGGCTCCAAAGCGGTATTCGGCAGCCAACTTGCCCATGCAAACAATATTAATACGTAAACGAAAATATATCCCAACATTGCTGTAACATAACCGCCTTGCAGAGGGTTAATCATATTGTCGGTGATAATATATCCGGTTACAAACAACGCCTGAAATGCAAACACCGCATTCCATATCCGCTTGTCAACATGTTGACGAACAGAAGAAGCTCCGTACATGATTATAATATTTACGAAGCAAAACAAACCGAGCAAAGCTCGCGAACCAAGTTCCACCATAATTATATTGTTTTAAAAAGTTAATAATTTTCTACTGTCTGTCAGAATAGCCTGAACGTAATTTTTTTGCAATATAAAAACGCGCCTGACTTTATATTTTTACAAAGGAAAGGGAGTTTTGCAATTAACAATGTGTGGCAAATTTGCGCATGCTGTCATAGGCTAAACCCAACCCTACGCTTGACAATTTATTGCTTTGAGCCAACTCGGCATTACAAAATTGCGAACATATAGCCTGTTTGATATACGGAATTTCAGTTGAGCCGCCGGTCAGTACCACCAGTTGAATATCTTGCGGCTTTGCCTGCGCTTGAATTAAACATTCTTGCACTGATTCTGCAATTTTCCGCACATCGTTTTGTAAAGAATCTTCAAAACTGTTTTTATTTGCGCTGATAACGGGAGCATCAGCAAGAAAATCTAAAGCTATGCTGATTTTTTCTTTTTCGGTCAGCGCAATTTTTGTTTGTTCAACGGCTGTTAAGAGTGTATGCCCGAGTTCATTTTGTAAAATTTCAGACAATCTTTTAACTTTTTCCGGCTCATGAGCGGCAAGCAACATCTTTTTTGCCATATTAATTTCTTTCGGAACATATAGAGTGTTTATTTTGCTCCATTCTGCCAAATCACGATATATAGCGGTAGGCAAGGGCAACACCTTTTCATATTTGGTTTTACCTCCGCCCATACCGCCAAACCCAAATTCGGGCATAAAACTTTTCAGCGCTAAATCTTTATCAAAATCGTTGCCGCCGATTCTGATACCCGTACTGGCCAGAATATCATCTTGCCGATTAATCTTGTTGATTAAGTTTTTCCCAATTTTAATAATGCTGAAATCAGAAGTACCGCCGCCGATGTCAACAACGCATGCGAGCTTTTCGCCTTCAACGGCTTTTTCATGAGCAAATGCCGCGGCAATAGGCTCATACTGAAATTCAATATTCTTAAATCCCGCGTCGCGGGCAATTCTTTTTAATTCGTCCTGCGCTTTATCGTCTCCGGCAGAATCATTATCTCTGAAATGAACCGGACGCCCGATTACCACATCTGCAACATCAGCATTTGCAGTAGCATCAATTTTGGTTTTAATATGCTTTAAAAAGTATGATAAAATGTTTTCAAATTTCAGCATTTTTCCGTTAACGTTCGTTCCGGTTGACATTAAATCTGTTCCGAGAACGCGCTTTAAGCTCCTCATGCAACGGCCTTTTTCGCCGTTTATGTATAGCTTCATTGCTTCCCGCCCGAAATAAACATGTCCGCCGTCTGCAAAAAATAATGCTGTGGGAATAGTTACGCTGTTTCCTTCCACGGAAACAAGTTTCGGCTCTGAAATACCGTCAGCAACGGCCGCTGAGGTGTTTGTTGTTCCAAAGTCAATTCCGCATGAAAAAGTCATGTCAATCTCCATCTTGTAGGCAGATAAGTACAAAACTAACAAAAAATTGTCAATAAAAATCAACAGCCATGCCGATTTACCAATAAAAAAGGCCACCTTTTAAGGTGACGGTATTATAAGTAAAATTAAAATAGCCCGACGGGATAGGGTACTCCC
>CABQIK010000010.1 GCA_902464275.1 uncultured Alphaproteobacteria bacterium | reverse complement strand
TTACAGAAACTGGAAAACATAAAAGAAAAGTTTAAGGGCAGTAAAGAGGATCGCTGATGAGAAACCCGGATTTAACCGATAGCGATATGTTAAAAATTTTCACAAGCTCAAGGCTGAAATTGATAATATGCGCAACACCATCTGCACGCTGAGGGCGGAAGATAATAAAGATACTTCCGTAAAACAATCTGCTCATCAATCAGCCACCAGGAGCAATAATAATACCGGCAGAGAGTGAGGTTTTGCGTTGGTAAAAATTGCAAGAAACCTCCTCTGTGGAGCTTGGTGTTTGTTTTGGAAATTTTATAGCTACAAATATGTTTATTATGCTGAGGCTAACATTTGTTTAAAAGTTTCTTTTACCTGATAAATTTCAGGGCCGCTTAAATTGCGGTCTGTCGGAATTTCAGGGTCAATCAGTAAATTAACCAGATTTATCATCAATTTTTCTTTTAAGGTTTCAAGATACAAATCTTTGTCCGGCCGTTCAGTGTTGTACAAAAGTTCAACAAAGGTCTGTTGGCGCGCGCTTTTGATAATATCGCGCTTGAGGTCTTCTGTTTGGCGGGGTTGGTAAACGCCGTTATCGTCCATTACTCTTAAAGAGTTAACAACCCGATAAAAATCTTCAAATTCAGGGTGGCTCAAAACCTGCAGACCGTTTAAAAAGGTGGTTTCAAAGGGATTATACGCCGCCAGCTCATCAAGGCGTAACTTGTTGAGATAAACTTCTCGGGCCGTGGCAGGCAGCTTTTTAAAGCTTTTGGGGGCAAACATTAAAATATTCTCCTTTAAACCATCATAGCGCAAATTATAACAAAAATTGTATGATATGTAAACCCGAAAAAAATACTATTTTTTTTGCGTTTTACGATTTTTGTTTACAATTTATTGAATAAATGTAATTAATAATTATTAAGATTTTGTAATTTTTTTGAGGGAATTTTATGAGCAAGAGTGCATTAGAAGTTTTTGATAACACATTAGTACCGATGGTTATTGAACAAACATCAAAAGGAGAGCGTTCTTTTGATATATTTTCACGCCTGTTAAAAGAAAGAATTATATTTTTAACCGGACAGGTTAATGATGAAGTTTCGGCACTGGTGTGCGCTCAATTACTGTTTTTGGAATCGGAAAACCCGAAAAAGGATATTTACTTATACATTAATTCGCCGGGGGGAGTGGTAACTTCAGGTATGGCGATGTATGATACCATGCGTTATATTTCATGCGATGTTGCCACCTTGTGTATGGGGCAGGCTTGCTCTATGGGCTCGTTTTTGCTTGCCGGCGGAACTAAAGGCAAAAGATTTTCATTGCCGCATTCGCAGATTATGATTCACCAACCTTCCGGCGGAACTCAGGGGCAGGCTTCCGATATTGAAATTCAGGCTAAGTTGATTTTGGATTTGCGCAAGCGCTTAAATCAAATTTATGCCGAAAATACCGGTCAGCCGATTAAGGTTATTGAAAAAGCGATGGATAGAGATAATTTTATGACTCCGGAAGAAGCTAAAGCCTTCGGTTTGATTGATGAAATTGTACTTAACCGGCATGAAATTTTGAAATAGGAGATGCTATGAGCGATACCACAGAAGATAATCAGACTTTACACTGTTCTTTTTGCGGCAAAAGCCAAAATGAAGTAAAAAAGCTTATTGCCGGACGCGGAGTTTATATTTGTAACGAATGTATTGATGTGTGCATTAATATTGTTGCAGATGAAATGCACAAAGAAGAAGAAAAAAATCCGGTCAGCGGAAGTTTTTCTGAAAATTTACCGACGCCTTCCAAAATCCGAGAATTTTTGGACCAGTATGTAATCGGGCAAGATTATGCCAAAAAAGTTTTGTCAGTGGCGGTTTATAATCACTATAAACGTCTTAACTGCCAAAAAGAACATAAAGATGTTGATGTGGCAAAGTCTAACGTTATTCTTATCGGTTCTACCGGTTCGGGTAAAACTTTGCTTGCCCAAACTTTGGCTAAAATTTTGGATGTGCCGTTCGCGATTGCTGACGCCACCACATTAACCGAAGCCGGTTATGTAGGCGAAGATGTTGAAAATATTATCTTGAAATTAGTGCAAGCAGCAGACTATGATATTGAAAAGGCTCAGCGCGGTATTGTTTATATTGATGAAATTGATAAAATCAACCGCAAAACTGACGGCCCGTCAATTACGCGCGATGTTTCAGGCGAAGGCGTGCAGCAAGCTTTGCTGAAAATTATTGAGGGGACAATCGCCAATGTTCCGCCGCAAGGCGGGCGCAAACATCCGCAACAAGAATTTTTGCATGTTGATACCACCAATATTTTGTTTATTTGCGGCGGCGCGTTTGCCGGACTTGAAAAAATTATCGGTAACCGCGGTAAAAATACTTCTATCGGCTTTGGCGCTAATGTAGAATCGGAAGAGGACCGCAGCATCGGCGAGATTATTAAAGATGTTTTGCCCGAAGATTTGCTTAAATACGGTCTTATCCCTGAATTTATCGGGCGCTTGCCAATCATTGCAACTTTAAATGATTTAGATGAAAATGCTTTGGTTAAAGTTTTAACCGAGCCGAAAAACGCTTTAATCAAACAATATGTTACGCTGTTTGATATGGAAGGAGTTAAACTCAGCGTTACTGATGATGCGCTGCGCGCCATTGCCCGCAAGGCGATTGAACGCAAAACCGGTGCTCGCGGGTTAAGAGCAATTATGGAAGGGCTCTTGTTGAATTTGATGTATGATATTCCCGATAAAAAAGATGTCAGTGAAATTATCATCAATGAAAAAGCTGTAAACGGCGAATCGGAGCCGCTGTTAATCAGAAAGCCTGATTCTAAGAGCGCTTAAACTCATAAAGCCAATAAAAAACTCCCAAAGATTGCTCTTTGGGAGTTTTTCGGGTGACAATTTGAGATAGGAGATTTTAGCACATCACCCGAAAGGCTTAATGGCTTGGACGTTTACCGATTGTAACGTACAACCCGATAATTTTTTCAGCGGCGTCAGCACCGGCAAAAGAATTTTGCAGAACAGATTTAATTTCGTAAGCAGGAACCGATGTCATACCTGATAAGGCCTTGATATATTCGCCGTTGCCTTGTTCAGAATAAGTATCGCTTTCAAGTTGGTCAAAGTTACGCAAAACAAAATCGCGAATCTTGTTTTGATAATCAAAGTTGCGACGTTCTGCTGCAGTACGCGGTTCTTTTTGCATGGTGACATAAATTGACCCCGGTTGATACTCCCACATACTGTTGGAAGTGGCATCGGTTGAAAATCCGAAAGTTGAGGTGCCAAGACTGATGATATTAACCGCCGTCATCGGGTTTAATTTTCCTTCAGCAAACATAGTGCGGTCGGTAAAACCGGCTTTTTTGGCGGTAATCATAAGTTTATCATTACGGCGGGTAACTTCAGTGATACACGGAGTTTTGCAAACAAATTTATCATTAATATAAATTTCGGTATCGCGCTCGTTGGACTCAAAGGCAAGCTGTTGGTGCCGACCGGTAAGAACGGTGGCGCAAGAGCAAACAGCTAAAGTTATGAGTAAAATTAAAGTTTGTTTTTTCATTTGTACAGTCCGTTATTTGCAAAGTTTAGGCTGCTTTTTCAAAGTTGCGGGTCATGGCTAAAAATTTGTCAGACCGCTTCTTTTTGAGTTCGTCACCGCTAAAGCGCGCAAGTTCGTTTAAGTGTTTGCGTAAAGATTTACGCAGATTTTCAAAGGTCGCGGTCGGGTCGCGGTGCGCGCCGCCCAAAGGTTCAGGCACAATTTCATCAATGATGCCTAATGATTTTAAATCTTGCGCGGTGAGTTTGAGCGCTTCAGTCGCTTCTTTGGTTTTATCAGCCGAGCGCCATAAAATAGAAGCGCAGCCTTCCGGCGAAATTACCGAATAAATGGCGTGCTCCATCATCATGACAACATTGGCGGTGGCAATGGCGATGGCGCCGCCGGAGCCGCCTTCGCCGATAACAACGGATATAATCGGCGCTTTAACCTCAAAGCATTTTTCAATGGAGGAGGCAATAGCTTCAGCCTGACCGCGGGCTTCAGCATCAACCCCCGGATATGCGCCGGCGGTATCAACAAGCGAAATTACCGGCATGTTAAAGCGCGACGCCATATCCATTAAGCGCTGAGCTTTGCGGTAGCCTTCCGGTTTAGCCATGCCGAAATTATATTTCATGCGGGTTTCAAGGTTATGCCCTTTTTCTTGCCCGATAACAACAACTGAAACGCCCTCAAATTTGCCGATTCCGGCAATCATGGCTTCGTCATCGCCAAAGCAACGGTCGCCACAGAGCAGAACAAAGTCTTGAATTAAGGCGTTAATGTAATCAAGACAATGCGGACGCGCCGGATGGCGGGCAATTTGCGTTTTTTGCCATGCGGTTAAATTTTGATAGGCGTGATTAAGCGAATGATTTAACTTGCGTTGCAGGCGCTTAATCTCTTTGGTGATGTCAACATCTTCATCTTTGGCAAGTTCTTGCAAGTGCTCAATTTTTCCTTCAATATCAACAATGTTTTTTTCAAAATCAAGCACAACCTGATTGGAATCTGTAGTCATTTTTCCCTCTTTTTAATTAACATAAAACACCTTATAGCACCTTTTTTTGTTAATTTCATCAGATAATTTATGCCTTGTGAATTTTTTCTTGTCAAATATTCAAGAATTTTAATTGAAATATCTGATAAAGTTAAATACTATGAGAAAAAATAATTAATTGCGGAGTTGGTAATTTGTTGACCGTTTTGTTTTTTGTGGCTGTTTTTTCATCGCTGTTATGGTTGGTTTATTCCTTGCTTTATATTCACGGCTTGTTGGCAGGAGTTGATTTAAATTCGGTTAATGCCGCAACTATGGCAATGTATATCGGGTTAACGGTTTTGCCTGTGTGGATTGTTTGGCAGGTGTTTGGTTTCGTAAGCCAGTATTTTCGTACCAAAGGGATTGATACCCGTTTAACGCAGCTGTTTAATCAGATGAAAAAAAATCAGGACTATACGGATTTGGTGGTCAGAGTTATGCTTGATGCCGAGCATGAAATTAAAGACGGTTTTGTTATCAACAAATTTGATGTTTTTGTTGCCGATATGAATGAAATTTTGGCCGATATTATACAGCGTTGCAATGTTGTTTCATCGGCGCAGGCAGAGCAGCTTTGGAGCAGAGTGAAAAACGGCGAGCGTTGGATTATTGCCAAAACTTTGGTGGAAGCGGCCAAAAGTCATGACGATTTCAGCTTATATTTGGCTGAAAAAGCGCGGAAAGATTCGGTATTTAAAGGAACGTTGTTGGAATTTTGCGCCCGTTACCAAAATTTAAGCGCGCTTTTGGAAAAACATGACAGAGACAGAGTTTTTATTACCATTATTGAAACCGGCGTGATGGGTAAAGTATATTCCTTGTTGGCGCCGGTGGTTGAGGCTTTGGATATACCGCCGGAAACTCCTGAAGAAGAAACTGTCGCGCCTGCTCCGGAATATGAAGTTTCGCCGCGGATTGTCACCATGGAAGAGCCGAAAATTGAAGAAGAAAAATCTTCATTTTTCAGCAAACTTAATCCATTTAAACGGCGGTTGGCAAAAACCTCGGAAAAAGAAGCAAAAGAACCGAGCTCAGATGATAATGAGTTTTTTGCCGCCCTGCAAAAAAGCATGACCACGCCGGAAGAAACGCACAAAAGCTATATGCAGGCGGAAGAATATGCTAATGTTAAGGAACGTAACGAGCCGCGGTTTTCAGCTCCTGAAGCTGATGAGGCTGAAACTGAACCGGTTTTATCGGTAAACACGCCGGCGGAAGATGTTTCCGCAATGCCTGATATTGTAATTGACGAGCAAAGCCGCGCGGTGCCGGAAGTTAAAGCGGATAACCGTAAAGAGCAGGATTTTGCGTATCCGTTTGGCGGTTGGGTAGATGAAGACAATTACAAAAAATAAAATTTTTGCCATCGGGTTGGCAATTTTGTTGCTTTGCACCGGTTCGGCGAATGCCGGCATAAAGCATTTGGCGCTTTACGGCAAGGCTAAGTACGCCGATGATTTTCAGCATTTTGAATATGTTAATCCTGATGCGCCGCAAGGCGGCAGAATTGTTATGCCCGAATACGGCGGCTTTGACAATTTTAATCCGTTTATTTTTAAGGGCGCGGCCTCGGGTACGGTTGCCGATTTAATTTGGGACAGTTTGGGCTATACGCCGGTTGATGATATTTCGGTTGCGTATCCGTTGCTGGCCAAAGAATTTGAGTTGCCGGAAGACAGCTCGTACATCGGTTTTATTTTAGATGAAAAGGCTCGTTTTGCCGATGGTTCGCCGGTGACGGCCGATGATGTTATATTCAGTTTTAAGGCTTTGACCGAGCAGGGCGCGCCGATTTATAAAGTTTATTATGGCGATGTTGAAAAGGTTGAAAAAGTTAACAATCGGCATGTGCGCTTTTGGTTTAAGCAAGGCTCGCAGAATCGTGAATTGCCGCTGATTTTAACGCAGCTGAAAGTTTTTTCGGCCAAAGACTGGGAAAGCAGAGATTTTGCCAAGCCTTCATTAAAAATTCCGCTCGGCAACGGTCCGTATAAAATTAAGGCATTTGAGGTTGGCAAATATATTGTGTTGGAGCGCAATCGCGAATATTGGGGCAATAATCTGCCGGTGCGGCGCGGGTTTTATAATTTTGATGAAATCAGAATTGATTATTATCAGGATACGACCGTAACTTTGCAGGCATTGTTTTCAGGCAATATTGATGTGCGGGAAGAATATATCGCCAAAATTTGGGCGACCGGATATAATAATGAGCAGGTTAAAAGCGGAGCGGTGGTTAAACATAGGTTTGAACATAACAATCCGGCAATTTTGCAGCATTTTGCTTTTAATATTCGGCGTCCGCAATTTAAGGATAAGCGCGTGCGCGAGGCGATTGATTTGGCGTTTAATTTTGAATGGGCGAATGATAAGCTGTTTTATAATCAATATCAACGTTTATACAGCTATTTCACCAATACGGGGTTGGAAGCAACCGGTTTGCCGGTCGGTAAAGAAAAAGCAATTTTGGAATACTACCGCGGCAGAATTGACGATAAAGTTTTTACGGAACCGTTTACATTGCCTGATAACTCCACGCCGCAAAAACTGCGTGAAAATTTGCGCAAAGCGGTTAAGCTTTTGAAAGATGCCGGATATGATTTTAAGGACGGCAAAATGGCTAATTTAAAAACCGGCGAGCCGCTGCGGTTTACGGTGCTCAGCAACTCAGCCAACGGGTCAAGTTTTACCCGTGTTATGCTGCCGTTTTTGGCCAATTTGCGTAAAATCGGCATAGACGCGACTTTCCGTAATTTGGAGGTTAATGTTTTTAAAAACCGCATGGATAATTTTGATTATGATATGGCGATTATGTCGTATCGTATGGGGGCAATGCCGGGGACGGAATTACGAGAAATGTTTGGAAGTAATGCCGCTGAAAATAAGGGCAGCTATAATATTATAGGTATTCAAAACCAAGTGGTTGACGAGCTGATTGATAAGCTGGTTAAAACGCATGATAAAGATGATTATGAGGCATACGTTAAAGCTTTGGATCGCGTTTTGCTTTCGGAGCATTATTTAAGTTTTCAGTGGTATTCGCGTTATAATCGGGTGGGGTATCGCAATAAGTTCGGGATACCGGATACTAAAGTTAAAACCGGATATTTGCCGTTTACGTGGTGGATAAAGCGGGCGGAGGAAAAATGAAAAACTATATTATCAAACGATTGCTTTTAATTCCGCTGACTTTACTCGGTATTTTGGCGGTTAATTTTATGATTATTCAACTTGCTCCCGGCGGACCGGTTGAATATATGTTGGCTAAATATCAGGGGATGAATGTTGACAGCAAGGCGCAGTTTACATCCGCAAGCATGCCGCAGCAAAATTTGCCGGCAACGCATAAATATCAAGGAGCTCAAGGTGTGCCGGAAGATTTGGTGCAGGCGCTTGAAAAACAGTTCGGGTTTGATAAGCCGTGGTATGCGCGTTTTGCCAAAATGGTTAAAGAGTATGCAATGTTTGATTTCGGGCGCAGCTATTATCAGGATAAAAGCGTGGGGCAACTTATTTTGGAACGTATGCCGGTATCTGTTTCGCTCGGTTTGTGGTCAACACTTATTATTTATTTAATTTCCATACCGCTCGGAATTAAAAAAGCGGTTTGTGACGGGAGCCGCTTTGATACGGTTACTTCATTTGCGGTTATTTTTGCTTCAGCCGTTCCGGTGTTTTTGTTTGCGGTATTTTTAATTGTATTTTTTGCCGGCGGAGTTTACCTGCAATGGTTTCCGTTAAGAGGGCTGACCTCTGATAATTGGAGCGAACTTTCATGGTATGCCAAAATCGGCGATTATTTTTGGCATATTACGCTGCCGGTTATTTCCGTGGTTATCGGTGGGTTTGCCTCGCTTACCATGCTTACCAAAAACTCGTTTACCGATGAAATAAGCAAGCAATACGTTTTAACCGCGCGCGCCAAAGGTTTAAGCGAAAATCAAATTTTGTATAAGCATGTGTTCAGAAACGCGATGCTGATTATTATTGCTGGTTTTCCGTCATTGCTGATTAAAATGTTGTTTACCGGAGCTTTACTGATTGAAGTTGTGTTTTCATTGAACGGACTCGGGCTGTTGGGCTATGAGGCTATCATGACCAGAGATTATCCGGTTATTTTCGGCACATTATATATTTTTGCTTTAATGGGTTTGGTATTAAAGCTTGTGAGCGACATTACCTATTCGCTTGTAGACCCGCGCATAAACTTTGAACGGATATAAATTAAAGCTTATCAATAAATTCAGCGGCGTCAACAGCGGCGTTTAAGCGGGCTTTGGGCTTAAAGTTCAGATTGTATCCCTTTAAAGCGGCGGCGTATCCGTTTTTATACAATGAGGCAATAAAGCGAATGTGTTTGCGGGTCAGCCAATGGCGACCGGTAAACACAAATACCGGTTTGCCGGTGCCGCAGGCTTCGCAGCACATTGAAACCGAATCGCCGGTAACGACAATGTTATCGGCGCAGGCCAAATAGCCGACGTACGGATTTTCTTTTTTATCGCCCCACAAAAAAGTGTAGGCCGGAATGCCGATAAGGGCGTCCATAATGGCTTTTTCGGCTTTGGCGCCGGTGCGGCGGGAAGTGGTGATCAAGATAGAACCGCCGATTTTTTGTTTTAATTCTTTAATTTTTTTGCCAAGTTCAGTCGCGTTTTCAAGTGAAAATTCTTTGCCTTTAATGGCACCGCCAACCACAACCGCAGTTAAGGGTTTGGGCAGGTCGGCAAAGCGCGGAGCCCAAATTTTTTCAGCATCAGCCAAAGCTTTAGGAGTCATACGGTGCGGTGCGCCGACAATATATTTGATGTTGGGATATGAAACTTTGTTTTTGTCATGTTCAGGCACTAAGGCTAAATCAAATTCTTTTAAGCCGGTGCGGCCGGGGTGCATAAGCTGAATAAGCTTGGTGGCGTGATTTTGCTTTTTGATAAAGCGGGCAACCGGAACCGTGCGGCGGCTGGTGGAAAGGACCATGTCAGGATATGGGGCGGCAATTTGTTTTTTACTTGCCGGAGACAAGCCGATTAAGGTTTTTCCGCGTAAAAAGTTGGGCAGTCCCGAAAGTTTGGTGTATTCCAAAATTTTTTCGGATATATCATAATTTTCAGGATTAAGCTGTTGAACAACACCGCGAGCCTGACCGACGCTGCCGGTGCGGCTGTCTAATAAAACCCATAAAGTCTTTTTCATGAAATAAGTCTTTCCTAAAGTTGAAATTTGTATTATAGTAAATCATATTTATAAGGCAGGTCAAGGAGAAATCATGAAAAATTTGCTGTTTTTTGTATTTTTAATGTCGGGCATTATGGCGCTTAAACCGGCGGAGGCTCAGTTTACATCGCAAAATGACGCGGCTTATCTGGCAACGATTAAGGCGGTTGCGGATTATAAAATTAATGATGAAGAAGATGTGAAAAATGTTGAGCAGCTGCGTCAGGACGAGCGCTTTAACCGCAAACTTTCCAAAATGCTCGCTAAATTGAACAACAGTCGTAATAAAGATGCTAAAAATCGTCGCGTGTACAATATATTAAAGCGCGCCGGTAAAGAAATATATGATGAATTGCAATAATTTAAGCATTAATTAAGCAAACACGATTATAATCGTTTCAAATGAAGAAATATAATTTGATCCCGTTTTCAGCCGGAACAGAGAAGGATAAGTAAATGAAAAAGATATTTTTGAGTGTTTTGACCGCGGTGTTATTTACAGGTTGCATAGCTCAACATCAAGACGCGTCTGATAAAGTTGTCGGTAGTTATTATGACACTGATGCCGCGCGTTATCGTCAAAATGTGGTGGTTAAAGAACAAAATGACGCTTTTATTGTTTATGAATATAAAGATATTCGTATTGATGAGCTTGCTCCGTTGGCGATTGATTATTGCGCCTCGCAAAATGGCAGAGATGCTTTTTTGCGCGAGATAATTTTATACCGCAACAATTTGCGCCGGGCAACTTTTGATTGCTCGCATCTTGCAACCGAAGAGTAAATTTCCTATATAAACCTTTAGGAATAAAAACGTTTTTAAAGGCTTTTGAAATGAACAGAAATTTGTATGATGTTTTGGGCGTTGCCAAAACGGCAAGCGAGGCTGAAATTAAATCAGCTTATCGTAAGTTGGCGCGTAAATATCATCCTGACTTAAATAAAGACGATAAAAATGCGGCTGATAAATTTAAAGAAGTTTCAGCGGCGTATGATGTTTTGGGTGATAAAGATAAACGTCAGAAATATGATAATAATGAAATTGACGCTGACGGAAAACCGACCGGTTTCGGCGCCGGTGGCGGCGGTTTTGAGGGAAATCCGTTCGGTGGCGGCAGTTATCGCGCATATACTTCGCGTGGAGGAAATCCGTTCGGCGGTGCCGGCGGGTTTGATTTTTCATCACTTTTCGGCGATGATATAATGTCGCAATTTACCGGCGGCGCCGGAAAACGCGGCGGATTTGGCTTCGGTGGTCCGCAAAAAGGACAGGATATAGCTTATACCATGAATGTAAGTTTTATTGACGCGGCGCAAGGCGCTGAAAAAAATGTGCTGATTAACGGTAAAAACATTAATGTTAAAATTCCGTCAGGCACGGAGGACGGGCAGACTTTGCGGCTTAAAGGCTTGGGCAGCCCGAGTCCTAACGGTGGTGAAGCCGGTGATGTGCTAATTACGATGAAAGTTGAAGCACACCAATACTTTAAAGCGGAAGGCTTAAATATTTTGCTTGATTTGCCGATTAGCATTAAAGAAGCGGTCTTGGGAGCAAAAATTACAGTTCCGACTATCAGTGGCAAGGTAAATGTTAAAATTCCGCCTTATGCTTCAAGCGGTGAAAAATTACGTTTGAAAGGAAAGGGAATTAAGTCAAGAACCGGACAGGGCGATGAAATCATTACCTTGAAAATTATGGCGCCAAAAACTCCGAATCCGGCGCTGGAACAGGTTTTGAAAGCTGCTGACGATATGGTAATCAGGAACTTTTAATGATTTTGGAAAACTTAAAAAAATTTGAATGGTATAATGAGCCGACTAATGTGGTTTTCGGCAGTCATGAGCTTGAAATTGTGGCTGCAGAAAGCACGGATTTTTGGCAGAGCGCGCATCATAATTTTTTTAAGGATAACGGGCATTTCTTTTTTACAAAGCAAAATAATGATTTCAGTTGCGTGATTAAGTGGCGTTTTAACAAGGCTATTCATTATAGCCAATGCGGGCTGATGCTGCGGGCAGATGAGCATAATTGGTTTAAAATATCGGTAATGTCGGCAGATGAAGACAACCCTGAACTCGGGAGTTGCGTAACCAAAGACGGAATATCTGATTGGGCGGGCGTAAGGTTGCCTGAAAACTGTAATGAGCTGTGGTATAAAGTGGTTCGTCACGGTGCGGATTACGCGGCATTTTATTCCATGAACGGGGTTGATTTTATCAGAGCGAGGCAGTTTGCACTTAATTCAAGCAATCCTGATATAAAAATCGGCGCGTATATTTGCGCCCCGCAAGATTCAGGCTTTAAGGCTGTGTTAGATGAAGTAAACTTTTTTTGATTTATAAATAAAAAAGTTCTTGATTTTTTAACCTTTTTATTATACCTACTGATATGTATGTTAGCTATACATACCTGAAGGTATGTGTTTGGTGTGTTTGTTTAAAAGGGTCTTTGATGAAAAAAACAAAAGAAGAAGCCGAAGCCACGCGACAGGCGATTTTGCAATCGGCATTGAATACGTTTTGTGAAAAAGGTTATTCTAAAACTACGTTTGATGAAATTGCAAAGCGTATCAATTTAACCAAAGGCGCGGTATATTGGCATTTTCGCAACAAACCGGATGTAATTGCGGCGCTGATTAACGCTTACTGTGAACGGCAAAAAAAATATATTCATGATCGTGTTCACAATACTGGTGGATTCAGTGGTTTGTTGAAATTGTTTTTGTGTGACGCCGATTTTATTTTAAGCGATGAAAACAACCGCAAAATGGTGTTTTTTATGACTTGCCAAATGGAGTGGTCGGAAGCAATTATCACAAAGGTTTTGCCGCAAGTTGCGAAAAATAAAGAATATTGGTTTAATCAAGTAAAAGAAATATTGACATTTTTGCAAAAAAGTGAAGAAATAGGCGCCGGCGTGAATATAGAATTGTTGACGCATATGCTGATGAACCTTTGGTTTGGCACGCTTGACGCTTATTTAAGCAAGCGCTGTGAGATTGATTTGAAAACAATAGTAACGGAAAGTTTTAATTTGATTTTTAACGGGTTAAAGAAGGAAGGTATTGAAAATGCAAGTAAGTAAACCTCGTAAAAAAGTAATTATCAAAAATTTGGTATGGTTTTTGGTTTGTGTAAGTATCGGTTGGTATTTAAAAGCTCGTATGACTCCGGCTTTTAATATGGCCGGTATGCAGCAAGGCACTCCTTATGTATTGGTTGAAGAGGTTAAATCGCAAGACGTTACCCGCCTTAACAGCCATATTGCCCACGTTGAGGCAATTAACAGCGTAAGCTTGCAGCCGCAGGTAAGCGGAACGGTTGATGAAGTTTTGTTCAGTGAAGGCAGCTTTGTTAATGCCGGTGATAAATTGTTTATTATTGACCAAGACCGTTATAAAGCCACCTTTAAATTACGCGAGGCGGAGTTGGCAAGCGCGAAAGCTAATTTGACCGAGGCGGAGCGTAACTATAAGCGTCAGATTACTTTAAGTAAGCAAAATATTGCCTCCAAAGCAACTTTTGATGCCGCCGAAAGCGCATATTTGCGCGGTAAAGCCGCTGTTGCTCAGGCGGAAGCCAACTTAGAACTTGCTAAAATTGATTTGGATTATACCACCGTTACCGCGCCTATCAGCGGATATATCGGCAAAGCTTTGGTTACTAAAGGAAACTATGTGACCGCATCGGCTCAGGTATTGGCTAAAATTGTGCAGGTAAGTCCGGTACGTATAACCTTTTCATTGACAGATAAAGAATTTTTGAACTTAAAGAAAAAGTTTGAGCGTAATGCTTCCGGCGACGTTAAGGTTAGAATTACGTTACCGAACGGAACAGATTTGGTTGAAAACTTTAAATCGCACTTTGCCGATAATGAAGTCAGCACTGATACGGCAACCGTTTCAATTTACAGCGATTTAGATAATGCTAATGAAAAATTGCTCCCCGGAAACTATGTGCAAATTGCTTTAATGGAAAATAATCCGGATATGAGTGTGGTTATTCCGCAGGCATCATTGGCACAAGATGAGCACGGCTTTTACACTTTTGTGGTTAATGCCGACAATGTGGCTGAAGAACGCCGCTTGGTTTTGGGTGATGTTATCGGCTCAACACAAGTGGTTAAAGAAGGTATTAATGCCGGTGATAAAGTAATTATTCAGGGTTTGCAAAAGGTTAAAGACGGAGTTAAAGTTAAAGCCGCTTTGATTAATGCCGCCGCTGAAGCAGAGGAGAATAAATAAAAATGTTTTCAAGAATTTTTATTGAAAGACCTCGTTTTGCGATGGTTATTGCCATCGTAATGACGATTGCAGGCGTAATTTCGGTATTTTCATTGCCGATTTCATTATATCCGCAAATTACGCCGCCGGAAGTTAATGTTTCGGCAAGCTATACCGGCGCCAGCGCTGAGGTTGTCGCCAACACCATCGGTATCCCGATTGAACAGGAAGTTAACGGTGTTGAAGATATGCTTTATATGAGTTCAACATCTTCCAATTCAGGTAAATATAGTTTGTCGGTCAGTTTTGAAGTCGGCACTGATCCTGATATGGCGCAAGTTAAGGTGCAAAACCGCGTGCAACAAGCAATGAGCAAATTGCCGGCAGAAGTTCAGCAATACGGTATCAGCGTAAAGCGTCGTTCTTCCGATATTTTGGGATTTTTGAACGTACGCTCGCCAAAAGGTACTCACGATGTTGAATTTTTGAGCAACTATGTTGAAAACAATATTAAAAACAGCTTGAGCCGTGTATACGGCGTGGGCGATGTGAGCGTGCACGCTTCGCCGCTCAGCATGCGCGTATGGCTTGACGCTGATAAAATTACGGCATTAAACATTCCGCTTGCAACTGTCAGAGCCGCAATTGAAAGTCAAAACTACCAACCTTCATTGGGTTCGGTCGGTGGTATGCCGGGTGACGGCAGTCAGCAAATGACTTATTCATTGCAGACTAAAGGTCGTTTGAATGAAGCAACTGATTTTGAAAACATCATTATCCGCACGGAAGAAGACGGCGGTTTGGTGCGTTTGAAAGATGTCGCCCGTGTTGAAATCGGTTCAGAAACTTACATGTTTAAATCACAACTTGACGGAGTTCCTTCAGTTGCTATTTCATTGAACACTTTATCGGGCGCTAACGCAATTCAGGCGATGAAAGCAGTTAGAGCCGAGCTTGATCGTTTGTCGCAGTTTTATCCCGATGATTTTACGATTGAAGTGTTTTATGACGCGACCGAGTATATTAAAGCTTCTATTGAGGAAGTTGTTTGGACTTTGGTTTTAACCTTTGTATTGGTTGTTGCGGTTTGCTATATATTTTTGCAAGATTGGCGCTCAACTCTTATTCCGTCAATTACTATTCCGGTATCATTGTTTGCAACCTTTGCTGTAATGTTGGCTTTAGGGTATAGCTTAAATATTTTAACCTTGTTCGGTTTGGTGCTCGCCATCGGTTTGGTTGTTGATGATGCGATTGTGGTGGTTGAACGTGTACTGACCCTTATGGAACAAGAAAATTTATCGCCGAAAGACGCGGCAATTAAAGCGATGTCGCAGGTTTCAAGCGCGATTGTGGCAACTACATTGGTATTGCTCGCAATTTTCGTTCCGATTGGGTTCTTGGGCGGTATTACCGGTAAAATTTATCAACAATTCGCAATTTCAATTTCATTTGCGGTGCTGTTTTCGGCAGTTAACGCTTTGACCCTTTCACCGGCGTTGTGCGCAACTATTTTGCGCCCGTTAAAACCGGTTACCAAAGGTCCGTTAAAATTGTTTAACCGCATTTTGGATAAATGTCGTAACCGTTATTTGGCGATTGTGGCTTATTTTGCCCGCAAAGTCAGCGTAATCGCGTTGCTGCTCGGTATTTTGGTTTTCTTTAACTTAGCGTTTTTGAAAATGAGCAACACAACCTTTATTCCGGCAGAAGACCAGGGCGTTATTTTAACCAATATTCAATTACCGGAGGGGGCAACGCAACCGCGTATGGATAAAGTTATTGCTGAAATTATGCCGATTATTAAAGCAGAACCGAGCGTTCATTCGGTTATGAATATTGCCGGTTTCAGTATGCTTTCCGGTCAAGGCGAAAACGTTGGTATTGCGATTGTAAACTTACTGCCATGGGGCGAACGTAAAGATAATTCGCAATATTCTACCAATATTTTGAACCGTATTAAGGCAAAACTTTCGCAGATTCCCGATGCGGATATTAACTTGTTTGAATTTCCGGCTATTCCGGGGCTTGGAACTACCGGCGGCATGGATTTCAGACTTCAGGCCTTAGATGATACCGATCCGAAAAAGCTTGAGGCGGTGCTCAAGAGCTTTTTGGGTAGAGTTAATCAGTTGCCGGAAGTTATGTACGCGTTTTCAACTTACACGGCGCAAACGCCACACTTGTATATTGAAATAGACAAGGATAAAGCCGAGGTTATGAAAGTTGCCATCAGCAAAATATACGGTGTTTTGCAAAATTACTTGGGGTCGGGGTATATTAACGATATTAACATCGGTACGCAAGTAAATAAGGTTATGATTCAGGCAGACTGGAAATATCGTAAAGATGTTGAGAGTATTAAAAAGCTTTATGTTCAAAGCTCTGACGGTAAAATGGTTCCGCTTGGCAGTTTGATTAATATTAAAACTATTCAGGCTCCGCGCAGTATGGATCGTTATAACCAATATCCGAGCGCCTCAATCACGGCAATGGCAGCGCCTTCGGTCAGTAGCGGACAGGCAATGCAGGCAATGGAGAAGCTAGCGCATAAAGTTTTGCCTTCAGGTTACAGCTATGAATGGTCAGGCATGAGCTTGCAAGAAAAGAAAAACAGCGGACAAGTCGGCGGCTTAATCGCTCTGGCTATTTTGTTCGGCTATTTGTTCTTGGTAGCTCAGTATGAAAGCTGGATGCTGCCGGTTTCGGTTTTAACCTCAGTTACGGTTGCTATGCTCGGCGCGTTTATCGGTATGTTTGTGATGAGCATGTCGCTTAGTATTTACGCTCAACTTGGTTTGATTTTACTGGTTGGGTTGGCTAGTAAAAACGCCATTTTGATTGTAGAATTTTCACGCGATGAACGAGCCAAAGGAGTGGCGATTGAAAAAGCCGCGGTTATCGGCACTAAAGAAAGATTCCGCGCGGTATTGATGACGGCATTTACCTTTATTTTGGGTGTAGTTCCGTTGATTGTTGCCACCGGTGCAGGCGCAGGCAGCCGTGTTGCCATAGGTGTGCCGGTATTTTACGGAATGCTTATCGGTACTGCTGGAGGCTTGATTGTTATTCCGCTGTTGTATGTTTTGGTACAGACGATTACGGAAAAATACAGTAAGTAAAATTAAGGGGTGGTTATAAAAACCGCCCCTTTTTATGCCTAATCTTTAATTTTGTACTGGATATTAAACGAACAGCCTTTTTTATCGGCGCAAAGTTGGCAAATATTATATATGTCGTTTTTGCTCAGATTTTTAAGACATTGAGAATTATTGTAGCAATACTTATTTCCAAAAATATAAAGAGATGTGTTAGTATCATCATCATTAGTTTGCCAAAAATTTATAAGGGTAAGTTGTTCGGCAAAAGCTTTGGAAGTTTCAATAATATTGTTGCAAATGTCAAAATTTTGATATGTGTCAGTTATGTTAATATGAAGGTTGGCATAGTTGTTTGGTGAGCCTCCGTTTGTGTATATTCCATAGTGCAGCCCGAACGCATCATAAAGAGTGGTAGTATTGTCTTTAATCATCTCTTGCGGAATTTCGCCGAGCTTTATTAAGTATGGCACAAAGCTTTCTCTATGCGTAGTTTGTCCTAATAAATCTTTATAACGATACATGGCGTTTAACAGCCAGCTGATTTGTTCTGCCTGCTTATTGAGCTTGTACTTGCTCATCGCCTTGGAATAACCGGCAATTGCCCCAACGGATAAGACTCCGATAATTGCCAGCACGCCAAGCATTTCCACCATACTGCGCCCAGTGCAAATACTGTCATTATCGGGCTTGACCCGATAATCCAGGTGGGATAAATTAGCAAATTTATTTGACATGGACTCTCCGATCAAGTCGGAGAGTGACAAAGAAGAGGTGAACACCTCTCTTATACCCGAATATGACGATGTGATGTGTAAAAAGCGGCTAAATTTTGATTTCATATTAAAAATCTCCTCAAAACAGTTGGTTTTAAGAAGATTTTACTCCGCGTTTTTTTTTTGCAATATTTACGAGTCCGTGCTGTGCATAAGTTGTATTAACTATCGTGATTTTTCACCACCCCGGCGCTTTCACCGCCACCCCTCCATAGAGGGGAATTTGAGTATGCGGAATATGTATAGGTTGCAGATAAAGATTTTGACAAAAGGGAAAATATGATGTATAAAGAAAACAAATTAAACCAAAAAGAGAGGTTAAAATGAGCAGAAGAGATGAGATTAAAGTATATAACTCGGTTGAAGAAAGAGTTGATGATTACGAGAATTATAAAGACGATTGGGATTATGATGCCGATAAACGAGAAGGCAGGCACAAGAGTGGTCTTGAAATGCGTTTTATGATATTAGACCGAGCCAAAATAGAGCAACCAAACTTGGTTGAATGGCAAAAGAAGATGGAAGCTGAAGGCTTAACCGAACACGAAATTAAGCAGTATCGTGTAATGTTGCTTAATCAGTTTGCGGTGATGTTAGACGAGAATCCGCCGGAAGAAAAAGAGCCGACGATTGATGAGAGAATTAAAAAACTTGAAGAGGCTGATAATATTAATTTACAGCTTATCAAAAGCCATTATCATTATTCGGAAGAAAAGATGCAACAATTAGAGGAAGAGATGCGAAAGAATCGTGAAGAATTACGTAAGGAGTGGACAGAAGAAGAGGAAATAGAGAAAAGAAAGCCGGTTGAGCAGAGGATTAAAGAACGTGAAGAAGCTAATGAAAAGACCATACGAGGATTACTAGAGGATGGAAATTCGGCAGAAAGTGTAGCTCGTTTTGCGGAAAAATTACGAAGAGAGCGTGAGAGGTTGCGCAAAAAATGGGAGCAAGAAGAGCGGTTACAGAAACTGGAAAACATAAAAGAAAAGTTTAAGGGCAGTAAAGAGGATCGCTAATGAGAAACCCGGATTTAACCGATAATGATACGTTAATAACAAAACTCCGGCGCAACAACCATCTCATCACACCACCAAAACCAACAATAATACCGGAAGAGAGTAAACTTATAGGCATATAAGTTGTAAGTGAGCACCCCGCCTTCGGCATGCCTTTATGGAGCGGAATTTAATAGTTCTTGCCAAAATTACATTTGCTGGCTGCGCATTAATTGCCATTCTTCAAATCGGCGTTGCTTTTTAGGCATAAAATCAGGGCTGAAAATGCTTTTTTGATAATTTATTTTCGGGTGCGCAATGCGAGACAACTCTAAAAGCGAATGAATAGCCCAATTTGTTTCATACGGGCGGTTGATATAGTCGGCAAAATTTTTCACAAACTCGGCGTTTTCAGCTTTATAAGTATCTGAAAGCCATAACATAAACGGTATTTCCAAACTGCGGGGGTCTTGCTCGGAATCGGCATGGCGGTAACTGTCGCCATATTTTGATATGCTTTCGGCGTGGTCAGAGAAGTATAAAATAAATGATGCGGCATCTTTGTTTTCAGATACACGTTTGAAAATTTCAGATAAAATATGGTCAGTATAATGCAGGCTTTTTACATAAGTGATGTAACGATCATCAACTTCTTCAGCATTAAATTCAAATTCAGGATTATCTTTTTGATAATCAGGCGGATAGCGGTCTTCGTACAAGCGATGCGAGCCCATTAAATGCAAAAAGATAACCTTGCGCGGAGCATTGTCGGCTAAAGCTTTGTCAAGCTCCGGTAATAATTCAGAGTCAAGCTTATATTCTGAAAATCCGTTGCTCCATTTTTTAAACTGATTGATAAACACCCGGTGTTTAACGCGTTGCAACAGGTGAGAATAATTATCAAACAGACCGTACATAGAGTGAGCTGAAATCCAATAAGTTTCAAATCCGGCGGCGTTGTAAAAATCCATTAAGCCGGGTTCTGCCCAAATTTTTTCACGGTCACGGTTTTCTTCTGCCAAAGTGAGCACTTTTTCAAGCACAATGGCGGTTTGTGCCGATGGACTGGTGACGTTGGTAAAAGCATACAAATCATCTTTTAGGCTGTCAGCAAACGGAGTGGTTTTAACGGAGCTGCCATAAATGGAGAGCTCGGGGCGGTAGGCGCTTTCACCGATAACAATAACATGTACTTGCGGGGTGTCAGATAAGTTGGCGGTTATATCGGATAAATCAAACTGCTGCATTCTTTGACTGCGTTCGTTAAAATCTTTAACATCGTTATAAGCGTCGGCAATGTTGCGGTCATATTGCGGCAACTCTTTATAATAATCGCGGATAAACATGCCGGTAACCAAACAAATCAGCGCTAACGGAAATACGGCATACAAACGGATTACGGACGTTTTATTTTGGAGCGATAAGTAAAAACGATACGGAATACCGATTATCAGCAGGCATAGTAACGGAGCGGCGCATAAGACAATACCGAATAAGGTTTTAGCATTAAGGTTGTCGCCGACAAACTGGGTGGCAATGCGCGGATCTGTGTTGAGCATGGTAATAACTGAGGCATAACTTACACGCTCGCCAAACATAATATAATGCTCAATTTCAAGCAGGTTAAACACAAATAACGGCAGGCCGATAACAATAAAAAACAGATGACGCCATTTGTTTTGCGGTAAACATAGCAAGGCTGATGCGAGCAGAGCTGATAAAATTAAACCGTATAAAGACGAATCGGAAAGAAGGTAAAATGATGACCAATCGCGCAACGATTCAAAAATAAACATCAGGCAAATAGTGACGTAAAAAGCGGCGGTTACTTTGATGTAACACCAAATAAAGCGAGTGAGCGCCAAAATTTTTGCTTTAGCGGATGAAACAATGTTTTTAATTTTGGTTTTAAGCGTAGTCATGTTATTCCGAATTATGTGGTTAATTTTGCAATATTATTGGCACAAAAAACTGCTGATGTAAAGAGCAAGCTCTTTAATATCAGCAGTTTTTACGGTTAGTATATTTTTAACCCCGCGTTTTGTTGCCGCGGGGTTAAAGCAGTTAGTTACATCCGTGTCCGGTCGGGTTAACTTTGTTTTGATGCATGCCGCAATATATAAGATTACATTGCTTGTCAGGATCAATTTTCATTGTAATGGCCTGGTTCGGACATTTTTTGTTAAAGTCATTAACCTTGTCTACCACACCGGTTAAGGCAATTTTGCATAGCCCGACAAAGTATGAGTTATTTTGTTTATTTAACTCATCTTGCGAGATGCCCGGCTGGATGTAGTATACGTGGCCGTCATCCCATGCTCCGGGGATGTTTGTTTGATTGGTACGACAAGAACTTTCGGTATCACAAATACAGGTATTCATGGTCAGATACTTTCTGATAGCGTCAGGCATGTAGGTCTTATCCAGAGTATTTGAGTTTGAAACGCATGCAAAGTATGAGTTTGCCGCATAATCATGTTCGTTTTTAAGCGATGTTGCCGCGGTTACACAGCTTTCACATTTACTGCCGTTCAGGTAGTAGTTGGGGTTACAGCTTGTTACTTTATATTTCAGGGCGCCGTTTTTGGTACAACTGTCACATACGGAGTTAGCCGGGCAGGTATCCAAAGTGTATGTACACCCTAATGATATTGTTTGGCGATAATAGCATTCGGTATCATTGTTCTTTTGGCAGAAGTTGTGTAAGTTTGGATCTGTATCATGTTTTTCGCAGTCAGACTTTTTGGCGTATTCACCGCTTAAGCAAACTTTGGCAGAACATTTACCGCAAACCTTATCACCTTGATATATAGTGGAAGGCGTATAAATCATGGCTTCCGGGTCATCGCAATCATTAACGCTGGCAACGCCTGCGGTATAGCCGCTCGGGCATGAATAAGGGGCGCAAGCATAGCAGGGTTTTTCACCGGAGAATGAACCTGACAATGCAATGTAATAACCTTTACTTCCGGTTTGTCCGCAATTTTCAACATTGCTGTCAATAGTGGTTTGAACGTTAACGGAAGTGGTTTCATTAACCTTTACATTGTATACAGGGCAGGTTTTAGCGCTGCATTGTCCGCAGCCGTCACTGTCAAGCGAGCCGAAGTTGTATCCATCGGTTTGTCCGCATTCTTCAACGGTGTGCGCAAAACCTTTGTTGCATTTAGTTGTGGGGCAATACATATATTTGCGGTTAAACGGACATTTTACGGTGACTTTGCCGTCAGGACATGAGCCGTCAGGAGCATAAGTATAGCCTAATTTTTCGCAATCGGTCTCTATACCTTGCGGAATGTCGCACCAATAGGATTCAAGGTTAATATCACCGGCGTTGGGGCATTTATAAGAGGTGCATAAATAGCATTTGTCACTGGTGCCGAGCTTATCTACTTTGTTAGAAACTTGGGTGCAACCATCAGTGCGTTGGTCGCAGGGTGTTTCACTCCAAGCGCTGGCGCAATCGCATGCGGAGTAATGTTTATCGCCCTTAGAATCAGTGCATGAGAGATAGGTGTTTGAAGGCGGTGTTAAGCCGGTGCTTTTACAATTGTACGGATAGTTGGAACATACACACATATCATAAAAGTCTCTTTTGCCATTAACTGCATAGAGGTCATTATCCGACGGGTTGGTACATACTTTATTTGGCTTTGTGTTAGGAAGCTTATTTTCGCAGTAGCCATCACCTTGGGCAAGCTTGTATATATCTCTGTCACAAATGGTATAATCCCTCGGACATCCGCAACTAGCATCATAACTAGTCTTACATATGTAGCCATTATCTTTCATTTGCGCGGGTGTAAAAACATTATCCGTGTCACAAGTGCATCTATATTTAGTGGTGCCGTTTGAGGTTGTGCAAGCCTCTTGTTTATACCCTGCTGGGCATTCGTTGGTACGGTTATAACCGGCACAGGAGTCAGAATCAATGATGGTGCCGTCAAGACAGCCGTCATCGGCAAAAACCCCCGGTAAAAAGCATACTTTAGCCTCAGCCTGAGATGCAAAAGCTAACAATGAAAATACAAATAAAAACTTAAAAATTTTGGTCATGTCGGTGCGCCTTAAAATTTTTTCCTATTATATAGTGTATATTATTTGGCTTTAATCGTCAAGAAGTTTTACATAGTCGGGATAATTTTAAGCTATGTTTAGCCGTGTTTTTCTTTTAAATCGCGGATATATTTGATTACAGCCGGCCTGCTCCAGTCGGCGCTGCCGCGAATCCGGCCGATTTCCTGTCCTTGGGTATTGATTAACACAGTGTGCGGACTGGTAAATATGCCCAAATCGGCGGCAACTTGGCCGCTGTTGTCGGTGTAAAAGTCTAAGTCAGGGGCTTTATATTTGTTTAAAAAACGGCGCTGTTCGGCGGTGTTTTTCCATTCGCTGTTGTTAGAAATCATTAAAAGCTTTATGTTATCGTTTTGAGTTTGGTTATAAAAAGCGTTGAGGGTTTTCAGCTCGGCTATGCAGGGGCCGCAGTCGCGCGACCAAAAATGAGCGAGCACGAAATTTCCTTTAAAATCAGAAAGTTTGAATTTTTGACCGCTTTGGTATTCTATTTGATGCGACGGAACTTCACGCGGTTTGTCGTATATGTTAACGGCGTCTTCGTAAGATAAAGCCGGAGATGCTTGTAACAGCGTTATAAAAACAAGGCTTAAAATAAATTTGAACATAACTTGTTAAAATCCTTAAAATTGCTTTGTATATTGCGATTGTTTTGAATATAATGACATAAAATTTCAGATACAAGAAAAAGGTTAAAAAATGAGATATATTTTGAAAATTTTTTCAGCGCTGCTGATAATGGCCGCAATCAGCGTTTCAGTTACGGCCTGCGGTAAAATTTCAAGCCCGGAACCGGTAGAGGGCAGCGGTTATCCGCACAGCTATCCGCGGCGTTAATCGGAGATAAAAAATGGCAGATAATATGCAAAATTCAGAAGATATTATTCCTAATGTGGCGTTTGCCAATAACAGCAACGAGCGCACGCCGTGCGTGCTGGTGCTTGATTGCTCGGGCTCCATGCGGGGCGAGCCGATTAAACAGCTTAATGCCGGTTTGGCGGCTTTGGAAAAAGAGCTTAAAGAAGATACCGATGCCGGCGCCCGCGTGCAGCTTTTGATTATTAAGGCTTGCGGCAAAGACGAGGCGGTTATCAGCTCGGATTGGGTTGACGCGATGGATTTTACCGCTCCGGTAATGGAGGCGGGCGGGCTTACTCCGCTCGGTAAAGCCATGGAGTTGGCGCTGCAAAAAATTGAAGAGCAGAAATGTTTGTATGACAGTTGCGGCGTAACCTCAAAGCGCCCGTGGATTTTTTTAATCAGCGATGGCGAGCCTACTGATTACGGTTGGGAGCAGTCGGCGGAAAAATGCCGCTATGCGCAGCAAAATAAAAAAGTGATTATTCATGCGGTGGGCACGCAGGGCGCCAATATGGAAAAGCTGGCCAAGTTTTCGTTAATATCGCCCAAGCGTTTGACCGGACTTAAATTTACCGAGTTCTTTTTGTGGCTCAGCCGCAGCGTTTCATGTATATCAAAGGCGGCTCCGAATGCCAATGCTCTGTTAGAGGATATTGAAGACTGGAATGAAAAATAAGCGCCCGAACATACAAGTTGTTGCCACCAGCGTGACCGGAACTTATCACACGGCTAAAAATATGCCGTGTCAGGATTGCTTTTGCCATGCGCGCAAAGGCAACAAGGTTGTGGCGGTGGTTTCAGACGGCGCCGGTTCGGCTAAGTTCGGCAAAATAGGGGCAAAAGTTGTATGTGAAACGCTGTGCGATATTTTAATTTCATGCTCATTTGCCGATATTGACCGCAAAATTATACAGGCGCTTGAAGCGGCCAGACAAAAGTTGATGTATCATCGCTTTAACAAAAGCAAAGATGAAAACGGGCTGATTGATTTTGCCGCCACGGTGGTGGGTGCGGTTTATATGCGCGGTCGCGGCGTGTTTTTTCATATCGGGGACGGCGCGGCGGTGGCGCTTTTGCAAGCTCCGTTTCGGGCGGTGGTTTCAGAGCCTGAAAACGGCATGTTTTCATGCGAGACTTATTTTTATACCATGGACGATTGGAAAGACAGTTTGCGCTTTACGCCGTTTGAAAAAGCGCAAAGTATTATGCTGATGACGGATGGAGTTACCGGCTTTGCGTTCAAGAAAAATTTTGACGGGTTGGAGTGCGGTTTTATTGAGCCGATAAATCGGTTTTTGCAGAACGAATCGTCAAAAAGCAAAGCAGTGAGAGCCTTAAACAACACTTTGTCGGCGCATAGGGCTAACCAAATTAACCCTGATGACAAAACTTTATTATGGGTCGGATTGTGATGGTGGCAGGTACTTCTTTATATTATAACGCTATTTATGCCGATGGGCACTTTGAACACGAAAAACTCGGCGAGCTGTTAAACAGGGGCGGAGCCGCCGGTAAAATTTATAAAGATGTGACTAATCCGCACTTAGTGGCAAAAATTTTTCATGATCGCAACAAAAGCCATACCAATCGGCAAAAGTTGGAGGCGATGTTGCACAACCGTCCCAATATTCCGATGCAACAGTGCGATGGCAAAAATTATGTGCAAATTGCGTGGCCGGTGGCGGTTTTGGAAGATGACGAAGGGTTTTGTGTCGGCTATTTAATGCCATTGATTAATACCGACGAGGCGGTTTCATTAGACCATTTAATGCAAAAAGCAGTGCGACAAAGGCTGTGTCTTTCCGAAAAATATTCAAACCGGTTATATGCGGCGTATAATGTGGCGTCTATGGTGGCGGCGTTGCACCGGTGCGGACATTATATCGTTGACTTAAAACCGACGAATGTTTCAGTCTATAAAGAAAATATGATTGTGGCGATGTTTGATTGCGACGGATTTTCAATTAAAGGCGAAAAAGGGCGTTATCCGGCGGAATATGTCAGCGAAGAATATATTTATCCCGAAGGTATGCGGCAGGCTTGTGAAGAAATGGGCGAGGAGCAGGATAAGTTTGCGCTCGCTGTGATGATATTTAAGCTCTTAAATAACGGTATCCACCCGTTTTCAGGTATGCCGCGTAAGCAAAACGATGAAATGCTTACTATTCAAGATCGTATTGAAAAATATCATTATGCGTACGGGCTTTTTCCAGACTCATATCAAGATCCGAATCCGTACAGTATTCATAATTATTTTGATTCTAAAACTTTGGAGCTGTTTGACAGGGCGTTTGTTAAAGGTAAAAAACGACCGACAGCTAAGGAATGGATGCTCCATTTGGAATATCTGTTTACTAAAATTAAAGAATGTAAAAAGAATCCGGACCATATTTATTTTACCGATAAAGGTTGCGGATTGTGTGTTATGGAAGAAAAATTTAAGCAGGATATGGCGGCAATTCAGCAAAAAAAGGCTATGCCTGCTAAAATCAGAGGCATTGAGGTTTCAGAGCTTTCAAGCGAAGCCAATGAAAAAAACAAAAAAGAAAATGAGGAAAAATTACTGCGGCTGACTAAAATTGCCTGGGCGGCAGCGGCGGCGTATCTGATCTTTTTTGCGCTTATTTCGTTTATGTTGGCGCCGTTAAAGCCAGTGCTTATAAAGTGCGGGTTTGCTTTTCAGCTTTTGGCGGCGGTGATTTTGCTTAAAGGTTTGTTTGTTTTGCTGGATTATATTTGGCAAAGGCAGTCGGTGTTTAAAAATGTTGCCTTGCTTAACATGCTTAAAATTTACGCTTTAATAAATATGTCGGTTAGCTTTTTGCTGTTAAATGATTTTTCAGTTGCTATGCTCGCGTTGGCAAATTAATTTTTTTTGAGCTTTAAAAAGCGCAGATTTCCTTTAATTGTTTCCGCAAGGGTACTATATGCCGTGCAAGTGCCTACTTTTATTTTGGGCAAAAATGGCATAAATATATCAGGTATGTGTTTTTTTAACAGAGGAAACAAAAAGTGAAACAGCTTAATTCGGTTATAATATCCGGCAAGGAAGTTTTACCGCTGGTTGAGGGCGGCAAAGGAATTAACGGCAGTAACGGATACAGCGCCGGCGCGTGGGCGCGCGAAAACTGCGTCGGCACATTTTCAGCGGTAAGTCCTGACGCTTATGACAACAAAGGCAATGTTATTATTGAGCGCTTTTTGCAAAAACGCCGCGCCGACAGGCATGAAGAAATGGTTGAATACGCTATCAGAGGCGGTATAGACCAAGCCAAACTTGCCTATGAAATTGCCGGCGGCAACGGGCGTATTCACATGAATATGCTTTGGGAAATGGCTGATTCAGAGCGTATTATTAAGTCAATTTTGGAAGGAAGCCGCGGTTTGATTCACGGGGTGACCTGCGGAGCTGGTTTGCCGTATCATTTGGGCGAGTTGGCGTCATCTTTTAAGGTTTATTACTATCCGATTATTTCATCGGCGCGGGCTTTTCAGGTTTTGTGGAAGCGCGCGTATGCCAAATGCTCGGAATATTTGGGCGGTGTGGTTTATGAAGATCCGTGGCTGGCGGGCGGACATAACGGCTTGTCTAACGCTGAAAATCCGAACGCGCCGGAACCTCCGTATAACCGATTGGTGGAACTGCGCCGCGTGCTTAGGAGTTTGGGTTTGGAAAAAACGCCGATTATTATTGCCGGCGGAGTTTGGAAGTTAAGCGATTGGCAGGATTATATCGGTAATCCGGAATTGGGCGATGTGGCGTTTCAGTTCGGAACTCGCCCGATGATTACCAAAGAAAGCCCGATTAGCGACGCATGGAAAAACTTGATGCTTAATTTGAAAAAAGGCGATGTGATTTTGCAAAAATTCAGTCCGACCGGATTTTTCTCATCAGCGATTAAAAATTCGTTTTTGGAAAAATTAATTGAACGGAAAAACGGCGAGGTTGCTTTTAAAGACGAGCCTGACGCGGAATATACCGCAGAGCTTAAAGTTAATGCGCATCGCACGGTTTATGTAAAACCTGAAGATATGCAAAAGGCGCAAAATCAGATAAATGCCGGATTGACGGTAGCACAGGAAACGCCGGATAAAACCGTGGTGTTTATGAGCGAGGAGGATTGGCAACAAATGAAAAAAGACCGCGCGGAATGTGTGGGCTGTCTTTCGCAATGCCAGTTTTCAACTTGGTCTAAAGCTAACGGCACTACCGGAAAATTGCCGGATCCTCGTACATACTGCATTCATAAAACATTGTATGAAGTCGGGCACGGCGGCAGCATTAAAGACCACTTGTTGTTTGCCGGACATCAGGTTTATCGGTTTGCAACCGATCCGCTTTACCGCAACGGAATTCCAAGCGTTAAAGAACTGATTGAAAAAATAAAGTCAGGCGATTGAGTTTATTGATTACAAATTAAAAGCCGTTTACTTAAAAGTAACGGCTTTTAATTTAGGCTAGAACAGTTTGATGAGGGCGAAGCTGCCGATAAGCAAAATTAAAAACAGCACGGAAAGCCAGCCTAAGTTTTTTTCAATAAACACTTTCATCGGAGCGCCGTATTTTTTAAGCAACCATGCTACCAAAAAGAATCTGATGCCGCGGGCTAATACGGAAGCAATGGTGAAAATAAACAAGTCAAGATGAACTACGCCGCTCGCAATAGTGATGATTTTATACGGGAAAGGCGTGATTCCGGCGCCGAACACAATCCATGCGCCGTAAAGATGGTAGTAATTTTCAAATTCTTTAAATTGATTTAGCGCGTTGTACATTTCAAGCAGCGGTTTGGCGATTAAGTCAAAAAAGCAACTGCCGATAATATAGCCGAAGTAGCCGCCGATAACGCTGGCAAAAGTGGCCAGTCCGGCAATTTTCCATGCTTTTTGCGGGGTGGCAAGCACCATCGGAATAATCATTACATCAGGCGGAATCGGAAAAAACGAGCTTTCGGCAAAGGCAACCAAAAACAAAAACAGCATAGCGTGGTCTTTGGCTGAAAGCGATAACATGGTGTCATAAGTTTTATGAATAAGTTTTTGAATGCCGTTCATTAGTTTTTCCGCAAAATTCAGTTCTGTACTGATTTATGTTTATGCGGCAAAAATTTGCTTTTGGCAACAGCTTATTTGTTTTATGCAGAAATTACTCCGTAAATTTGCTTTGCAGTAGTGTATTGATAATTTGTTTTTTATTCATAACAGAGGTTTTTCGCTTAATGGTGTGAGAGTTTTCAATCAACCATGCCGGCGGAATGACGGTTAAATAAATTTGCGGGCATTGATATTGGCATAAAACGGAATTAATACTTTGCCAGGTGTGCAAATCGGCGTTAAAATGTTGCGGAAAATCAAAGATGACAATGTCAGGTTTTATTTCAGGCGCGTATTTTAACAGCTGATATAAGTTGTTGGTACTGAAGACCATAAATCCGAGCGGCTCAAGATAATCGGCATAAGATACGTTGTGCCACGGAGTTTGTTCATAAATAAATATTTTGCCCAGCGAATCCATTTTAACCTCGTGATTGTTATTTGAGGTAAAATATAATCGCGTTTGGCAAAAATAAAAGCGGCGGACTATTGGTTATTTTGTTTTAAATAAGCAAGATAAGTGTTGTCAAGCAACATGGCGATAGTCATGGGACCGACGCCCCCCGGAACTGGAGTGATGAAAGAAGCATGTTTTATTGCCTCGTTAAAATCAACATCGCCGCATAAGCACCCTTCTTTATGATTAATGCCGACATCAATGATTACGGCGCCGTCTTTAATCCATTCGCCTTTTACCATTTCAGGGCAGCCACAGGCGGCAACCACAATATCAGATTGTTTAACTAATTCAGGCAAATTGGCGGTTTTGGAGTGGGCAACGGTAACCGTGCAATCTTGCTGCAATAACAGCATAGCAACCGGTTTACCGACAATTCGGGAGCGTCCGATAACCAAAGCCTGCTTACCTTTAAGCGGAACGGCCGTAGTGCTGATAAGGCGCATAATTCCTTTGGGAGTGGCGGCGATTACGGCATCGGGCGAGCCGTTTTGCAACAAGCCGATGTTATAGGGGTGAAACCCGTCAACATCTTTCAGCGGGTTAATGCTTTCTAAAATTTCGGCTTCATTTAAGTGGTTAGGCAACGGGAGCTGTACCAAAATTCCGTTAACGGCGGCATCGCGGTTAAGCGCGGCAATCTGCCGTAAAATTTCTTTTTGGGTGCAGTCTTCCGGAAAGCTGTATAGGCATGATGAAATTCCGGCCTCGCTCGCGGCTTTTTGTTTGTTGCGAACGTACAAAGTGCTGGCGGGGTTGTTCCCCACCTGAATAACCGCCAATACCGGAGCGGACGGCAGTTGTTTGACTTTTTCACGCAGTTCTTGCCGGAACTGAGCGGCAATTTGTTTTCCGTTGATGATAACAGCTGTCATTTATTCCTCCGATAATTGTTGCAAAGCGCCGGTTAAATCTGATGGCGCGGTGATGGCAAGTTTTTTCCACCGGTCAAGCTCTCCGCTGATAATTTGAATTGATGATTTGGCGATTTTAAGCTTTTTAGCTAAAAAAGCAATCAGTTCTTTGTTGGCTTTGCCTTTTTCAGGCACGGAGATGACTCCGATTTTTAAGAATATATCATTTTGCGCGTTGGCAATAAGTCCGCCGCTCCGGCATAAAGAAGAGTTAGGGGTTAGCCTAACTCTTAAAATATAGCCTTCAGATGTTTTATCAAAAAATGTCAATGCTTATAAAACCATTTCACGCAATACATAAATTAAGCGAGCTACAAAGAACAACGCCAATAACAAAATAAACGGAGAAACGTCAAAGTCGGCAAAAGGCGGAATTTTGGCTCTGATTTTTTTGTAAACCGGCTCGGTTAACATTTTCAATATGTCCATAAATTTTTGAGCGTAAGCGTTGGTAACAGTTAAAATTTTGAAGTGAATCAACCAAAATAAAATAACTTCAACCACCACAACTTTAAAATAAAGGTCAACAACCAAAGCCAAAGTGTCAAAGAAAGGGATTAAAAGCATACCCATTATGTTTCTCCTAATAAAAAAAGTTAGCGTTCAAAACTTTTGCCTAAATCAATAGACTTTCGTTTGGTAAGTATGTCATACTTTATACGAAATGAATTTTTACGTCCAGATAATTCTTGCAATTTATCAGAGATATTTTGCAAGCGGTTAATGCGCTCTTCATCGGCCATGTCGCGGGCAAGCTGATATTCTTGCGCAACATAACTTTGGTCTTCTTCCGTCATGTGGTCTAAAACAACGTCAAACAAAAAGTCGCGGTAGTTAAGTTCGTCTTCATCGTCATCATAAAGAAAATCAAGCCCGATACGCTTTTTTTGTTCATTGGTAAAGGTATGAGTTATGGGAGCTTTGGCCAAGGCCTTAAAATATTTGTATACGGGAACGGCGCGTTGATATTCATCGCGCGAAATTTCAACATCGGCCTCGTTACGGGTGCGCTCTTTAATAGAGGCGCGCATTTCGCGCAGGCGGGTGAGCTTGTAATGAAGCTTTTTGTATTCTTCCTGCGCTTGAGGGTTGCGGCAGTTGGCAAGCAGGCCTAAGCAGACCATAAGCTCGGCTTCGCGCTGATGAGTAATTTCCAAAAAGCTGTTGCGTTCGCTTAAATCTTTGTCGGAAACAAATCCGTCATTCATGTTTTTCAAAATGTCAGAAGTTTCGTTCAGCCAACGGTAATATTCTTGCGAGGACGATGTTTCGCTGTTGATGTTTTCAATGCTGATGGCCTCTTTTAAGCCTAATTCATCCAAAAATTTGGCAGATTCTGCCGCGCCGCTGTTTTCAATGTTTTTAACAACCTGCATACGCAGCTCATCGGCGGTTTGCGGAGTGTTGCCCAACTTAATTTTGCGGTCGCTCGGGGCAAAAATAGTTTCACGCGTGGCTTGGCGCAACTGCTGTTCGTTTAAATTTTCAGCCGCGCGCAAGGCACGTTTAATAATTTCAGTTTCATTGCCTTTTTGAGGAGTTTCTTTTTGAAGAGCGGTGTTTGTTTTTGTTTCAGACATAATGGTTCTCCATAACTAAAGTTATTTATCTTCAAAAATAATTTTGCCGCGCTCTGACCACATGATTTTATCAATAACCCAGTCGCTTATTTGTTCAATTTTTTCAAGCTCAATACCCATAGCCAAACCGGCGTGTCCGATAAACAGGGTTTCCGCATCGCTTAAATCGCTGTCGGCATGGCCGAGAAAACATAATTCTTTAATCAGCTCCAGACAGGTTCGGCGGTCTTTAAGCGTTTTAAGCTCATTTAACATCTCTTCTTCCGAAATCGGTTTAAACAAGATGTCAGGTTCTTTAATGCCGTAGTTGACGGCGGCATCGCGAATAAATTTTACTTCTTCGCGGTCAAAGTGATTGTCAGTGTTGGCCAAAAAAGCAAGAGCTTTCAAAAACACAGTCTTTTGCTCATCGCTTAATTTAAGCACAAATTTGTTCATTTCCAACGCTTCGGTGTAGGTCATTGATTTAACTCTCCGATTAAAGTTTTTCTATATCATATCCGAAAATCAGATTTTTTCAATATAAAAAGATTGCTTGTAAAAGAAAAATAATGTTTGAAAAAAATTAAGGAATGACATAGCATAATGACAAATTGAAAAGGTAAAACAAAAAATAATGTCAAAAAAATATTTTATAAAAACTTTCGGCTGTCAGATGAACGTGTATGATTCGCATCGGATAGCGCTTATACTGGAAAATTTCGGCTATGTTCCGACCGAGGAACAGGCGGACGCCGATTTGGTGCTTTTTAATACCTGCCATATCAGAGAAAAGGCCGCGGAAAAGGTTTTTTCGGATTTGGGCAGAGCGTATTTGATTAAACAAGAGCGGGCGACAAACGGCAAAGATACTATTATCGGAGTTGTCGGTTGCGTAGTTCAGGCTGAAGACGAGCAAATTGCCAAACGCGCGCCGTATGTTGATTTTGCTTTGGGGCCGCTGACATATCATCGTTTGCCCGAAATTTTAACCAAGATTCACCGCAAGCGCGGCGAAACGCTTATTGATACCGATTTTCCGGCCGAGGCAAAGTTTGACTTTTTGCCTGAAAACAAAGCCGAAGGCGGTTGCTCATTTTTGGCGGTGCAGGAAGGCTGCAATAATTTTTGCACTTACTGCGTGGTGCCGTATACCCGCGGCGCGGAATATTCGCGTCCGGTAGCGGAAGTTATTGCGGAAGCTAAAGACTTGCTTAAAACCGGCACGCTTGAAATTAATGTTTTGGGGCAAAACGTAAACTCATATCACGGCGAGGACGAAAGCGGCAAAGAGCGCAATTTGGCTTATTTGTTGCGGCGTCTTGCCGAGCTTGACGGCTTAAAGCGCCTGCGTTACACAACCTCTTATCCGGCTGATGTTGACGATGACTTAATTGCCTGTCATCATGATTTGGGGCAGCTTATGCCGTATTTGCATTTGCCGGTACAGTCGGGTTCGGATAAAATTTTGAAAGCGATGAACCGCAGGCATGACCGCGCCAAATATCTGGAAGTTATTGATAAATTGCGCAATGCTAACGATAAACTGCGTTTTTCATCTGATTTTATTGTCGGTTTTCCGAATGAAACCGATGATGATTTTAAGCAGACTTTAAGTTTGGTGAATGAAGTTAAATATATTCAGGCCTACTCGTTTAAATACAGCCGCAGAGCGGGAACACCGGCGGCGGTTATGGCGGGGCAGGTTGAGGAAAAAGTTAAAAAAGCGCGTTTGGATGAATTGCAGGCGCTGCTGTTTGATTATCAGGATAAGTTTAATCGCTCCTGCGTGGGCAAAGTTTTTCCGGTTTTGTTTGAACAGACCGGAAGGCATAAGGGACAACTCATCGGCCGCACGCCGTATATGCAAAATTTGCATGCCAAGGCTGATGACGGTTTATTAAATAAAATTGTGGATGTTCGGGTTGAGAGCGCCACAACCAACTCTTTAAGCGGAAAGGTATTGTAATATGGCAGAAACAAGTTTTGAACTTTATAACAATCAATTAGTGCAACAGCTGGTCGGCGCGTCTGATGCCAATCTGCGCCTGATTGAAAAAATGCTCAATGTTGAAATTTTGAGTTTCGGCAACCAGATAACCATTAAGGGCGGTCCGAAAGAAATTGAAGAAGCTAAAAACGCTATTAATGTTTTGTATGACAAAGTCAGCAAAAATATTGAAGTCGGCGAACAAGAGGTTAAGGCGGCAGTCAGAATTTGCAGTGACTGCCATGATAATGACGAAGTGCAAAATTTGAACGAAATTGTGCTTAAAACCAAAAAACGTTATATTTATCCGCGTTCGGCAACGCAAGCCAAATATATTCAGGAAATGATGAAAAATGAGTTGGTGTTCGGCCTTGGCCCTGCCGGTACCGGTAAAACCTATCTGGCGGTGGCGCTTGCCGTTTCAATGATGTTGGAAGGCGCCGTTGATAAAATTATTTTATCGCGTCCGGCGGTGGAAGCAGGCGAAAATTTGGGCTTTTTACCCGGCGACTTAAAAGAAAAGGTTGATCCGTATCTGCGCCCGCTTTATGACGCGCTGTATGAGATGCTTCCGGCCGAACAGGTTGATAAAAAATTAGCGTTGGGCGAAATTGAAATTGCGCCGCTTGCGTTTATGCGCGGCCGCACGCTTTCAAACGCGTTTGTTATTTTAGATGAAGCGCAAAATACCACTCCGATGCAGATGAAAATGTTTTTAACCCGTTTGGGTGAAAACTCACGCATGGTGGTAAACGGCGACCTTAGTCAGGTTGACTTGCCGCGCGGCACAATTTCAGGCTTGCGCGATGCGTTGGAAACCTTGAAAAATGTAAGCAATATCAGTTCGGTAACCTTCAGCGCGGCAGATGTTGTTCGTCATGGTTTGGTAGCCAAAATTGTTAAAGCTTATGAAGAAAAAAATAAGAGAATGCAAGAAAATGAACAACGTTAAAATTTATTTGAGCGTTGAAGACGAGCGTTGGACGGCGGCAATAGCAGATATTGCTGCCGTTGTTGAACGGGTTAAAAGCGCTGTGCTGAATCGTGTTGGCGGAGAAGTTGATTTTTTGGCGCCGGATAAGCAGTTTGCGCTTAACTTATGTTTAAGCAATGATGAAACGGTGCACCGCTTAAATAAAGAGTTTCGCGGCATGGATAAAGCAACCAACGTGTTGTCGTTTGCCAATGTTGATGACGATGCTTTTGATGAAATGCTTGCCTCCGGCGGAGAAGTTGAACTCGGTGATGTGATTGTGGCTTTTGAAACGATGCAGCGCGAGGCGGAAGAGACAGACGTTTCATTTTACGAGCATTTTTGCCATTTATGGACGCACGGAATGCTGCATATTTTAGGTTATGACCACATTGAGCCGGAAGAGCGGGCTGAAATGGAACAGCGTGAAATTGATATTTTAGCAACGCTGAAAATTGCTAATCCGTACCGGGAATAAAAAATGTCGGATAAGCTTAAAAATTGGTTGCTTGGTCATTATAAAACAATGGCAATATTCGGCGGGGCGCTTTCGGCGTTGGTCTTCCCGCCGGTTTATTTATGGCAGATTTTTTTGCTTGCGTTGCTTGGTCTGTGGTGTTTGTGCGATAAGCTGCCTTCATATAAAAAGGTTGTTGCGCTCGGGTATATGTACGGGTTTGGCTTTTTTGCCGCCGGATTTTATTGGGTCGGCAACGCATTACTGATAGACGCGGCAACATTCGGTTGGCTTTATCCGATTACGCTTGCGGCGGCAGGAGCTTTTTTCGGGTTGTTTATGATATTGCCGTTTGTTATGTGGCGCGCGGGCGGCAGTGCTATCAGCAAAATTTGTGGTTTTGCGACGGCATGGGTGCTGATGGAGTGGCTCAGAAGCTTTGTACTGACCGGTTTTTCGTGGAATATGTTAGGAACGGCGTGGGCGTTTCATCCGGTGTTTATTCAAACCGCTTCCGTATGGGGAACTTACGGGCTCTCATTTATTATGCTTGTGTGGTGCGGCATGTTGTACGGCTATTTTTGCAAAAGCAGCAATAAGTACGGAGCGGCATTTATTTTGATTCCGCTGTTGATGTTGGCATTCGGCTCATGGCGGATTTATAATTATCAGCAGATTGATTCGGATATTACGGTGCGTTTGGTACAGCCGGCAATTTCGCAACAGATGAAATGGAACCGCGAATCGCTTGAAAATAATTTTTACAAGTATGTTAACATGAGCGCCGAATCGGGGCTGGATAAGGTTGATTTTGTGGTGTGGGGCGAAACCGCCATGCCGTTCAGCTTGGATTATGACAATATTTACCGGCAAGAAATTTTACAGGCAGTGCCGCCGCGCGGATATTTGATTACCGGCGCTTTGCGGCAGGGCGAGGCCGAAGATGACTACAATTATTTTAACTCGTTGTTTGTGCTGAACAAAAGCGGCGAAACGGTTGGATTTTATGATAAACATCATCTGGTGCCGTTTGGCGAATATGTGCCGCTCAGGCGGTTTTTGCCGAAGCGGGTGCGTCCGGTTGCCAATGCGGTGGCTGATTTTGGCGTCGGTAAAAAATATAAAAATATCCGGCTTGAAAAAATGCCGGCTTTCGGGGCGCTGATTTGTTATGAAATAATTTTTCCCGATGAGGTGATTAATCGCGACAATCCGCCGCAATGGCTGGTGGTGCTGACCAATGACGGATGGTACGGCAACAGCGCCGGACCTTATCAGCATTTGGTGGCGGCGCAAATGCGGGCGGTGGAAGAAGGCGTTACGATTGTGCGCAGCGCAAACTCGGGCATCAGCGCGGTAATTAATCCGATGGGCGAGGTTATAAAAGAAATTCCGTTAGGAAAACAAGGAATCGCCGATGTTAAGTTGCCTTATCATTTAAAAGTGTTTACGCTTTACAGCCATATCGGCGGCAAAACGATAAATGCGCTTATGCTTTTGATTTTGTGCGCGCTGCTTAAAATTTTGTTTGTAAAAAGGTAAAAATTAAGCTATTATGGCTTCAGTTAAAATCGGGGCTTGCAATAATGGCTGATATGAAAAAGAAATTTAATTTTGACGGAATACGCGAAAAAGCCCGCGCCGCGCGCGACGGGCAAGCGTTTGACGTTGAGCAGATGTATAAAAACAGCTTTTCATGGCAGGCAATTTCAGAAATTACCGATACTCAAAACTCCGGTGCGCCCCGCCGCATTTTGCCGGACAGCGGTTTTAACTTCAGCGGCAAAGTTTTGCGCGGCGGCAAATATAACGGCGAAAACTTAAAAGGGGCAAGCTTTTCAGGTTCAGATTTAAAAGAAACCGATTTTTCCAAAGCTGATTTGGAAGGCGCTGATTTTACCGGCGCTGATTTGTCGGGAGCCGATTTATCCGGCGCCAACTTAAACGGCGCGGTATTTTCAGCGGCTAAATTGCGCGGCACCAACTTTACCGGCGCCAAAATGAACGGCGTTGTTTTGGCGGAAGCCGATATTCAAGACGCTATTTTGTTAAATATTGAAATGGATCGTCTTGCCATTGAAGAATTGCAGGCTTTGGTGGAATATTTGGCGGTTTATTATCCGCATAAGCTTAATTTGACCCGTATGAACTTAACGTTGCTTGACTTTTCTAAAATTGATTTGCGATACGTTAATCTGCGCGGGGTTGACTTTACCGGAGTTAATTTTACCGGCGTTAATATTTTTGAACTTGATTTGAGCGAGTGCGTTATAAGTGTTGAACAAATTGCGCAGGCTTTGGGGCGCATGCCTACTCCGAAAGAATTAAAACAGATTTTGGCTCCTAAAAAGAAGCGCTCGCGCTTGCGCGGAATTGACTTCAGCCCCTTGTTTAACGGGCGTGGTTCCGCCGGCACGCTTGATTTAACCAAACATCCCGGAATTACGGTGGAGCAACTTTTAAAATCAAGCAAGCAGATTTATCGCGCCATTGCCGGAAAACCTGAGCCTAAAGATGAGGAAATTATGGAGCAATTTCATAAGGTGACGGAAGAAAAGCAAGATAATTTAGCTAAAGAACACAATGCCGAAATGCGCCGCGTAATTGAGGCGCGCAAACGCGAAGTGCGTGAAATGCGCATGGAAGAACAAAAGGATGAAAAAACGGTGGATTTAACCGATTATGAAGGTTATGAACAGGCTAAACGCCGTGAAAAAGAAGAACAGCTGAGGCAGGCTAAAGAAAAATTTTTACAAAATACAAAATCTGAAAACAATCGCTCCGCCAGTATGATGAAAACCGCGCAAATGATGCGCTCGCGCGGTGAACGCACCCGCGGTTAAAATTATTTAAAATCTGCAAAATAAGTGTTGTTGAAAATAAAATTTGTGTTATTATTCGGATACTGAAAATTTATCCGGATATTATAACTTAAATTATGGAAGAAACGCTTTTTTCAAATCAGGTCAAAAGACCTTTAGCCGACAGGCTTCGCCCGCAAACTTTAGCTGAGGTTGTGGGGCAGGATCATATTGTCGGCGCTAATGCTCCGCTCGGGCGTATGCTTGCTTCCGGTAAGATTTCTTCTTTTATTTTGTGGGGACCTCCGGGGTGCGGTAAAACTACCATTGCCCGCTTGATTGCCGAACATACTAATTTATATTTTGAGCAAATTTCCGCCGTTTTTTCCGGTGTGGCTGATTTAAAACGCGTGTTTCAGTACGCGAAGGAGCGCCGCGCCACACAAGGTAAAGGCACTTTGCTGTTTGTTGATGAAATTCATCGCTTTAATAAATCACAGCAAGACGGCTTTTTGCCGTATGTTGAAGACGGCACGGTGATTTTGGTCGGCGCTACTACCGAAAATCCCTCATTTGAACTTAATGCCGCTTTGCTTTCACGCTGTCAGGTATTTGTTTTGAACCGCCTGACTTCTGATGATTTTGAAATTTTATTACAGCGCGCCGAAAAAGAAATCGGACGCAAGTTGCCGGTTGATGATGAGGCTCGTCAATTAATGAAAGAAACCGCCGATGGGGATGGGCGCTATATTCTTAATTTGGCGGAAAGCGTTTGGTCCTATGCCAAAGAAGGCGAAATTTTTAACAAAGATAACATTGTAAACATTATTCGTTCCCGTGCGCCGGTATATGATAAAGGGCGCGACGGACACTACAATCTTATTTCCGCGGTGCATAAATCGTTGCGCGGCTCCGATGTTGACGCCGCTTTATATTGGGTGGCGCGTATGTTGTCATCGGGCGAAGACCCGCGCTATATTTTGCGGCGGTTGATTAGGTTTTCGGTTGAGGATGTGTCGCTTGCCGACCCTAATGCCGTTACGCAGGCTTTGTCTTGCGCGGAAGTGTATGAGCGCTTAGGCTCGCCTGAAGGCGAACTGGCCATTATGCAACTGGTTGCATATTTGGCAACCGCGCCTAAATCGGCCGGAGTTTATAAGGCTATGCACAAGGCTTATGATTTAGCCAAACAAACCGGCTCATTAATGCCGCCTAAGCATATTTTGAACGCTCCGACCAAGCTGATGAAGCAATTAGGGTATAATGACGGCTATATTTATGACCAGGATTTGGAAGACGGATTTTCGGGGCAAAACTATTTTCCGGACGGCATAAAGCGGGTAAAATTATATTATCCGGTGGAGCGCGGTTTTGAACGTGAAATTAAAAAGCGGATAGATTATTTTGATAATCTGCGCCGTGAAAAACAACAAAAACAAAAGAAGGATATTAAAAATGACTGAATATAACCATATACTGATTGTCAGCCCGCAAACGGCGGACGCTTTGTCGGAAGATATTATTGCAAATGCCGGTGCGCATGGCGCGGCGGTTGCCGTTAAAGATGAAAACGGCTTGCAGGCTTTGTCGGAAAATTTGGACAACGCCCACATTGAGCGCTTAAACGGGGTTCTGCCGGAAAATATTACTCCGGCCAAAGCCAATCAGGTGCTGCACAAATTAAACTTTAAACTTAACCGTGCCGATAAGGTTAAAACCGTTAAGCGTTCAACTAAAACCCGTTCATACTAACCGCGCGAGAAATAAATGTCAGGCGTAACTTTTGTAAAAATTAAACCCGAAGATGACGGCATCAGGCTTAACCGTTGGTTTTTAAAAGAATATCCTTCTCTTACGTTAGGCAGGTTGCAAAAACTTTTGCGTACCAAGCAAATTAAGGTTGACGGTAAAAAGGCCGAAGCCAATACGCGTTTAAGCGCTGGGCAGGAGCTGCGCTTGCCGCCGCTTGATAATGAAAAAGCGGTTAAAAATACGGATATTGTTTCAAAAGCGGATACTGATTTTATTCAGTCAATGGTGATTTTTAAAGATGACAATATCATTGTGCTGAACAAGCCCTCAGGTTTGGCGGTGCAAGGCGGAACCAATACCGCCCGTCATATTGACGGTATGTTAGACGCGTTAAAATTTGAAAATTCAGAAAGACCGAAACTTGTTCATCGTATTGATAAAGATACCAGCGGTATTTTGGTGTTAGCGCGCAATCGCCGTTATGCCGAGCTTTTAACCAAAGCTTTTCGCGAGCATGCGCTGCAAAAAACATATTTGGTTTTGGCGGTCGGCGCTCTTAAAATGTCTGAAGGTGAAATTGACTTTCCGCTTGATAAAGTGGGCGAAAAAATGGAGCCGAGTGAAGAAGGCAAAAAAGCCTTAACGCGTTTTAAGGTTTTAGATACGGTCGGTGAAAAATTTACGCTGTTAACCGCCGAGCCTTTAACCGGACGCACTCACCAGATTCGCGCCCACATGGAGTGCGCGGGGTGTCCGATTTTGGGCGACAGTAAATATTTCGGGCAATCGCGCAAGCGCTTTCCGGAGTTGAGCTCAAAGTTGCATTTGCACGCTTATAAAATAGATTTATCACCGGTTTATAATAAAAAACTGGTTGTCAAAGCTCCGTTGCCGGACTATTTTAAAAATGACATTAAATTTTTAGGGTTGAATTTTAAGGAGAAGTAATCTCATGAAAAAATTTGTTAAGTTGGTTTTTGCAACCGTTTTGTTTTTGGTTGTGGCGCTTGTTATCGGCGTATTTATTTTTATTAAAACCTTTGATTTGAATAAATATAAATCGTATGCCGAAAAAATTGCTTATGAACAAACCGGCCGCAAATTGTCTTTGGCAGGTGATGCCGGGTTAAAAATTTCATTGGTTCCGACCATTGTGTTAAACGATGTTTCATTTGCTAACGCCGCATGGGCAGAAACTCCGAATATGGTCAGCGCCAAAAACATAGAAGTTTCATTTGCGATTTTGCCTTTGCTTAAAAAAGAAGTGGTAATTAATACCGTAAATTTAATTAACCCTGAAATTAATTTGGCGATTAGTTCTGATGGTGTTCCGAACTGGGATTTTACGGAGCCGATGGCGAGCAAACAGCTTAAATCCGAAGATGAAACCGGCAAAAAAGCCGCAACGGTTGCCGCGGCTCCGTTACTTGCCGGATTTGTAGCTAAAAACTTTAATATTGAAAATGCCAAAGTTGTTTATCAGGATATGCAAAACGGCAAAACCGAAAACATTGTTATTAACAGTTTCAGCCTTAAAAGCGAGGATATGGATTCTGATTTGAATATTGCATTTGATGTGGATGCCAATAATCAAAATATCAGCGGCACCATTAGGGCAGGCTCAATTAATTCGTTACTTAAAAAAGCCGCGCAGTATCCGGTTAAAGCAGATATTAAAGCTTACGGGGCTGTGGTCAAAGCCGATGTGGTTTTAACCGATATATTTGCAAATTTAGGATTTGGCGGCAATATACAAGCGCATAATCCGAGCGGTAATTTCGGCGCGCCTGATGTGCTTATCAATACGGATATTAACGGTAATCTGCAAAAAGTTACCGCCGACATTAAAGAGCTTAATGTTAACGGCAATGTTTTAACCGGTGCAGTCAGCGCTGATTTAGCTCAAAGTAAACCGTTTATAACCGCCGATTTGCAAAGTAATTTGCTTAATTTGCAAACTTTAACCGCTAAGCCGCAAACCACAGCGTTTAACTTTAATTTGGTGGCAGGCGCGAACGCGGCCGAGTTTGTGCCCGATACTCCGCTTGATTTAAGCGCGCTTAATTTGGTAAACGCAGATGTTACCGCCGATATTAAGCAGTTTACGGTTGACAGCACTTTAAGTTTAAGCAATATCAGCCTTAAAGCCATTTTAAATAACGGAGTGTTAAGTGTTTCACCGCTCAGCCTTAATGCCGGTGGCGGCAACCTTAACGGCGCGGTCAGCCTTAATGCCAACGGCAACTTTATTAACGCCTCATTGACCGGTAAAGATATTGTTTTGCAAAAATTGTGGGCTCCGCTTGCTGTTACCAATGATAAAAACTTTGGTATTATCTCCGGCGGCAACGCTCTGGTTAAACTTAATTTGCAGGGGCAGGGCGCAACCGTTCGCAAACTGGTTGAAAGTCTGAACGGACAAGTTATTACCGTTATCGGCGAATCTGAGATTCAGACCGGCGCGTTGCGCTATTTAACCGGCAATTTTATTACGCAGCTTTTGAATACGCTTAAATTGCAAAAGCTTGATAAAAAACTGGAATTAACCTGCGCGGTTGTGCGCGGTGATATAAATGACGGTAAAGTAACATTTCCGAAAGGTATTGCCTTTAATTCAAAGCAAATAACCGTGGTCAGTGACGGTAGTTTGAACCTTAAAAATGATAAGCTGAATTTCAGTATTCATCCGTTTAACGGCAAACTTGCCGATACTAATGTTGCGCAGGCTTTGTCATCATTGGTTAAAGTGGCGGGAACGGTGCAAAACCCCAAAATTACGTTAGATAACACCGCGGTAATTAAAAATGTGGTCGGCGTTGCCACTGCCGGTCCGGCCTTTTTGGGTTCGCAATTAGTGCTTGACGCTGACGAAACTCCTTGTTACACCGCATTAAGCGGAACCGAATATCAATCTATGTTTCCGGCTCCGAGCGGAGTAAAAGCCGCCGGTCAGAACGCATATCAAAGCACTGACAAAGCTATTTCTGACGGTGTTGACGCCATAACCGATACCGCCAAAGATGTATTAAATATGTTCAAAAAAAGGAAATAATTATGGAACAAAACCTTAAACAAGTTGAAAAAGATATTAAACAACACCGCCCTGAAATTATTGATAGGTTGGTTAATTTTGCCTTAAATGATGTGTTGCTTTTTTGGAGTACCGATAAAGAAGTTAAGCAGGAACAACAGGAAAAATGGCTGCCGATTTTAAAATGGGTGGACAATACTCTTAATGCCCGTTTTAAGCAAACAACCTCGCTTGAAGCTGAAAAAACCGATAAAAAAGCTTCGCTTGAGCTGAAAAAATATTTGGATAATTTGTCTGATAAAGAACTGACGTCTTTTTATATCGCGGCCTTAAACATGCGTTCGGTTTTGTTGGCGGTGGCCATGATAAAAGGGCGCATCAGCGCAACGGAAGCCTTTGAACTTTCAGAGTTGGAAGAACTTTATCAGGCGCGTAAGTGGGGCAGTGAACCGGTGGCGGAAGCGCGCCGCAACAGTATTAAAGATTCGCTTATCAGCGCGGAAAAATATTTACGTCAATGAAAGAGGTTTATTTAAAAATCAGAGGTCGGGTTCAAGGCGTCGGGTTTCGCCGATGGGCTGAAAAACAAGCTCTGCAAATCGGCGGAATTTCGGGCTGGGTGCGCAATGCCGAAGACGGTAGCGTTGAGGTTTTAATGCGGGGCGATGAAAAGCCGGTTGAAGATATGGTGCTCGCCTGCTATAAAGGGCCGTGGTTGGCGCGGGTTGACGGGGTTGAATTTAAGCCCTCCGTTACCAACTTTTTTTTACCGGAAATAACCGACGGAATTTTTGAACGTATTTAAACATAAGTCTATGTAGCCCTCGGCTTGTTTTTAAATCTTTCAGGGCATATCTCCATAATATGTCAATCAAAGGAGAATACCATGAAAGTAGATAAAACTTCGGAAAATTTAGCGCACTGCATTTGTATGTATTGCCCGTCATATTCGCCGGTTTGCAAATTAAAAAACGCGCAAAAGAATATTAATCGTTCAGATGACGATGTTAAAAATACCGCTCATTATGAAAAAATGTTTTGCGCCTTTGAAAAAAGCAACTGTATTCATCTTGACCGCGGTTGTTTATGTGAAAAATGTCAGATTTACCAAAAATACGGGCTTAACCACCATGATTATTGCCTTAAAACCGGCGGTATGTAAGGTAAATAAATATGCTGCAAGCCAAGCCGTATACTTTGATTAAAGCTTATCAAAAAGCTTGTAAACAGGCCGCGCTGATGCGCAATACCGATGACAAGGTTATGGCGTATAATCGTATTATTAATTATTGTACGGAATGTTTAGGGTATTTCAATGATGAAACAGCGGAGCGTCACCAAATTTTGTTTTTGACATATAACAATATCGGCGACATATTTATGATTAAAAATGCTAATTTTCCGCATTTGCAAAATTATTTACAGGCGTTGCAATATTATAATGATTCATTGCCGTTTGCGCATAGTATAGCTGAAAAGCGTGCCGCGCTTGAAAAAATCGCCCGCATTTATGCCGAATTGCATGATGAAAATAATTGGCATAAAACCATGGAGCAAATTGCCATATCGGAAGAAAATTGTATGAAAAGGCAGGCTTTTTCGGAGCTTGCCAAGCAGACCGATGATGTGAAACAACAGGCAAAATACTTAGAATATGCTTTGAGTTATGTAATGGCGGAAAATATATCAGACTTGGAAAAAGGTGAAAATATTTTGAAAATTTGCGCTCGTTTGCTGCGTATTTATAAGCATACCAAAAATCGCAAACATTATCGGCGAATTAAAGAAATTGAGCAAAGCACTCGCGAATTGTTGCAATAAAAAAGAGTTGCGTTCTTATATTAGAGAAAGGCAACTCTTTTTTGATGCAATTTTAGTTCTTCTTTTTTAGTTCTTCTTTTCGTTCTCTTTTTTGGGTTCTGCCGGAGGAATCGGTTTGGTAAAACCGGTTGTTATTAAAATCAAGCAGAAGAGCAAAAAAATAGAAACAACAATCCAGGTTAATGTATCCATATCTATATAAATTTAAAAATATTAATCTATGAACACTGTAAAAAAAATTGTGCCAAAGGTCAATAAAAAACAGATAAAAATTACACAATGCAGCGTGAATATTATAAACGAACATAAAAAAGGGGATGACTACACATTGCTAAAGCTTATTCTATTTACTTTTGCAGGCTTTTAAAGGGTGGTGAAGGCTCTGGTTGGGGTAATCGGTTTGGGCGGAAAGCGGTTTTATCATTCTAAAATATCCACAATTTATGCAGGTATCGGCGGCAGAGTAATAAATGCTATTATGTCCTTGATTTTGTTAATATTGCTCATATATAAAAATTGCCCGCTGATGATACAGCAAAAAACAGTTGACTTTTACAATTATAAAGGGTTATATACATATAGTTTAATTGAGTTAATTTTTTATTTATGAAGGGACCCGCACATGGTATTGCAAAAGATTAAATCGCTCCGTGGCAGAGATGCTGACGGCGCTCCTAATCCGGTTGATGTTCACGTTGGCAGTCGTATTCGTCTGCGCAGAACGATATTGGGTTACAGTCAACAATTTTTGGCTCGTAAATTGGGCCTGACTTTCCAACAGGTTCAGAAGTACGAAAAAGGTTTTAACCGTGTAGGTGCCAGCCGTTTGTGGGACATCAGCCGCGTGCTGAAAGTTTCAATGGACTTTTTCTTTGAAGATATGGATAAAAACACGGCTGAAAAAAGCCCGATGATGTTGACCGTTCCGGAAAATGACGAAACTTGTTTGTTTGCTGAAGAAAATCAGGAAATGGACTTAGACCCGATGAGCAGAAAAGAAACTTTGGAATTGGTTCGCGCTTATTATCGCATTTCTAACCGCACTATTGCCAAGCACTTGTTTGATTTGATTATCAGTATGTCTACTTCAAACTCAACAATGCCGAGTGACGAAGAATAAGTCTTGATTATTAGTCGGATTTAGTTTAATGATGTTCCCATATTTAATAATGTGGGAACATTTTTTATGCAGGAAATTAATCAGCCTAAATTTTTCGGTCGCCGCAAGGGGCGAGTTATTCGCAAAGCCAAAAGCACGTTGCTTGAACGCTTTTTGCCCAAAATCAAAATTGATGAAAATACGGTGTTTGATAAACAAACCATGTTCGGGAAACCGGTTGATAAGGTTTATTTGGAAATAGGTTTCGGCGACGGGGTGCATTTGGCAGAACAGGCTAAGCGCAACCCGAATGTCGGGTTTATCGGGTTGGAAGTTTTTCAAAACGGGATTGCCAATTTGCTCTCGCTTTTGACCGGAATTAAGGAAGGCGCCGATTTGCCCGACGATATTAAATTGTTGCCGGAGCGGGAAGATAATGTGAGAGTTTTTGCCGATGACGCAAGACTGCTGTTTCAAAAAATTCCGGACGGTTTTGCCGATAAAGTGTTTTTGTTGTTTCCGGATCCGTGGCCGAAGAAACGCCATGCCGCGCGCCGTTTTGTAAACCCTGATAATCTGAAAGAGTTGGCGCGAATTATCCGCAAAGGCGGAATTTTGCGTATTGCCACCGACCATAAGGTATACAAGGCATGGACTTTGCGTACCATGCACGCTTGTGCGGATTTTAAGTGGACGGCCAAATGTTCTGATGACTGGCGCAATCCGCCGGCCGATTGGGTCAAAACCAAATATCAGCAAAAGGCGTTGCGCGAAGGGCGCAAGCCGGTGTTTTTTGACTATGAGCGAATTTAATATTCAGGATAAGTGCTGATAGTGGGCTGAATATTAGGTTCGGTAACGGTTTTAACGTCGCTTAGCGGAAATGATTGAACATCATATATGCGATTGCCACCCTGATAAAGCGTGTTTTGAATTTGTGAATTTTCTTGTTTGGGTGATTCTGAAAAAGGCGCCGGATTTTGTGGTGCGCTTTGATTAATGATGTCGGGTTGCGGCTTTTCCGCTATCGGTTGTGTTTGAAGCGATGGAGTTTCATACTGAGTTTGCGGAGCAACGACTATCGGATTGCCGAGCGGGTTAGGGGCGTTGGCGGGCTGAGTTACAATATATGTGTCGGGTTTGCCGCTTGCAGTCTCGGCCGAGCCGTAAACGATAGTAGGGGTTTGTGCCAAAGCCGGAAAAGTAAAGAGCAGGGATATTATAAATGTCTTTTTCATTATGTGGCGTCCTTTTAAAATATATGCAATAATTTATGCTCTGATTGCCGAAATTAAATATAACTTTGGTTAAAATATAAAATTAGACTCAAAGTGGTGAAAATAGACTCAAAACGGTTAATGAAACGAATCGGCGATAGGATTCAAACAGAGTCGGAGCAAGCTTTTGAGACGTTAATATTTTTTTCATTTTTTGTGCATTTTTTTCTTGCAAAGCGCGGCGGCTTGTGTTATAAGCCCTTCACAACGTTTGTTCAGAGCCTTTAACAAGCTCTGGTGATGTTAAATATAAAATATAGGGCGAATCGTTGCTATAGAATGGTTTGCCGGAGTTTTAACAAGTAAATGGCAGGGTTCCGTTATGGTGACTTTTGCCGTTTAGTTATAGGGAAAAATAAAAATATGATGGAAACCCAAAATATCAGAATTCGCCTCAAGGCTTTTGACCATCGTTTGCTTGATCTTTCCACTAAAGAGATTGTGCACACAGCCAAAAGAACCGGGGCAAATGTAAGAGGACCCATTCCTCTGCCGACCAGAATTGAAAAGTTTACGGTAAACCGTTCTCCGCACGTTGATAAAAAGTCACGTGAGCAGTTTGAAATCCGTACTCACAAAAGACTTCTGGATATTGTAGATCCTACACCGCAGACAGTTGATGCTTTAATGAAACTTGATTTGGCTGCCGGCGTTAATGTAGAAATCAAATTGTAATAATAAATCTTAATGTTGGCGTTTTGAAATATGAGACGTCAACCAATTGGAAGGAAAAATAATAATGCGTACAGGTCTGATCGCAAAAAAATTAGGAATGTCCCGCATCTTTGAAGCAGACGGCACTCATGTTCCGGTTACGGTATTGAGCGTTGCCGGCTTGAAAGTTATTGCAGTTAAGACGACCGAGAAAGACGGATATACTGCCGTTCAATTAGGAACCGGCGCCGTTAAGGCTAAAAATGTATCCAAACCTCTCAAGGGACATTTTGCAAAAGCTAACACCGAACCGAAAAAGAAACTCGGCGAATTCAGAGTATCTGAAGATTGCCTTTTGTCGGTTGGTAATGAATTATCCGTAGAACACTTTGTTGCAGGGCAATATGTTGATGTTTGCTCAACTTCAATCGGTAAAGGCTTTGCCGGCGTTATGAAGCGTCACAACTTTGCCGGTTTGGAAGCCACCCACGGTGTTTCAGTTTCTCACCGTTCACATGGTTCTACCGGTCAAAGACAGGATCCGGGTAAAGTATTTAAAGGCAAAAAAATGGCCGGACATATGGGCGCTGAACGCGTAACCGTTCAAAACCTTAAAGTTGTTGCCGTTGATGCTGATAAAGGTTTGCTCATGGTTAAAGGCGCCGTTCCGGGGTCTGAAAACTCTTGGATTAGAGTTACCGATGCAATCAAAAAAGCAGCTAACGTACAGTTGCCGATGCCTGCCGGATTGAAAAAAGTTGATGAACCTGTTGCAGTTAAAGCTGAAGCTTCAGCTGAGAATGCATAAGATTATAAGGATTGTAAATTATGAAACAGGACATCTTAAATTTAGAAAATAAAAATGTTGGCACTATTGAACTTGACGATTCAATTTTCGGATTGGAAGTTCGCGCTGATATTTTACACCGTGTTGTTTTGTGGCAGCTCGCCCGCCAACAGGCTGGTACTCACCAGACTAAAGGACGCTCTGATGTTGCCTTGACTCCGGCTAAACCGTTTAAGCAAAAAGGCAGCGGTAATGCTCGTCAGGGTTCTCGTAAGGGTACTCAGTTCCGTAAAGGCGGTATAGTGTTTGGTCCGGTTGTTCGCGACCACTCACATGACCTGACCAAAAAGTTCAGAAAACTCGGTTTGAAAACTGCTCTTTCGGCAAAAGCCAAAGAGGGCAACCTTGTTGTTATTGACGAGGCAAAATTGTCAGCTCCGAAAACTAAAGATTTGCAAAACAAATTGGCGGCTTGCGGGTTGAGTAATTGCTTGGTTATTGACGGCAAGTCAGTAGATGTAAACTTTGCATTGGCAAGCCGCAATATCGCAGGCGTTGACGTTTTGCCGACAATCGGTGCCAATGTTTATGACATCTTAAGAAAGGACAAACTTGTATTGACTAAAGATGCAGTTAGTTGCTTGGAGGAGAGATTAAAATGGTAAAAAGTCTTAAAAAATCAAACAACGTAACCGCGCAAATGTATGATACATTGGTTCGTCCGGTAATTACCGAAAAATCTATGGTTTCATCTGAAGCCGGCAAAGTAACCTTTATGGTTCCGCTTTCTGCCAGCAAAGATGAAGTTAAAGCTGCTGTTGAAGCAATCTTTAACGTTAAGGTAAATAAGGTAAATACCATTCGTCAGTTCGGCAAAACAAAAACTTTCCGCGGTCATGAAGGCGTTCGCTCAGACTTTAAGAAAGCAGTTGTTACTCTTGCCGATGGTCAAAATATTGATGTTACAACAGGAATTTAATCATGGCTTTAAAAACATTTAAGCCCACATCTCCGGGGCTTCGTCAGCTGATTATTGTTGACAGAAGCGAATTGTACAAAGGTGCGCCGGAAAAAACGTTAACGGTTGGTTTGACCAAAACAGGTGGGCGTGATAATTTCGGACATGTTACAAGTCGGAGAATCGGCGGCGGACATAAACGCAAGCTGAGAGTTATCGACTTTAAGCGCAACAAATTTGACTGCGAGGCAACAGTTGAACGGATTGAATATGATCCTAACCGCACTTCTTTCATTGCTTTAATTAAGTATGAAGACGGCGAAATGGCTTATATTTTAGCTCCGCAAAGACTGAAAGCCGGTGATAAAGTTATTGCTTCGGCAAAAGCTGATATTAAGCCGGGTAATGCTATGCCTTTGAAGAGCATGCCTATCGGTACTATTGTTCACAACGTTGAGTTAAAAGTAGGCAAAGGCGGACAGCTCGTTCGTTCTGCGGGCTGCTATGCTCAGGTTGTTGGTAAAGATGCCGGCTATGCTCAACTTAAATTAAGTTCCGGCGAACTCAGAATTGTTCGTGAGGAATGCTTGGCAACTGTTGGTGCCGTATCCAATCCGGATAATCAGAACAAATCACTCGGCAAAGCCGGTCGCTCACGTTGGTTGGGTATCAGACCGATTGTCCGCGGTGTTGCAATGAACCCGGTTGACCACCCGCACGGTGGTGGTGAAGGCAGAACTTCAGGCGGCCGTCATCCGGTTACGCCTTGGGGTAAACCTACTAAGGGTGCCAAGACTCGTTCTAACAAGAAGACAGATCGCTTTATTATGAGATCTCGTCATGATAACAAGAAATAATAAGGAGAAAAGCTAATGACACGTTCCGTATGGAAAGGACCTTTTGTTGACGGCTATCTTCTTAAGAAGGCTGATACAGCCAGAGCTTCAGGTCGTAATGAAGTGATTAAAATTTGGTCACGTCGTTCCACTATGTTGCCGCAGTTCGTTGGTTTAACATTCGGCGTTCACAATGGTCATAAATTTATTCCGGTACTTGTTACCGAGGACATGGTTGGCCATAAGTTTGGTGAATTTGCACCGACCCGTACTTTCTACGGTCACGCCGCAGACAAAACAGCTAAGAGAGGTTAATTATGGGAAAAACTAAAGATGCAAGAAGAGTAGCTCAAAATCAGGCTATGGCCGTATGCAACTCTATCCGCACCAGCCCGCGCAAACTGAACTTGGTTGCACAGTCTATCCGCGGTCTGGCAGCAGAAAAAGCTGTTGCTGAGCTTACTTTCTCTAAGAAGAGAATCGCAAAAGTAGCGTTGGCTGTTTTGCAATCTGCAATCGCTAATGCTGAAAATAACCACAGCCTTAATATTGACAAATTAATCGTAAGCGAAGCATTTGTCGGTAAAGGCCTTGTAATGAAACGTATGCACGCACGCGGTCGTGGTCGCGGAGCACGAGTTTTGAAACCGTTCTCCAGCATGACTGTTGTCGTAACCGAGCGTGGGGAGTAAGTTAATGGGACAGAAAGTAAATCCTACCAGTCTTCGTTTAGGTGTTAACCGCACCTGGGACTCTCGTTGGTATGCAGATGATAAGTTTACCGACTATCTCCACGAAGATTTAAAAATTAAAGAATTCTTGAAAGAGAAATTGGCTCAGGCCGGTATCAGCCGTATTGTTATTGAACGTCCGGCTAAAAAAGCCAGAGTTACAATTCACTCGGCAAGACCTGGTGTAGTAATCGGCAAAAAAGGTCAAGATATTGAAAATTTGCGCAAGGAAATTCAAAAACTGACGGCATCAGAAGTTCAGCTTAATATTCTGGAAGTCAGAAAACCTGAATTAGATGCGCAGTTGGTTGCCGATTCAGTAGCTCAGCAGTTGGAAAGACGTGTTGCTTTCCGTCGTGCGATGAAGAGAGTTATGCAGTCTGCGTTGCGTTTGGGCGCAGAAGGTATTAAAGTTTGCTGCAGTGGTCGTTTGGGCGGCGCTGAAATTGCCCGCACCGAATCGTATCGTGAAGGACGCGTTCCTTTGCACACACTGCGTGCTGACATTGATTATGCAACCTCTACCGCTCATACCACTTATGGTGCCTGCGGCGTTAAAGTTTGGATCTATAAAGGCGAAATTATGGCTCATGATCCGATGGCGCAGGACAAAAAGCTGGCTGAACAGAAATAATAGATGAGGTTAGAATAAAATGTTAAGTCCAAAACGTATGAAGTTCCGTAAACAGCATAAAGGTCGTATTCACGGCTTGGCTAAAGGCGGATCAACTTTAAGTTTCGGTTCATATGGATTGAAAGCTCTGTCTCCGGAGCGCGTTACAGCTCGTCAAATTGAAGCTGCTCGTCGCGCTATTACCCGTGAGATGAAAAGAGCCGGAAGATTATGGATCAGAATTTTCCCGGACGTTCCTGTATCAGATAAACCTGCTGAGGTTCGTATGGGTAAAGGTAAAGGTGCTATTGAATTCTGGGTTGCAAGAGTTAAACCGGGTCGCATTATGTTTGAAGCGGAAGGTATTGATGAAGAAACTGCCCGCAGAGCATTTGCGCTTGGTGCTGCCAAATTGCCGGTTAAAAGCAAATTTGTTCAGCGCTTGAATTCGGATAAAGGAGAAGCATAATGGTTAAAACAAAAGATTTACGCGCTATGACGATTGATGAATTGGAAGCTAAATTGGTTGAAGATAAAAAAGAGCAATTTAACTTGCGTATTCAACAGTCAACCGGTCAGCTTGCTAATACTTCACAGGTTAGCAAAGTTCGCCGCGAAATAGCCAAAATCAACACGCTCATTACTGAGCGCAAGAAGAATAGTTAGGAGAAAAGACTATGCCTAAAAGAATTCTTCAAGGTGTTGTTGTAAGCGACAAACAGGATAAAACCGTCGTGGTCAGAGTAGAGCGTCAGGTTATGCACCCTGTTTACAAAAAGTTCGTGAAAAAAAGCAAGAAATATGCTGCTCACGACGAAAATAACCAGTTCAAAGTTGGCGATCAGGTTTCTATTGTTGAATCTAAACCTTATTCAAAAACAAAAACTTGGACTGTATTAGTTGATAACGCCTAAGATAGAAGGAATTAAAAAATGATACAGATGCAAACCAACCTAGATGTTGCGGATAATTCCGGAGCACGTCAGGTGCAGTGCATTAAAGTTCTTGGCGGGTCCAAGAGAATGCATGCTTCCGTAGGTGATGTTATTGTTGTTTCAATTAAGGATGCCATGCCGAAAGGGCGTGTTAAAAAAGGTGATGTATGCAAAGCGGTTATCGTAAGAACCGCCAGCGACATCAGACGCAAAGACGGCAGCGTAATCCGTTTTGATAGTAATGCCGCAGTTCTTATTAATAAAGACGGCGAGCCGGTAGGTACTCGTATCTTCGGCCCCGTTACCAGAGAATTGCGCGCAAAGAAATTTATGAAAATCATTTCATTAGCACCGGAGGTATTGTAGTATGCCGAAAATGAAAATTAAAAAAGGTGATAAAGTTGTTATCTTGTCAGGCGATGACAAAGGTAAAACCGGCGAAGTTTTGAAAGCAATGCCGAAAGAGAGTAAAGTGGTTGTTCAAGGTGTAAATTTGGTTAAAAGACACACCAAGCCCAGCCAAACAACTCCGGGCGGAATTGTTACCAAAGAAGCCGCTGTTCACGTTTCTAACGTTGCCATTGTAACCTCGGAAGGCAAAGCTTCTAAAGTTGGCTACAAAGACAACAAAGGTATAAAAGTGCGTATTGCACGTAAAACCGGTGAAGTAATCGATAAATAGGAGAAAATTTTATGGCAAATTTTGAAACATTATATAATGACGTCATAAAGAAATCTCTTGTGGAAAAATTCGGTTACAAGAACCCACATGAGATTCCGAAGCTGACCAAAATTGTGTTGAACATGGGTGTCGGCGACGCCGTTACAGATAAAAAGAAACTTAACAATGCTATGGAAGAGTTGGCTTTGATTGCCGGTCAGAAGCCGGTAATGACCACAGCCCGCAAGTCTATTGCTACCTTCAAATTAAGAGAAGGTATGCCGATTGGCTGCAAAGTTACTTTGAGAGCTTCCAAAATGTATGAATTTTTGGAAAGACTTATCAATATGGCTTTGCCGCGTATCAGAGACTTCCACGGTATTTCTGGTAAAAACTTTGATGGTAAAGGCAATTTCGCTTTTGGTATTAAAGAACAAATCATCTTTCCGGAAATCAACTATGAAAAAGTTGAAGAAGTTCGCGGAATGGATATTGTAATTTGCACAACAGCTAAGACAGATGAAGAGGCTAAATTCTTGCTCACTTCATTTAACCTGCCTTACAAGAAATAAGCGGAGATTTTACTATGTCAAAGACAAGTTCAGTATATAGAAACTTGAAAAGAGATAAGATGGCTGAGAAGTATGCTAATCGTCGTCTTAAATTAAAGAAAGTTGTTATGGATAAAAACGCTTCTCCGGAAGACAGATTTCAGGCAACTTTAAAGCTGGCCGCTTTGCCGCGTAACTCTGCTAAAATCAGAGTTAGAAACCGCTGCAAATTAACCGGTCGCGCTCGTAGTTATTACCGGAAGTTCGGCTTGGGTCGTGTTGAATTACGCGACATGGCAAGCTTTGGTGAAATTCCGGGTTTGGTAAAATCAAGCTGGTAAGGAGGAGATATAAATGTCTATGACTGATCCTTTGGGCGATATGCTCACACGCATTAGAAACGCACAAAGAGCGAAACAAAGTGATGTTGTATCACCTGCTTCTCGCTTGCGTGAAAATGTATTGGAAGTTTTGAAAAAAGAAGGTTACATTGAAGGCTATGAAAAATGCAATGTTAAACCCGGTGTTGATGAACTTCGCATTAAATTAAAGTACCATGAAGGTGCTTCGGTTATAACTGAAATTTACCGCGTATCTACGCCGGGTCGCCGCGTTTACTCTAGCGTTAAAGACCTGCCGAGAGTATACAACGGCTTGGGTATTTCAATCATTTCAACCCCGCAGGGTGTTATGAGCGATAACGATGCCCGCAAAGCCAATGTCGGCGGTGAAGTTTTGTGTCAGGTATTCTAGGGAGATAACGGATGTCAAGAATTGGTAAATATCCAGTAACTATCCCTGCTGGCGTAACGGTAAGCATTAATGATAACGTTGTTACCGTTAAAGGAAAATTAGGTGAACTCAGCTGTTCTTTTGACGACGGTCATATTGCAGCTAAACTTGAAGACAATAAAGTTGTTGTTACTCCGCTTTCACAGAGCATGACCGCTCGCGCATTGTGGGGTACAACCCGCGCCAACATTCATGACCTTGTTAAAGGCGTTGATGAAGGCTTTACTAAAAATTTGGAATTAGTAGGCGTTGGTTATAAAGCCCATATGGAAGGCAATAAGCTTGTTCTTTCATTAGGTTTTTCTCATGACGTTGATTTTCCGGCTCCGCAAGGAATTAAAATCTCTTGCGAATCGCCGACCCAAATCAAAATTTTTGGTGCAGACAAACAGCTTGTCGGACAGGTTGCTGCGGAAATTCGTAAATACAGAAAGCCCGAACCTTATAAAGGCAAAGGTGTAAAGTATGAAGGCGAATACGTACGTCGTAAAGAAGGCAAGAAGAAATAAGGAATCTTAAGATGAATACACCAAGAAAATTGTTTGAAAAAAGAAAAGCTCGCGTTAGAACAGCTTTGAAAGCTGCTGCGAACGGCAAATTAAGATTGTCGGTATTCCGCAGTGGTAAGCATATCTATGCGCAGATTATTGATGATGCTAAAGGTGCCACCGTTGCTTCTGCCTCTACCTTAGACAAAGAAGTTCGCGACAGCATTAAAAAGCCGTCTACAGTTGAAGCAGCCAGCTTCATTGGTAAATTAATTGCTGAAAGAGCAGTAAAATCAGGTGTAAGTGAAGTCGTTTTTGATAGAGGCGGTTACATTTACCATGGTCGCGTTAAAGCTTTGGCTGACGCTGCTCGTGAAGCCGGATTGAAATTCTAGGAGAGATGAAATGGCACAATCTGTAGATCGTCATAATAAAAAAGAAAAAACTGAAGAATTGGTTGAAAAACTCGTTCATGTTAATCGTGTTGCCAAAACCGTTAAAGGCGGACGCACCATGTCATTTGCAGCTGTTGTAGTTGTCGGTGACCAAAAAGGCCGCGTCGGCTTTGGTTCAGGTAAAGCTTCTGAGGTTCCGGAAGCTGTTACCAAAGCAACCAACGAAGCTAAAAAGAACATGATTCGCATTCCGCTGCGTGAAGGCAGAACTCTGCATCACGATGTGCATGGTCGTTTCGGCGCAGGTAAAGTTATTTTAAGAACTGCTCCTGCCGGTACCGGTGTTATTGCCGGCGGCCCGATGCGTGCTGTTTTTGAAGTTTTGGGCGTGCAAGACGTTGTTGCAAAATCATTGGGTTCAAACAACCCCTACAACTTGATTAAAGCAACATTTGACGCATTGCAATCTATCAATTCACCTCGTATGGTTGCTGCAAAACGCGGCAAAAAAGTTGGTGATATTGTTAGCCGCCGCGAAAATTCTTCAAATGTTAAAATGGAAAAAGAGGAGGCTTAATCCATGGCTAAAAAAACAATAAAAGTTACTCAAATCGCAAGCCCTATCGGCGAACCGAAAGATCAAAGAGCAACTTTAATCGGATTAGGCTTGAACAAAATGAATCGTACTGCCGTTCTGGAAGATACTCCGGCAATTCGCGGTATGATAAAAAAGGTAAGCCACCTCGTTAAAGTGGTTGAATAATTTGCAAAAGGGCTGTCATACTTGTTGTTTTTTCGCTTATGTAACTATTTGTACACCGCGCTCTAAAACAACTGCGTAGCCCAGCCCTTTATCAAATTTTCCGGAACGATGATATAGTCAGAGTTCACACTTTAGTTTAATGTAATAAAACAAATTAGGTGAAAGAATATGAAACTTAATGAATTGAAAAATAACCCGGGGGCTACCAAAGATCGTATTCGCGTTGGTCGCGGTATCGGTAGCGGCAAGGGTAAAACCGGCGGACGCGGCGTTAAAGGTCAAAAATCTCGTTCCGGTGTTGCCGTAAACGGATTTGAAGGCGGTCAAATGCCTCTTTACCGTCGTTTGCCGAAACGCGGTTTTAAAAACCCGTTTGCACTTCATTTTGCAGTTGTTAATTTGGACACCATTCAAAAAGCTATTGATGCCGGCAAGTTAGATGCCAAGGCTATTGATGTTGAAGCTTTGTTGAAGTCCGGTATTATCAGCAAGCAAAAAGACGGTGTACGCCTTTTGGCTCGCGGCGCTGTTACCAGCAGCGTTACCATTTCAGTAAATTCTGCTTCAAAAGCAGCTGTTGAAGCTGTTGAAAAAGCAGGCGGTAAGGTTAATCTTATCTAACTGAAATTTTTTTGATGGTTAAAACCCCGTTGACAGGTTGCGGTTGTTACCGCATGGTCACGGGGTTTTGCTTTATGGAAAATAATGCTTGAATT
>CABQIK010000009.1 GCA_902464275.1 uncultured Alphaproteobacteria bacterium | reverse complement strand
ATAAGTTATGCCACATGCAACGCAATTTTCGTATACATAATGTGCATTATGCGGCAAATTTTAACAAAAAACTGATTTTACAATAGGGTAACGACGTTGTTTTTAACCGTTAAAAACTGCGCGTCATTTTTAAGTACGTCAAAAATTTGCGGCTCGGTTGATGTAATCCATGCCTGTAAATTTAAATCTTTTATTTTGCTTAGCAGAGCGTCGCGTTTAAGGTCGTCAAGGTGAGTGGTAACCTCGTCTAACAGCAACACCGGCGCAAAGCCTTTATCCAAAATTTGGCACTTGGTTTGCGCTAATATAATGCTGACGAGTAACGATTTTTGCTCGCCGGTTGAACATAGTTCTGCCGGCATATTCTTTTTTTTGTAATAAACCTTAAAATCGGTGCGGTTAACCCCATCTACATAATCATTGCAAATAACGCTGTGACGCTGTGAAAAGAGGCTGTTACGGTAATAATCTTCAACATCTATCGCCGCCATTTTGTTCAGCATTTTTTCAATCGTGCCGTCAAGCTCTAATGAAATGTTCGGAAAAACATCGTCCGGTTCGTGCTCAATAAACGTGTTTAAGCGCGCCACTAACTCGCGCCGCGCCGCGGCAATCGCCACGCCCAAAGCCGCCATTTCTTCTTCTAATGACAACAGCCAACCGTTATCCCGACAACCGTTTTTTAACAGCTGATACCATTGTTTGTATAAATGTTCAAAATTAGCGGTGCGCTTGGCGTGCTCAATATCAAACGCATATACGATTCGGTCTAAAAAACTGCGTCTTGGCTGCGTTCCGCCCAAAAACAACCTGTCCATTTGCGGTGTTACCCAAATCGCGGATAAATATTTGCCGAGCTCCGCCTGTGATGAAACTTTTTGCCCGTCAATCTGCACGATTCGCCGTTCAAAAGATTTTATTTCATCTTCCGATTCTTTATTGTTTTTTTGCGCCGCCGTGCCTAAGGTGAATTCTTCGCCGTTTTTCTGTACCACGGCTGAAACTGCCCAACTCGGACCGCCTGCTATCGGCGCCACATAATCAGGCGTAACCAACGCCGGAGTCAAGCGCTTAATATCGGCCAAACGCGCTCCGCGCAAGCCTCTTCCCGGAGTTAAAAATGAAATAGCTTCTAAGATGTTAGTCTTGCCGCTGCCATTTTCACCGGTCAAAACAATCGGCCCTGAATCAACGTTCAGCCGCAAATAAGCATAGTTCCTGAAGTCAGTTAAAGTCAGGCGTAAAACGCCTGACTTTTCTTTTACAACTTCCGAAATTTTTAATGCCGGATTGCTCAAAACCTTATCTCCTTAAAAGCAATATATTTGCTTATAGTATAAAATTTTGCTCTTAATAAAGAGTAAAGCCTTATACACGCATCGGCATTAAAACATAAATCGCGCTTGCGTCAGAGGTGTCATGAATAACTGACGGTGAGGAAGCGTCTGAAAAACTGATTTTTACGGTTTCGCCTTTAACTTCCGCCAAAATATCCAACAGATAACGGAAATTATAACCTACTTCCAAAGCGTCGCTGTCATATTTGGCTTCCAATTCTTCCAAGGCGCTGCCTAAATCAGGGCTTGAAGTGGTGAGAACTACGTGGTTTTTGCCGGTAATGAGCTTAATGGCGCGAGTCCTTTCTGCCACCACTGACACACGGTCAACCGCGGAAGAGAGTTCTTTAACGTCCAATTCCAAAATTTTATCATTATCGGTCGGAATAACGCGTTCATAATCAGGATAAGTACCGTCAATCAGCTTTGAAGTTAAAGTAACGTCTTCCAATGTAAATCTGATTTTGTTGTCGGAGAGCGAAACATTTACGGTTTCCGATTCGGTATCATCCAACAATTTTCTGATTTCGGCAACGGTTTTGCGCGGAACAATCACACCGGCCATTTTTTCAGCTCCGGCCGGCAGAGGCGATTCTACGCAAGCCAAGCGGTGACCGTCGGTTGCAACGATTCGCAAAACTTTGGTTTCGCCTTCGTCTTTGGCATGAATGTACAAACCGTTCAAATAATAGCGTGTCTCTTCGGTTGAAGCGGCAAATTGCGTGCGGTCAATAACATCTTTTAAGTCTTCTTTAGGCATGGCAAAATTAGTCGGCAGACTGTCGCCGGAAATAACCGGAAAATCTTCAACCGCGATAGTTGAAAGCGAAAACTTTGAACGGCCTGAAGCAATGCTTAATTGTCCCTTTTCATCAGGAAAAGTCAGTTCAACCTCTGAACCGTCGCTTAACTTGCGGACAATGTCGTAAAGCATGTGCGCCGGAGCAGTAGTCGCGCCCTGTTCGCTGATTTTAGCATCGGTAATTTCAGTAATTTCAGTATCCATATCGGTAGCCTTAAAGCTGATGCCATCGCCCAAAGCCTCAATTCTGACATTGGATAAAACCGGAATGGTGTTTCTTTTCTCAACAATGCTCTGAACATGGCTGAGAGTTTTTAACAAAGTAGCTCTTTCAATCGTAAATTTCATTGTTTTAGACCATATAAAATTGTTTAACTGATGCAAATGATAGCATAATCTGAGTAAAGCAAAAGCCAAAAAGCAAAGTTGTTTACAGCTTTTTTTAAGTTATTAAAAAATACCCGCCTGTAAAATATACAAGCGGGCATATAAGGTTGTTTATAAATCTTAACGCTCTAAAGCGCGACGCAAAGTGTCAATGTTTTCGGCCAAAGAAGTGTCTTCAACAATCAGCTCTTCAACTTTGCGAACGGCGTGCATAACCGTAGTATGGTCACGGTCAAATTTGCGACCGATTTCAGGCAATGAGCGCGAGGTTAACAGTTTTGCCAAATACATGGCAATCTGCCGCGGACGAGCCACCGTGCGGGCACGGCGCGATGATTGCAGCTCTTTGACTGAAATATTAAAGTATTCAGCCACCTTTTTCTGAATTTCATCAATGGTGGTTTTGCGGTCAATGGAACGTAACATATCTTTTAATACATCTTGAGTCATGTCTAAAGTAATCTCCCTATCTGAAAATAACTGTGAGTGAGCGGCGATTCGGTGCAATGAACCCTCAAGTTCACGAATGTTGGCGGTAATCTTTTGCGCCAAAAATTCAGCCACTCTGTCAGGAAGCGTAATACCCATTTGTTTAGCTTTATTGCGCAAGATGCCGAGTCTTAAATCAAAATCGGTCGGGTGAATATCGGCCACCAGTCCGCTGTTCAAGCGTGACTTTAAGCTTGCTTCAATGCCGTCTAAATCTGATGGCATTTTGTCGGCGGACAGAATAATCTGGCGCCCTTCTTCAATCAGTGAATTAAAGGTATGGAAAAATTCTTCCTGAGTGGCGCCCTTGTTACCGATAAATTGCACATCGTCAACCATCAGCACGTCAACCGAGCGGAACTGCTCCTTAAAAGCGTCAGTGTCTTTATAGCGTAAAGCCTTAACAAACTTGTATAAAAACTGCTCTGCCGATAAATAAATTACGTTGCGCGAAGGATCCTGACGGCGAATGTGCCATGCAATGGCGTGCATCAGGTGGGTTTTGCCCAAACCTACGCCCGAGTACAAAAACAACGGATTAAATGAAACGTTTCTGGATTCGGCAACTTTACGCGCGGCGGCATAAGCAAATTCATTGGTTTTGCCGACTACAAAGGTGTCAAAAGTATAAGCCGGATTTAACGGAGCCGAAAGCTGTAACCAACCGTCATTGCGGGCGTAATCGTTAAAATTAACTACTTTGCCGTTGGGGTTATAGTTTGAGGCATATAAATTTTGCGGGGTAGGGTTGGTTGAAATCTTTTTTAACAGAGAGGAGTCGCTGTTATGAAAACGATCGGTGTTTGAAGTTTGCACAACAAAATTAACTTGCTTAATTTCCGGATTCTTTTGTTCCCACATTTTGTGGATTCGGTCAGAATAATGGGTAATAACCCAGTTTTTCATGAAAGTAGTCGGCACACAAATGTTCATAACGCCGTCGTTAAACGAACCTACGCTTAACGGTCTGAGCCAACTGTCGTAATTGGTTTCGCCAAATTCTGATTTGAGTTGGGTGCAAATCTGTCCCCATTGGTCTTGAACAGAAAATTCATTGTTATTAATTGCTTCTTCAGCCATTGCTATTTTCCCAATCTTTAAAGTTAATCCAAATTTGTTATTTATATTTTAATAACTAACCGCCAAAATTAAGCTACAACATTCGCGCTAAAACAGAGTTCTTATCACAAAGCCCTTCGGCTTTCTTTATCATCAAGTCCTTCAGCCTTCTTTTTCAAACCGTTTGCGGCGCGGTAAAGAATTTATCTTTATTCGTAACGCGGGTTTTCAGCTTCGCTATACATAACGCGGCTTTCTCCTAATTATTCATAACGCAGGCTTTCACCTTCACTATTCATAATGCGGCTTTTGCCATCGCTTCCGCTTCAGAAATATTCGCTTTACGTTCGTAACATGGGCTTTGCCTTAACGTCCGCTTCGGAAATATTCACCTTAATTATTCATAATGCGGCTTTCACCTTCGCTATTCATAACGCGGGCTTTCAGCTTCACTATCCATAATACAGGCTTTCGCCTTTACTATTGCGCGGCTTTTACCTTAATTATTCGTAATACAAGCTTTTATCCTTATCGGCCGAACCGTTTTGCGCTTTTGTTATTTTGTAGTCAAACAATAATATTTTGTCTTTTAGCAATAATACACACGCTGCGGGCAAGTACAGTTTACTTTTGATAAATTTATATCAAGCATCTGCTAAAATCGCTCACCTGATAAAATCGCTCTCAAGTTTTAGACCTTAAAATTACTCTCAAACCTTAAACTTTAACATTGCTCTCAAGTCTTAAACTTTCTTCCCTCAAGCGCTAGAAAATACTAAACACGAAAAAACAATAAAAACAATAGAACATTTTGCGAACATTGCAATTAATTTACTTGACAACGGGATTCTGCAGAGTCGGGCGGAATCTCTTGCTTTAACGCAAAAAGACACCAAACCGTAAACCTAGTTAAAGGTTGGTTTGATGTCTTTTATAGAGTGATAAAAGCTAAATTACAAAGCTTTAATTTTTTGAGCTAAACGTGAAATAGTACGAGAAGCGGTATTTTTATGGAATACGCCTTTTTGAGCAGCGCGCATCATTTCGCTTTCAGCGATTCTTAAAGCGGTTGCAGCTTCATCTTTATTGCCGGCAGCAATCAAAGCGTCAACTTTTTTAACAAAAGTTCTGACGCGGCTTCTTCTCATGCCGTTAATCATGCTGCGTTTATCGTTTCTTCTAATTCTCGTTTTTGCCGATTTATGATTGGCCATAATTTTATTCCTGTTTTAAAAAGTTAAATACAAAAAATACTCTGGTATGCTTTATAGCCGCTACTTTATTGCAAAGTCAACAACAATTTTTAAAAAAGAGTAAAAAAAGCTGTAAATTTGCGGGCTTTAAGGGCGACCGGTTAAAGTTACCCGCACAATAAGCGGCATTTTTGAAGTTAAGGTAATGTTGAGCTCTTCATTATTGCGTACAAAAGTCAGTGATTCGGAGTCGCTTTGCGTAAGCTCCCACCCCAGTTGCGGCAAAGTGCTTTCATAAAAGCCTGCCACAAATGAAAATTTGCCGAAATTAGATTGCAGATAAGCTTCAACCAAGCGAGTTTCTTCATTGCCGAATGAAAAGCTGTCGGCTTGAATTTGCATCATTTTATCGGGAATCGGCACATCTTCCATACCCTCAATAAATGATGAAAGGGCGTTGGCTTTAAAGCTTAACAGCAATCCGCATACGGCGGTTAAAATAAATAGTTTTTTCATGGGTTTTAATCCTTATTTTTGCAAGGTTTCACAATAAAAGGCGGAGCGTCCGCCCAAAACAACTTTTTTAATACCGCCGGTTTTGGCAATATCGCATACGCAGTCAGGGCAGCGCTGTCCGGTTTTATTGTAAACACAGTGCTGATTTTGAAATTCGCCTGACGAGCCGTCAGGTTTGCGATAGTCGCGTAGAGTTGAGCCTCCGGCTTTAATCGCTTTGCTTAAAACCGCGCGTATGGAGTAAAGCAGATTCTCGCACTCTTTAAGGGTTAATGACTTAGCCGGTCGCAAAGGTAAAATTTTTGCCCCGTATAAAGCCTCAGAGGCATAAATATTGCCGATTCCGCAAATAATTTTTTGTTCTAAAAGGGCAACCTTTATCGGCGTGGAGTGCGCCTGCAACTGATTATATAAATATTGCGCGCTCAGATTTTCATCAAACGGATCGGGACCGATATTTTTTAAGGCCGAACATTGATTTAAATGCGCCGATTCGCAATAAGTCAAAAGGCCGAAACGCCGCGGGTCGTTAAAAATCAGACAGCCTTTGTCGGTTTCAATCACCACGTGGTCGTGCTTTTCAAGCGCGGTCGGTTTTTGCGGCAGAATTTTAATTTTGCCGCTCATGCCGAGATGCCAAACCAAACTCAGCCCGTTATTTAATGAAATAACGATATATTTGGCGATTCGCCGACAATTTATAATTTTTGCGCCGATAATTTTAGCGGCAAAGTCCGCGGGAATTTTTTCACGGAATTTATCGCACAAAACCGCGGCCGCGGTAATGGTTGCTCCGCAGACCGCGTTGTTTACGGCGTTTTTAACGGTTTCAACTTCAGGTAATTCAGGCATAAAAGCTCCTTAAATTTTAATTTTTTATATCATATCCCCGCGAAAATTATTTAGCAACGCTTAATTATTATTGCGAATATTTATAAACAGGGGTATTAAGAACTTTATGCGTTACACAAAATTAAGAACCAGAAAATACTTTGCGCCGCAAAACGAAGGAAAAGCACATAAGTGCGATTTTCCGGGTTGTACCGAAAAAGGCGAATATCGCGCTCCTAAAGATAAAAATCTGAAGGAGTATTACTGGTTTTGCCTGAAACACGTGCAAGAATATAACGCGCGGTGGAATTATTACGCCGACGAAAAGCCTGAAGAAGAGGAAAATCTCAAGCGCCGCATGCACTTTGGCGGATTCGGTTCAAAAATCAAGTATCAGTTCGGGTATGATTTTATTGACGAGCTTGGTATTGACGCCGATTTTTCCGATTCGTCATGGAAAAACAAAATTTATTTTAATGCCAAAGACCGCGAATACGCTGAAACCATGGAACTTGATTTAGACGATATAACTTTGGATTCGCTTAAAAGACAGTATAAAAAGTTGGTGAAGAAATATCACCCTGATGTTAATTCGGGTGATAAAACCTGTGAAGAAAAGTTTAAACGAGTCGCAGTTGCCTATAAAGAACTTTCCGCCAAGCTAAGCGGCAAATAATTTTACATTTCGCTTAAAGTTTTAACGTATTTTTTTATCAGCTCAATGCGCTTTTTATAGTCGTCAAGTTTGCCTTCAACAAACAGTTTTTGGTCAGGTCTGATTTTAATTACCCCGAACGAACGGTTTACCAAATCAACCAGTTTGTCAACGGCTTTAAACGAGTCGTTATGGAATGATATTAAAATGCCTTTGGCGCCGGCGTCAATTTTGCCGATGTTGGCGGCATAACACATTTGCTTAATCTCAATGGTGGTGAGCAGGTTTTCAACCTCTTGCGGAATAGGACCGAAACGGTCAATCAGCTCTTCTTTCATATCCAAAATATCGTCATTGGTTTTAAGCGCGCCGATTCGTTTATACAAGCCCAAGCGCACGCCCAAGTCTTTAACATAATTTTCCGGAATCATAATCGGAATACCGGTAACAATTTGCGGCGCCCAATCATCGGCGGCAAATTGCATGCTTGCCTGATTGTTGTTGGCGGCGGCTTTTTGGCGCATGATTTCTTCTTCAAGCATGTGGTGATAAAGCGCGATACCCACGTCTTTAATATGCCCTGATTGCTCGGTTCCGAGCACGTTGCCGGAGCCTCTGATGTCCATGTCGTGGCTGGCAAGCGAAAATCCGGCGCCTAAAGTATCAAGCGCCGATAAAATCATTAAGCGCTTTTCCGCCACCGGTTTGAGCTTTTTCTGCGCCGGAACGGTAAAATAGCAGTATCCGCGCACTTTTGAGCGCCCGATTCGTCCGCGCAACTGATAAAGCTGTGCTAAGCCGAACATATCGGCGCGGTGAATAATCATGGTGTTTACGGTCGGCATATCAATGCCCGATTCAATAATCGTGGTGGAAAGCAAAAGGTCATATTTACCGGCGGCAAAGTCGTTCATTACGTCTTCAAGCTCTTTAACCGGCATTTGCCCGTGCGCCACGGCAATTTTTATATCCGGCACCAGTTCATGCAAAGTGCGTTCCATTTCCGCAATATCTGAAACGCGAGGACATACAAAAAAGGTTTGCCCGCCTCTGAATTTTTCGCGGTAAATGGCTTCTTTAATCATTACCGAATCAAACGGCATAACAAAGGTGCGCGCCGCCAAGCGGTCAATCGGCGGAGTCGCGATAATACTGAGCTGCTTAACGCCGGTTAATGAAAGTTGTAAAGTGCGTGGTATCGGGGTCGCGCTCAAAGTAAGCACGTGCACGTCAGATTTTAAGGCTTTTAATTTTTCTTTGTGTGCCACGCCGAAATGCTGCTCTTCATCAATAATCAGCAAGCCCAAATTACAGAATTTAACATTTTGCGAGAGCAGGGCGTGCGTGCCGATAACAATTTCAACCGAGCCGTTTTTAAGTCCGTCTAATGTTTCGCGGCTTTCTTTTGGGGGTACCAAGCGCGAAAGCATTTTTACCTTAACCGGAAATCCGGTTAAACGCTGCTTAAAGTTTAAATAATGTTGGCGCGCCAGCAAAGTGGTAGGCACAATCAGCGCCACCTGAGCGCCGGACATTGCTACCGTGAATGCCGCGCGTAAAGCCACTTCGGTTTTGCCGAAGCCCACATCGCCGCATACCAATCTGTCCATCGGCATGCCGGCGCTTAAATCTTTTAACACATCGGTAATGGCGCGGTGCTGGTCATCGGTTTCATTATACGGAAAACGGGCGCAAAAATCTTCATACACGCCGGAAGGCGGAGTAAACACATCAGCGGTTTTAAGCTCTCTTTCCGCGGCAATTTTAATCAGTTTTTCGGCAATGTCTTTAATTTTTTCTTTAACGCGGGCTTTTTTAGCCTGCCATGCCAAACCGCCCAAAGTGTCAAGCGTGATGTTTTCATCATCGGAGCCGTAACGTGAGATAACGTCAATATTTTCAACCGGAACAAAAAGTTTGTCGTCATGAGCGTACAAAATTTTAACGCAATCATGCGGAGCGCCGCCGGCGGTAATATTTTCAAGCCCCATAAAACGCCCGATGCCGTGCTCAATATGCACCACCAACTCGCCGACCGCCAGTGATGAAACGTCGGCGATAAAATCTTCGGCGGTAACTTTTTTCTTGGCTTTGCGGTTTTTGCGCTCGCCCAAAATATCCGCTTCGCTGATTATGCAAAACTCGCGGTTTTTGAAGCCGTGCTCCAACTCTGACACCGCGAGCACAATTTTTTTATGGCTTGCTTTGGCATAGGCGTCGTTAAAGTTTTCGGCAAAAGTTAAGTCTTTAATGCCGTATTCGTTCATTAGAGTGTATAAACGTTCGCGCGAACCTTCCGAGTTGCAAAAAATAATGCGCTTTAAGCGGCCGTTTTCGGTTAAATAATCTTTTAAGTCCTGATAAACGGCGGCGGTGTTTACGTTTTTGTTGTGCGCAAAATCACGTGCCGGCACGGTTTGCAAATTAATTACCGATTCGCTCTCCGGCATCGGCATCGCCGTTAATGTAATCGGCTTTTTGGGGGTAATCAGCGCGGAGAAGGCATCGGTGTTTAAATATAAAAGCTCCGGTTTAATCGGGCGGTAAATGGTTTCTTCCGCGGAGTTTTTAATTTTTAGGGCTTCCAGCCGCGCGGTGTAATAGTCAACAATGCTTTCTTCTTTGGCTTGCAGCGCGTCCTCATAATTACGTCCTAAAATAACGGTTGCCGCGGGCAGATAATCAAATAAAGTCGGCAGCGGCTCGTCATAAAAATACGGTAGCCAGTTTTCCATGCCCAAATATTTGCGTCCGGCCGAAACGGATTCGTAAATTTCATCTTTTAAACTGTCGGTGCCGAATGCCTCGCGATAAGCGGAGCGAAAGTTTTTAATGGTGTTGGCATCTAAAATAACCTCGTTTGCCACCCCGAAAGCATATTCGTCTAAAGTGCCGGTGGTGCGTTGATTAAGCGGATTAAAAGTGCGGATTTTTTCAATATCTTCATCAAATAAATCAATACGCAGAGGCAGCTCCGCGCCGGTCGGAAAAATATCAATAATATCGCCGCGCACGGCAAATTCGCCGGCTTCCATCACTTGCTCAACTTTGGTGTATCCGTTAATGGCGGCGTAATGCATAAAGTCATTGAAAATCAGTTTACCGCCGACTTTCAAAACCCGCCTAGAGTTCAAAAAAATCTTTTTGGGCGGAAGCTTTTGAATCGCCGCGCCGATACTGGTGATGATGATTCGCGCTTGTTTAGGGTTAGGGTTTTGCGCAATTCCAGAAAGGGTTTCCAAACGCGCCGACAAAACGCTGACATTCGGCGAAACGCGGTCATACGGAACGGTATCCCATGCCGGAAAAGTCAAAATTTTGAGATTAGGATTAACATAACGCAAAACCTCGGCGGTTTGCTCAAGTTCAACCCCGTTGCTGACAATATACAAAATGTCGTTTTGAGCGGTTTTTGCGGCTTCAGCCAGTAAAAAGGCGTCATATCCGGCAACTGCCGATGAAAGCGTTTTCCCGCGCCGATTTTCTAAATTTTGTTTTTCCATAAGGGCATTATATAACCAAACTCGCCGCGCAACGCAACATAATTTTGCACGGTGTTCCATTTGTACTTACGGATTAATTCCGACAACGACGGAAGAAAAGTGAATTTTTTTATTAATAATTCCGCACTGTGCATAAGTTGCAGGCGGGGTTTTGCAATTAAACATCTTGCTGATAATCTAAAAGCAAGGAGAAATTTATGCGTCCCGAAATTTTAAATCCGCTGTTTGCTTCAACCGAAAACCTTAAAGGAGTCGGCGCGCGTTATTTTAAGCTGGTGACCGGTTTGTGCGGCGGAACCAAAGTGGTTGATTTGCTTTGGCATCTGCCGGCAAATGTAATTGACCGCACCTATGCCGCACCGCTTAAATATGCGCAAAACGGTAAAATTTGGACCGGAAAAGTAAAAGTGTTGGAGCATTTGGTGCCGCCTACCAAAAAGCAACCGTATAAAATTTTGGTAACGGACGGCACGGCTGATTTGATGCTCAATTTTTTCAAATATTATCCCGATTCGCTGCAAAAAGGCCTGCCGGTCGGAGCGGAAAAAGCACTCAGTGGCAAGCTTGAATTTTTTAACGGGCATTTGCAAATGAATCACCCCGATTATATTCTGCCTCCCGATTCGTTAACTGATTTACAAGGCTATGAGCCGGTTTATCCGCTCTGCGCCGGTGTCAGCAATAAAATGATGTTGAAACTTGAAAAACAAGCTTTGTTAAAAGTTCCTAACCTGCCGGAATGGCAAGACGCTAGTTTTCTGGCGCGTGAAAAATTTGCTGATTTTAAAACTGCATTACTTGCCGCTCATCACCCGCAAAAACTCTCTGATTTGGAAAATTCCGCGCCTATGCGGCGCCGTCTTGCATATGATGAGCTTTTAGCCAATCAGCTCACCTTGGCGATTGCCCGTGAAAGAGTTAAAAAACAAATCGGCCGCGAGGTTAAAGGCGATGGCTCGTTGCGCCGCAAGCTGTTGCAAAGTTTGGGCTTTGAGCTAACCGGCGCGCAAAACCGCGTCATTGCAGAGATTAATGCCGACCAATCCGCGCCCTACCAAATGTTACGCTTACTGCAAGGCGATGTCGGCAGCGGCAAAACGATTGTGGCATTTATGACTATGCTTAACGCGGTGGAATGCGGCCTGCAGGCGGCAATTATGGCGCCGACTGAAATTTTGGCCAAACAACATCTTGAAACCATGGCTGAATGGGCTGAAATTGTGGGGATTCGCGCCGAGCTTTTAACCGGCAAAATCACCGGCAAAAAGCGGCAGGCGATTTTAGCGGATTTAGCCGCCGGCAATATTAACATTTTAATCGGCACGCATGCTCTGTTTACTGAAGATGTGGCTTTTAAAGATTTAGCCTGCGTGGTGGTGGATGAGCAACATCGTTTTGGCGTAAATCAGCGTTTAAGTCTTGCTTCCAAAGGCTACCGCCCTGATGTTTTGGTTATGACCGCCACACCGATTCCAAGAACGTTGGTTTTAACGCAATACGGCGATATGGAATATTCTAAAATAGACGAGGCTCCCAAAGGGCGCAAACCGGTTGATACCCGCGTGGTGCCGTTAAGCAAAATTGCCGATGTTACCGCCGGTCTGCAGCGCAAGATTGCTTCCGGATGTCGGGCTTATTGGGTCTGCCCGTTAGTAGAAGAATCTGAAAAAACAGACTTAGCCGCCGCTGAAGAACGCTTTGCCTCTTTGCAAAAAGTATTCGCAGGTAAGGTTGGCTTAGTGCACGGCAAAATGAAAGAAAAGGAAAAAGACGCGGTTATGGAGCAGTTCAAAACCGGCAAAATCAGTTTGCTGGTTGCCACTACCGTAATTGAAGTCGGGGTTAATGTGCCGGAAGCCACCGTCATGATAATAGAGCAGGCGGAGCGATTCGGCTTGGCGCAACTGCACCAATTGCGCGGTCGCATTAAGCGCGGATATGAAGCCTCTGTTTGTATTTTAATGTACGGTTATCCGTTAAGCGAAACCTCGCGCGAGCGCTTAAATATTATGAAGCAAAGCGAAGACGGCTTTTTAATTGCCGAAAAAGATTTAGAGTTACGTGGCGGCGGCGAAGTTTTAGGCACTCGCCAATCCGGCTTTAATGAGTTTAAGCTTGCCGATATGAGCACCGATAAAGACCTGCTTTACACCGCGCACAAAGACGCCGCCATGGTTTTGCAAAATGATATTAATTTAACCTCTCCCCGCGGGCAGGCTTTGCGAATTTTGCTTTATTTATTTGCGCAAGACCAAGCCCTCAAAACCTACTTAGCCGGTTAATCTATACTAAAAAAATCTGATAAAGCTTTATTTTTGGTTGCGGTAATATTATCAATCATACCGCGGTATTTGAGCATTTTAAATATAATGTAATCAGTTATGCTGTTATTGCAGTTTGCAACTAAAGATTCGTGCAATTCAACAAGCTTGTCAATACCGGCTTTGCTCTCAAGCGCGCCGCTGTTATCAAGCTGCAACAAATAAGCCTCAATTTCATTATATTTTTGCTCATATTTGGCATATATTTCATCGGCATTAAGGCCGGAGGTAATATTTTTTTGCGGTGCGACCAACCATTTTTTTTGCATAATGGAATATAATCCGAGCGGGAGTTTTTCCGGCTTGTCGCTGCTTAATTTGATATTTATTTTTTTGCCGGCTAGCCTGAAATCGCGCCTATGCAGACTGCCGAAAAAATAAAATTGCAAAAATTGGCTCAAAAATTTAGAATTAGTGGCAAGTTCAGGGCAATCTGTATTTTCTATTACGATTCTGAGGTCAACTTCTGATTTTTCCGAGTAAAAATAGCTTGCCATTGAGCCGGTTAAATAGACATCTGTAACTTTTAAACCTTTAATCTCCGCGATAATTAATGAGTAAATATAATTTGCTTGGCGGCTTAAAATATTATGTATGTTAGAGCATAAACGATTTTGCTCATCAAACAACAATGGATTAAGTGTGTTTTGCGGGGTTAATAATCTTGTTAAAACATCGCGCATTTCTATCAGCATTATTTTTTTCCTATTAAATGATTTACGGAATCAGCTATATAATTTTGAAAATGCTGATAAGCGCCAAAGCGTTTTAACAAACGGTACAAATTATATTCCAAGCTGTATTCGCGCTGAATGGAAAAATCTTTGGCTAAAAAGGCATCATCTTGTAAAGCTCTTAAATGATTGCTTAGTGTTTGTGCGCTTTCTGCAGTTAAAAATACTTCATCGTCTTTAGGAAGCTCCTCAACAAAACGGTGTAAATCCGCGCTATACCGGCAATATTTATCAAACAGTTCTTCCACACTGAACGGAAATTGTTGTCTAATTGGTTCAACTAACCATTTATCATGTAAAACTGAATAATTATTGATAGCTATTTTTCGCCGATTGTTAACGTCTAATACGGCAAAATCCACAGGATGTGTGTAAATATGTGGTCGCCACTTATACATAAATGTTGTATATGCCATATCGTTTAATATTGTTGCGCTTAATTTGGGGTTATCAGGAAAAATATTATCAACAAAGATAAAAAAGTCTAAATCGCCATCATCGTGATAGGCATAACTGCAGGAGCTTCCCAATAACACCATTTCTCTGATTTTAACTTTTGGAAACATCGGCAAAAAATTTTCTTTCATATATTGTCCTAAAAACAAAAATTTTTGCCGGATATAAGGCAATAAAACATTGTGCCCGTCAAACAACTCCGGGCACAATGTTTTATGTTGTTGCAGCATACTTTCAATAATCGCTAATTTTTCGGCTTTACTTTTCATATTGCTTATGAGTTATAAACCGGAAAATCGTCATAATCTATTTTACTTTGGCAATATTTCTGGCGAGCTTCTTCTTTACTGAGTGATGCAATCATCATTGATTCATCTTGCATGTTATAAGCATAATTACATGTTAAGCAAGCTTGTATACTGCCGCCTTCAGTTGCGCCGGAGTAACAATCCTCAGAGGCAGTACAATTTGCACCGCCACCACCAACGCCATGCGAGTTTTTACCGGTTGTGACAGTATTGCCATGATCATATGCTTGCTCACATTGATGTTGTTCGGTATTAGTCTCTGTAACAGTTGTTTTTCCTTTTGAATCCGTGCAGACCTCACTGTAGTGAGCATAATAGCAAGTGTTACAAAATTCAGCAGCTTCTCTTAAACATGCTGTATCACCTTCTTTGCAAGCATCTTCCATAATATTGCATTGTTGCATGCAAGAAGGAGTTTGTTCTTCAGAGCAAGTGGTTTTGCAAATAATACATTCTTCAGCATAACAACTATGTTGACCACCGGTTGCGCTGACAGCATAAGCGGAAGCTGCACCGCAAGGTTTGTCATCCGCCATAGTGAAAAATCCGGCTTCTTCACAGTTATCATAATAACGGTGGCACCCATCCACGCCGTTGATGGTGGTGTGAACGCGTTTGCCTATACAGCTTTTAATTTTGAATTTAACAGTCCCTTTTGAATAGCACCAATCGCAAATACCGTTCGGACTGCAATTGTCAAGAGTAAATTCAGAACAGTCGTTTTCAATTAAATCAGCGCACAGGGTTAAACTTGAATCGTTTGCGCACGGAACAATAGTTTTGCACCATTGAGTTTTATCGTCCTTAGTAAAACCATCGCATGAATTTTCGCTCGGCACGCATTTTTTATAAGCACTGTTAAACGGGCAATAAAGCCAACTGCCGCTACAGGTTTTAGCGTCATTAGAATAGCCTAATTCGGCGCAACTGGGAATCTGATTACAGTTTACTTGAGCCAAAGCATTATGAACGCCGAAAGCCGCCGTAAATAATGTGGTGTTTAAAAGAATGTTGGTAAAACGCATATTTTTACTCCTCATAAAACTTTACTTTAACCTTCGGGAAAACATTTAACCTTTTTGTGGTCAGCCGGACAAGCCAGATAATTGGTGCAATCATCCGCGCTGTCAGTATAACCAAGCTGAGAACAAGTAGTAGGATCGGAAGCTAGATTCCATAATTTTCCCTCCCAACAAGTTTCCTTGTTATATTCACCCGGTCCGCACTTATCAAGGTAACAGTCATAACAAGTCAGCCCGTGATAATCAACCACATCACAGGTGTAACCACCCGTAGCCGCCGAAGGCGACTTTTCATAACGACCGTCCGCGCAAGTGTATTTTTTGCACCACTTATATGAAGTATCAAGCGGGCATAAAATTGCCCCTTCATAACATTCCATATTTTTTTCATACCCCAAAGAGGCGCAAGTGAAAGGATTTGTACATGACATTCCGCATGCCGCCTGCGCGTCAGCCACAGGCAATAACATGGTCAAAAGGACTAAAATTACTGACATAAACATGCACAATCTCCTCAAACTATCCTTATTTTTTAAGTTTACCTTATTTTTTTTACTTTTGCAACTGAAAATAAACGGATTGTATCAGTTTTTATAATCATTTTTTAAAATATACTCGCGCTTAAAGCGTGGGTTTTTGCCTAAAGCCGAGATAATCTCGTATGAAATTGTTCCTCCGTCGCGTCCCATATCGTCTGCGGTGTAAAATTCGCTGACAAGATAAGCGGTATCGCCGACTTGCAAATTTTTAACATCCGAAACATCGCAAATAATGTTATCCATTGAAACCCGGCCGATAATGCGCGCTTCAGTTAAGCTTTTGCCAACCTTAAAAAACACTTTGCCCACATTTGAAAGCGAGCGCGGCAAACCGTCGCCGTAGCCTATGGAAACAATCGCGATTTTGCGTTTGGTGTTGGCGCGATAAGTGGCAGAATAACCCACAAACTGCCCGACCGGCAAATCCGTAATTTGCAAAACCGGAGCGGTAACCGTTACCACGTTTTGCATTTGGTTTTCGCGATACGGCGCGGTGTTAATGCCGTACATGGCCGCGCCCAAACGCACCATGTTTTGCTTAAATTCGCCGCCTAAAAATACTCCGTCTGAGGCGGATAATGAAGCGGGCAATTTCGGAAAATACTTGTTTTTAATCCGCTTAAAATGCTCCAGTTGGTAAGCGTTCATAAAATGGTCTTTTTCATCGCCGCAGGCAAGGTGCGACATCACCATTCCAAACCCGGCTTTATCTTGCGCGCTTAGCTTTTTTAAGTCGGCTTCTCTAAAGCCGAGGCGGTTTAAGCCGGTTTCAACCTGAATAACCGCTTTGCGCTCGTCAGAACGGTTTTGTTGCCAAAAATTAAGCATTTCCGGCGCGCTGATAACCGGTATTAATTGCGGATATTTTATAAATTCCGCCAAACAGTCGTTACCGATTCCCTGCAAAACATAAATCGTTGCTTGCGGCGCCAACGGAGCAATTTTAGCGCCTTCGCAAGCGTGCGCCGCAAAAAAATGACGACAGTTGACCTTGTTATATAACAGCGGGGCAATTATTTCGGCGCCCAAGCCGTAGGCGTCATCTTTTATTACCGCGGCGCAAACGGCCGGAGCGGCAATTTTTTGTAAAACCCGATAATTTTTTAACAGATTATCTAAATTTATTTGTAAAGTCGGTCTGGTCAGTATACTCATTTTTTATCCTTTAATAAAAATCAGCGGTACGGCCAAAGCCAATGCGGTTAACCCGAAAATAATCTGATTTTGCCAACTTTGTTCTTTGTATTTTAAGGCTGAAATAACCATAACCGTCGGTGCGGCAAGGCGCATAAACACCGCCACAAATGAAACCGGTAGTAGGTTGATTGACGAATATATAATCAAAAATTCTGACACTACGTAAAAAGCTCCGGCGACCGCTAAATTTTTATCGCGGAAAATGTTTTTAAAATCTTGCTTTGAAATTCCGTGCAGCAAAGCGGCTCCGAACATTACCGCCGATGAAAACAGCAAATGCGGATACCACCCGATTTGCGGAATGGCCAAGTGGTCGGTAACGCTGAATGTTGCGGCAAACAAAACTATAAGCCAAAATGAAATTTGCCCCTTAACCGACAAGCGGCGGGCGTCGCCTTTAAGCATAAACAAAACGCCCAATATTCCAAAGCCGCAAATGCACACGAGCTGAAAGATTTTTAAGCCTTCATGGAAAAACAAGTTGTTGGCAAGCGAGCCTAAAGCCAAAGCGATAAATCCGAAAAATACTGATGACGATGTGCTTTCTTTGTTTACAATCTGTTGCAATTTAATAAGCCACCACAGCAGTAAGCCCTTAGCCACGCTAAGCAACAAATACGGCGAGCTGATGGTTTGATTAAAATTGTCCGTAAGCAAATGTCCGAATATCGGGAAAGTGACAGCCAAGCCGAGCATGAGCCATGTACTGGTGAACGCCGCCGACATTTCCGCCGGAAAAAATTTTGCCGCCGGCTTATATAAAAACGGACGGATAATCATTGAACTCATAATGAGTAAACCGATAAAAATTTGAAAAACAGTCATAGTTAAAGTCCTATATAAATTTATTTTAGTGCAACTTGCCGATTCGTTTGGCAATATCGTCGGCAACCTGCGCCAACAACCGGCTTTGCGCCTGAACATAAGAGCCGTAATTGTTGCCGACCTTATCAGATAAGTTAAAGTTTTGCTCCGTTAGCAGTTTGCCTCTTGTATTTACAATCTGCCAGTTGCCTTGCAGGTAAGCGTTTTCATTGAGCCAGCCGCCAAATTTTTCAATCGTCAGCTTAACAATAAATTTAGGCTTGTTGCCAAAGGCAAGCGGCTTAATATCCGCGTTCGGCAAAGCACTTTGCAGGTTGTCAATCAGGCGGTTTTGCAACATGGTTCCGAAATCGGCCGCCCATCGGTCAAATTCCGCTATTTTAATTTCAGGATTATCCGGTTGTTGCAGCACAATTTGCGGACGGTCAAGATATTGCGGAAAGTTGACGTCTTGCACCGCAATATTAATTTTTTTATCAGAAACCACCGCCGGATTTTTGGTATTTTCTAACATATAAAAGCGGCTGTTCGGGGTTGAGCCTAAACAAGCGGTGAGGGTGGGCAGCAACAAAATCAGTGCAACAATTTTTTTCATGTTTTTATTCCTTTTTGCCTTTAAGAAGGGCGTCAGGGTGGCGCTCCAAATAATCGGTTAAATTTTTAACTGATTTAGCCGCCGCGCTCACGTCTTTCAAGGTGCGGTCAAGCTGATTAAGCGTCTGTTCGGTTTGCGGCAATGAATTATCGGTAAAGTCGTTTAATTTTTTGCCCAAATCGGCAAACTGCGGCAAAATAATCGGCAGCTGCGTTTCCATCTCTGACAAAATGTTATCGGAACGCGCCACAATTTGCTTTAACGGCAAATCCTGCAAATCTTTTGAAAGCCCGCCCAAAGCCGAAAGTGTGGTCGGAATTTCAAAAATATGCTCTCCGTTCGGCTCTTGTCTTAAATTAATCGGCGTATCCGGCATCATCAAAAGCTCAATCATCAGCTGTCCGGTTAATAAGTTTTGAGTGGTAAGACGAGCGCGCAAACCTTTTTGTATCAGCACATGCAAAACATCGCGCCTGCTCATTTTGCGCCGCGCTCCCATGGAGCCGATATTGCCGTCTTCTGAAAAACGCACATAAACCGGAATGCTGAACTCCAAAGTTTTAGGGTCGGTAATAATTTCAATATTAACCACTTTGCCGACTTGCACCCCCTCATATACCACCGGCGAGCCTACGGTTAGCCCTTTAATGGATTCGGAAAAATACATAATTGCCAAATTGCGACGGTCGGTAACAATTTTATCCGCCACATTTTTTAAGATGATTAACGCCATAATCGCAAAGCCTAAAATTACAAAAAGGGCGATTCTTTTTTTATTTGGTTCTTTTTTCATCGTTGTTACCTCTGGTTAAAAAGTTTAATACAGCCTGATTCGGCGGATTTTTAAGTAGTTCATGCGGGTTGCCGTGCGCGGTAATGCTCTTGCTTGCAGCGTCAATAAAAATCGCGTTGGTGCCGATATCAAAAATAGAATCAAGCTCGTGTGTAACCACTACTAAGGTTGTGCCTAAGTTTTGGTTAATATCTTTCATCAAATTATCAAGCCGCGCTGAGCTGACGGGGTCTAAACCGGCTGACGGCTCGTCAAAATACACAATTTCAGGGTCAAGCGCCAAAGCTCTGGCCAAACCGGCGCGCTTTTTCATGCCGCCGCTGATTTCCGCCGGATAATAATCATTATAACCGGCAAGCCCGACTAAAGCTAATTTCAAATTAACCAACTCATCAATTACATCAGGCGGATAATTGCTGTATTTTTGTAAGGGCAGGGCAATATTTTCGGCAAGCGTCATTGACGAGAATAGCCCGCCGCTTTGATATAAAATGCCGATTTTTTTCATAATGGCAAGCCGTTCAAGTTTATCAGCTTCAGGGTAGTTTATCCCGTTTACAAAAAAGGTTCCTCCTGCCGGCGGCATTAATCCGGTCAAAACTCTGAGCAAGCTGCTTTTGCCGCAGCCCGAACCGCCCATAATGATAAAAATATCATTTTCTTTAACGCTAAAGTTTGCCTGCTTGATAATTACTTTTTCACCGTAAGCAACTTTAAGATTTTCGGCAATTATTTTATCTTTGCTCATATTCCGAGCCTTTCAAAAATAAAGGTGATAATACCGGTGGCTATAATCATCCACACAATAGACGATACCACGGCTTTGGTGGTGGCAATGCCAACTCCGTCGGCATTGCGCCCGCTGTTAATACCGTAGTAACAACCGCATAAAGCGATAATAAAACCAAACACAAAGCCATGAAAAATTCCCACCCCGAAGTTGGTCATATTCCACGCCTGCCATGAATATTTCCAATATTCGCTCGCCGGAATATCCAAAAGCAGCACCCCGACCGAGGCGCCGCCTAGCATACCGGCAAAATCGGCCAACATGGTAAGAAGCGGCATAACTAAAACCAGCGCGACAAGTCTTGGTAATACCAAAAATTCCGTAATCGGAATGCCCATGGTTTTTAAGGCGTCAATTTCCTCATTAACCTGCATGGTGCCTAATGTTGCCGCAAACGATGCTCCAGTGCGGCCGGCCATGATAATTCCGACCATGATTGCCCCCATAATACGTATCATACCTATGGTAACCAAGCTTGCCACATACACTTGTGCGCCAAACGTTTTGAGTTGCAATGCGCCGACAAAAGCTAAAATCAGCCCGACCATAAAACTGATTAAAGACACAATGCTGACAGCCTTAGGTCCGCAATCTTCCAGTGCAAACAAAAAATCAACGTAGCGGGTAACGGTTTTGCCGGTAATAAATTTTTGCAACGCACTCAGGTTTTCAAGCGTAAATTTTAAGCCTTTGCAAAATACGCGGTATAAATTTATACATTTGCCGCCGAATTTATCTAAAAAAGTTTCTTTTGAAGCGGCTTGAATATCATGATTGGGAGAAACCGCCAAAGCAAGTTCCAACATACGATTAAGCCCTGCCGGCATATCAGCGGCGGTAAATTTAATTTGGCGACCGGCAGCAATTTGTTTTAGCTCAAACAAAATCAGCAACAACGATGAATCCCATTTTCCGAGGTTGTCTGAAGTTATGTTAATTGCGGTAATTTCAGCTGACTTTGCAAGGCTTAACAGTTTTTGATTGTTTTTGAACTCAACAAAATCGCCTGATGCTGAAATATTCAGGGTTTTATTGTTGATGTTAAAATTAAGCGTTGCTTCCATATTTTCCTCATATACTTAAAGCATAATAAAACAAATAATCGCAATGTCAAAGAAAAACAAGCTTTTTAAGAACCGTAAATATGCAAAAAAAGGCTTACGGAGTATGTCGTAAGCCTTAAATAAATATTATCAAATTTTATAAATCGGCAATTACCGCCATGCTGATAATTTCATCAGGATTTGTTACCATGCCGTTCATGCCCTCGCCGCGCTTAATAGCGTCAACATATTCCATGCCGGAAGTAACTTCGCCCCAAACGGTATACTGACCGTTAAGCCACGGGCAGTCGGCAAAGCAAATAAAAAATTGGCTGTCGGCAGAATCCGGATTCATTGCTCTTGCCATTGAAACCGTGCCGCGCTTATGAGGTTTGCGGTTAAATTCGGCTTTAAGCTTTTGACCGCTGCCGCCGGTTCCGGTTCCGAGCGGGCATCCGGTTTGCGCCATAAATCCGTCAATTACGCGATGAAATTTTAAACCGTTGTAAAAGCCTTTGCGAACCAGCTCTTTAATACGTTTAACATGGTTCGGAGCCTCATCGGGGTACATTTCAATAACCACATCGCCGTTTTTAAGCTTTAACACCAAAGCGTTTTCAGCGTCTTTTACCTGATATGAGTGTTTAATTTTTTTAGAACGGGTTGCGCTTACGCCGAGTTGCTTTTTTTCTTCCGTTGCCAAATTTTTGGTTTCGGATTTTCCTAAGTTTTTGGTTTCAGATTTTTTAAGTAATTCTGCCATCATAAAATCCTTTCAATATAAGTTTTTCTGTTTTTTATGTAGGTTTTTATTTTGCCTGATTCAAGATAAAATCAACTCTTTCTTCGGCAGTTAAGTTGTGCGGATAAGTTTTATCAATTTTTTTAATGGCGTTGATTAAGCCGTTGCCGTTGGCAATTTGAATGGCAAGCCCCGGACGGGCGTTTAACTCCAACATCATCGGTCCGCTGTCTTCGTCCATTACGATATCGGCGCCCAAATATCCCAAGCCGGTCATTTCATAAGATTTTGCTCCAATAAGCAAATGCTCGCGCCAGTTTGGCACCACCAGAGTTTTTAAATCGGCTCCGGTATCGGGGTGAGTGGTAATCGGCACATTGTGCATTACCGCGTTTAAGGTTTTGCCGGTTTTAATATCCAACCCTACGCCGACCGCGCCCTGATGCAAATTGGCTCTTCCGCCCGATTCGGCAGTGGCAAGTCTCATCATTGACATGGCGGGGTAGCCTTTGTAAACAATAATCCGCACGTCAGGCACGCCCTGATAACTGAAGTTTTTAAACATATTGCTGAAATGCACCATTTCTTCAATCAAAGCCACATCGTACTGCCCGCCTAAGCTGAATAATCCGCTTAATGTGTTGGAAATGTGCTTGTAAACATCTTGAAAAGTTAAAATTTTGCCGGAAGCGGTAATAAATTTATTGCCACTCCATTGTTTAACAACCAAAACGCCTTTGCCGCCGCTGCCGTGTGCCGGTTTAATCACAAATTGCGGATGTTCGGCAATTAATTTTACAAAATCTTTAACCTGATGCTGATATTCAATCACGCCGATTAATTTCGGGGTATTAATGCCGGAGTTTGCCGCCAGTTTTTTAGTTTGCACTTTGTCATCAACCAGTGGGTAAAGTCGGCGACTGTTGTTTTGCGCAATAATTTTATAATTACGCGCGTTCATGCCTAAAACACCGTTGGCTTTGAGCTCTGAAGGAAGACAGAATTTTTTTAACCATTGCAACATTTAGCGCCTCTTTGCCAAAGGTGAAAAGCGTTTGAGTTCGGTTAAGCGGTAGCCTGTGTATGTGCCGAGCAACATAACGGTAAATAAAATCACTAAATTAATTTCATCAAACGCAAATGTAATGTGGCGGATATATTCGTTGCTGATAACGGCATAAGTAACCACGGCTGTAATCATGCTGTATACAATTTCGGATATAGCGTTGGCGGCGCCTTCTTCTTCCCATGTAATTGAAACGCGCTCAATAATCCATGCGGTAATAATTATCGGGAAAAATATCGCCGATGAGGCAATGTCTAAATTAAGGCGATAACCGGTAATAGTCATAAACTGCATAATTAAAATTACAAAAATCACCACGGCTGAAATTCGCGGCACCAACAGCAAATTAAGCTTTGATAAAATTGCGCGCAGCAACAACCCGATGATAATAATTACCGAAAAGCAAACCAAACCCGCCCAAAAGCCGGTTTTAACTAATGACATGGAAATCAGCATCGGGGTAAATGTTCCCATGGTTTTAATGCCGATTACGTTGCGCATTAAAACCACAATTAAAATTCCGAGCGGAAAAACCATCAGCCATTTTAAGGTGTTTTGCTCTAAAAGCGGCAGGCTGTATATAGATAGATCAAACATTTTGGTATACTTGCTGAGCTTAGCCCGATGTCCGGCTAAATTAAATGATGATGTAACCGATTTTAACACTGAAAAACGCACTTTTGAGTTTTCGCCGCCGCTGACGTCAAGCAATGAGGATCCGCCGCGCCGGAAAATAATAAAGTTTTTCGGCAGTCCGGCTTTGGCGGTGGTTAAGTCGTATAAACGCCACTTTTGCCCGTCATGGGCTTCCAAAATTAAATCGGCGGAAGCGGCTTGTTTGCCTTCTTCAAGCTTGACGCCGGCGGCAAGCCGTGCCGGAATATTTTTGAGCGCCAGCAAATCAATAATAATTTCTGCTCGTTGTTTTCTAGTAATTTTTACCGGCAAAAAAGCGCTGACTGTTTGGTTTAAAGGTTCTTCGTTAAAAATTGTAATAATTTTTTGCGGCCATGCTCCCTCAAGCTTTTCCGCTTCAAGCAAAATTTCATCTGCCATTTGCGCCTGTTGTTCGTCATAAAGTGGTTTAACCGGAGCAGGTACTTTGTCTTCCGCAATTTTACCGCGCCCGGCCTCGTTATCATATACGGTCAGCCGGTAATACAAATTCTGCTTTTTGGTTTTTGGCGCGGAGGAAAATTCCATACGGTTGGTTTTGGTATTTTTTTCAATTTTATAGCCTTTGGCGGCGGCGTCTTCATTTAAAATCTTAAATTCTTTGGCGGCGTCAGGCACGGCAAGCGAAACCTTAATCGGCGCGCCGGTCGGTTTAAACGAAATATGCGCGTCAATATTCCAAACGTTGGTTGTCAGATTAGGTTGCAGGTCAAATCCCCAGTATTTGATTTTGTAATATGCGCTGAATGCCGCAAATGCCGCTGACAGCACTAACAAAAAGGTTAAAACTTTGCGAACGGTAAACAATTTGGTCATAACAAAACCCTTGTCAGTTATAGTTATTTTAAGGTGTGAGAAAGCGAAGTGTCAACAATAGCGCGACCGCTTAAAATATTGCGCCCGATTAAAACCTGATATTCAAATCTTTCGCGTTTGGCAAGCGTAAATTCGCTTACGAATTTTTCGCCGCCGAAGCTTACCGGCATCAAAACTTTTATACGGTGCTCTTTATCATCTATACGTTTAATCCTGACGTTTTTGAGAATAGGTTTTTCAAAGGTATAAATTTCGCCTGAACGACGATTCGTAACCGTAAACGAAACCCATTTTTCGCCGTCGCGTTCAAACTCGTTCATTTCATCAACATCAAGCGATGAGGTGGTTGCGCCGGTATCAATTCTGGCCTCAAAGGCTGATTTCATCGGCAGAATATAAATAGGTTCCACTGCTCCGATAATATTTAAGGGCATTTTTTTAACCTCGGGTGTTTTTTGAGCGTTCGGCACAATCGCCGGTACAATCGCCGGTTTTTCGGCATTTTGACAGCCGGCTAAAATAAGCAGTATTCCGGCAATTTTAATTAAATTTTTCATCAATTAGTCCCGTTATCTTAAAGTCATATTAGTTTTAAGCGCATTTACAATCATTTGTAAAGCAAAAAATATTTAATTTTAGCTTAAACGGAACGTAAAAAAGGTTGCGTTTTTAGCGAAAAAATGTTATATTATGTCTAAATAAAGGATTCTGTCATAAAAATGGAGGTTAAAATGACAGACGCAAATGAGCGCAAATCATTGCTGGAACGTATTAAACAGATGCAAAAACAAGCGGCTGAAAAAAAGCGTACCGTGCGTACAGCCAAACATAAAGCCGTTTCTGATAAAATGAAAAGCGGTTTGCAAAGCTTAATGCACTCTCTTAAAATAAGCGCGGTTGCAGGCGTTTCTTTAACGGCGCTTGCCACTCCTCTTCAGCCTGCAAGTTTGGCGGCAAATCCTAATCACTCGGCAGATATGACCAAGGTTTTGCGTCAAAAAAGCATTGAAGGCATGGTCAGCCAAAAAACACAAGAAATTCAGCAAGAAATTTTGCAAAGCGTAGACAATTTGCAGCAAGAAGTTATTACTGCCAAGCGTAGCGGCAAGCGCTATCAAAAAGTTAAATCTATTTTTGACGCTGTTTATCCCAAAGGCGGTTTAAGCGGTGATTATAACTATTGTGTGGCCGGCGCCATGTATGCGCACCAACGTTGCAATGATGAAATTTTAACCGATATTTTGCCGGATGCCTCCAAAACCGCCAAAGAATACGGATTCAGCAGCCATCCGAGCGTTTCCTGCCCGTATATGCGCAGCTATTTTAAACAAACCTTGGGTGAAAATTATGCCGATAAAAATGATAAAAACTTCAAAGATGTGTTGAACAACTTGGAAGCCGGTGATATTATCACCATATCGTCTGCGCAAAACACTTCTACCGGCGAACACTGCGTTACCTGCGCCGGTAAGGTTGAAGACGGTAAAATCAGCGTTAAAAGTCTTAACGGTGAAAGCGACTACGAAATTCCGGTCAGCCGGATTCGCGGCGCCGCCTGCATTATGAAGCAATACCGTGAGGTTTTAACCCAAAAGCTTGAAAATAACATTGATCGTTATGCCGAGCAGGGCATCAGGGGCGGAGCAACTATTAAACTGACTGAAATTGAAGGCGCGCAAGCTATTAAAGATACTGCCCGTGTCAGCACTCCTACACATTTAAATTTGACAATGGCTCAGCAAATGCAACAAGCCAAAAGTCGCAACGGATAAATACAGTTCTCTATCGTAGTAATCCCCTTGAGTATGTTGCTCAAGGGGATTTTGGGTTACAGCATTAACGTAAAGCGCAGTCCGACGGCGGTTGCATAGTCTGATTTTTGGTTCAATGCCGGATTTAGGTAAAACTGCACATCAGGCGTAATAGTCAGCCGGTTGGCAAAACCCCAAGCCCAATATGCCTCAAACACTTGTTCCGCATCGTGCGCCAAAGGTTCGCCGACTGCGGTTTCATTAATTTTATTGTACGCATAGCCGAGCCCGATTTGGTCTAAGTCATTGCGGTTGAGCGGATTAAGCCAAACCACGCCCGCCGCCCACGACTGTTCAATAGTGTCAATATGTCCGGAAACACCGTTGACGCGGGCAAACACGTTCCATTTTTCACCGATATTTTGCGATAAGTTGATTGACCAGCCGTTAGTGGTTTGCGGCTGCAGTTTGACTGCCGGTTGATTATACAGCAAAACTGAAAATTCCGCCTCGCCGAGCCGGTTGGTTGGGGCGTATTGCGCTTGCGCAAAAGTGGTAAAGTGCTTGTCGTGAATTTTGTTAAAGCGCACGCTTACGGCATCAGGGTTTGAGGCGTCTTGCGCGCCGATGGCAAAACTCCAATCGCCTTTTGGAGCAATTTGCGCAAACACGCCGACCCCGGCGGTGGAATAAGTTGATGAGGCGTTTTGTGATAAGGCGTAGTTCATAAAGTTGATTTGCTGATTGGAATTGTATGGCGAGCCGTCAAAGCTGTAAATCGGAAATTGACCGGCGTTTAAGGTGAGCCAATCCATTTTGCCGCCAAGCTGCCATGAATAATATAATTCCACAAACTCATTGTCATCATCGTCATAATCGTTAATGGCGTTGACCACGCCCATGCGTCCGCCTACGTCCGCGGCGTTATGGTTGCCGTAACGCACAATGTTATATGCCATATTAAGCGAGCCGGTACCGTATTCGTTTTTAAAGTTGGTCCAAGTTAAATACGGGTAAATATAGGCCTGCACGGAGTTATATTTTCCGCTTGGCGCTCCGCGCTGCCCCATTACCGAAATATCAACCCCGTAGTCTATCCCGTAGTTTTTATTGAGCCAATATTTGAATAACGAATAGTCTGAATCAAGACTTTTAGCGTTGGTTTCCGCGCAGAATAAAGCCGCGGTTAAAGCGAGTACAGCTGTTTTTTTCATGATTATATCCTTTGCTTAAAATTAAATATGCCAACGATATAATCGTTATTGCGTCAAAAAAAAGAGGCGCTCAAAACATTGCAAAGGTAAATAAAAAATCTTGCGGGCGCGTCGATAATCGTATATTGTGCAATTAAACAAGCTGATAAAGGAATTAAAAATATGATTGCAAAATTGCGCGGCATTGCCGACAGCATTTATGAAGACAGCTGTATTATAGATGTAAACGGCGTGGGTTATCTGGTGGCGGCGTCATCTAAAACTTTGGCTCGCTTAACTAAAGGCGCTGAAGTGTCATTGCTGATTGAAACGATTGTGCGTGAAGACAGCATTTCATTGTTCGGTTTTTATGACGCATGGGAAAAAGAATGGTTTAACACTTTAACCAAAGTTCAGGGTGTCGGCGCTAAAGTATGTTTAAGCATTTTGTCGGCGCTTTCGCCGTCACAACTGGCGCAGGCGGTGTCGGCGCAAGATAAAAGCTTGTTTTTGCGCGCCTCCGGCGTTGGTCCCAAATTGGCGGCAAGGCTGGTTACCGAGCTTAAAGACAAAATTGTTACCGTTCCGGTCGGCGATGTAACTTTAGCCGATGTCAGCGGCGAGGCTGATGCTCCGGCGCCAACTGCGGCTCCGGCTGATGACACGGCGGAAGATGTTATCTCTGCTTTAATTAATTTGGGCTATCAGCGCTTAGAAGCTTATAAAGTTGTTTCTAAAATTTATGCCGACAACGCCGACAAGCCGGTTTCCGAACTTATCAGATTGGCGTTAAAAGAATTTGCCCGAAAGGATTTTTAAGCAATGGAAAAAGAAAGATTAGTCAGTCCCAAACCGCAGCCCGAAGATGAAAAGAGCAATATTAATGCGCCCGTCAATACCCGTCCGGAGCATTTATCCGATTTTGTCGGACAAACGGCGGTTTGCAACAACTTAAAAGTTTTTATTGAGGCGGCCAAACAGCGCCATGAAGCGCTTGACCATGTTCTGCTCTTTGGACCTCCGGGGCTTGGCAAAACCACGCTGGCTTCAATTATCGCCAAAGAGTTGGGAGTGGGGTTCAGAGCCACTTCCGCCCCGATGATTACCAAATCGGGTGACTTGGCGGCGATTTTAACCAATCTGGAGCCTAATGATGTGCTGTTTATTGATGAAATTCACCGCCTTAATCCGGCGATTGAAGAGGTTTTGTATTCGGCGATGGAAGATTTTCAGCTTGATTTAATTATCGGCGAAGGACCTTCCGCCCGCTCAGTACGTATTGATTTGCAACCGTTTACGTTGGTGGGCGCCACCACTCGTTCCGGTTTGCTTTCAACTCCTTTGCGCGAACGATTCGGTATTCCGTTGCGGCTTGATTTTTATACTCATGACGAGCTTAAAAAAATTGTGCTGCGCGGCGCCGGATTGCTCGGTATGCCGATTTCGGAAGCCGGCGCGCTTGAAATTGCCAAACGCTCGCGCGGAACGCCGCGTGTGGCGGGGCGTTTGTTGCGCCGCGTGCGAGATTTTGGCGCGGTGAGCGGCGGCACTGAAATTGATAATAAAATCGCCGATACGGCGCTGCACAATTTGGACGTTGACAATTACGGGCTTGATGCCTTTGACCGCCGCTATTTAAAATGTATTGCCGTAAACTACGGCGGCGGACCGGTCGGAGCCGATACTTTGGCGGCGGCGTTATCGGAAGAGCGCGATACCATTGAGGAAGTGGTTGAGCCGTTTTTGTTAAAGCTAGGCTTTATTCAGCGCACCCCGCGCGGACGCATAATTTCAGAATTAGGTTGCCAATATATGGGTATTTCCCGTTCTAAATTTAAGCGTGATGACAATCAGTTTGACTTGTTAAGCAACATTGAAAGGGTTGAAAATGACTTATGATGTTCCGGCGCCAAGCGGCAAAATGTTTGATAAAACTTTTGTTTTTCCGGTCAGAGTTTATTACGAAGATACTGATGCCGGCGGGATTGTTTATTACGCCAACTACTTAAAATTTGCCGAACGGGCGCGGACGGAGTTTTTGCGTTATATCGGCGCGGCTCATCAGCAAAACGCGTTACAGGAAGATATGTGTGGTTTTGTGGTGCGTCACGCCGAAATTGATTATCGCGCTTCCGCCCGTTTGGACGATGAGCTTACTGTTTCATGCACGGTCACTGAAGAAGGCGGTGCCTCCGCGGTTATGTATCAGGAAATTTGCCGCGGCGATGATGTTTTGGCGGTAATAACTGTTAAAGTGGTGTATGTCAGCCTTGCTAAAAAGCGTCCGGTAAAAATTCCCGAAGATATCCGCACCCGCTTAAAAGGTCTGTAAATTACATTTTCCACAAAACCATGATATGGCTGTCACCGCTAGCATTGCCAATATGTTGAGCGCACTCTTGATAAGTTTTTTCAACCGTAATGTCTTTAAGGCATTTTACGTTTGATGTGCAATATTTATCACCCCAAAAAGTGTTGTATCGGGCATCGTCAGTGTTGTATCCGCTTGAAGAATACACATAGTAAATATTAGCGCTGTTTTCTTTAATGTTATTATAAATATTTTGGCATACCGCAATATTTTGATTGCTTTGGGTGGTAAGCGGTAAACGTGTATTTAATGCTATAACTCCTTTTACCATATTACCGGTTACTGATTGTGGTTGAATACGTGCAACTAATTTGTTGTTAAAAACATCATAAATTACAAGAGAGCTATTCTTTATCATCTCTTGCGGAATTTCATTCATCTTTATAAGATATGGAAATAACTGCGTAGCTTCTGTCATATTATTAAAACTGTGGGCAAGGCGGGTGATAGTGTTCAAAACCTGCGTTAACTGCTCCGATTGTTTATTTAATTTGTATTTGAACATCGCCTTAGAATAACCGGCAATCGCCCCGACGCTTAATACTCCAATGATTGCTAAAACGCCAAGCATTTCCACCATAGACCGTCCGTTTTCTGATTTCATAATAAAAAATCTCCTCAAAATGTTACTTTTAAAATAATATTATCTCGCGTTTTTTTTTTGCAATATTTACGAGTCCGTGCTGTGCATAAGTTGTATTTAAAGCCGCATTTTAAAATTCCCCTTCTAAAGCAAGGTGCCGAAGGCGGGGTGGTTAATCAAAAAAAATCACCAAATGTGCATAAAATAAAATGATGTTAAAACAGGATATTGGAGCAAAAAACGATACAACTCGATACAAAAAGATACAAAATCGCACGATACATTTTTGCAAAAATATGCTATATAAATTGGCATAATCGCGAGAGGAGTGTAAAACGCCCATCGCGATTATTTTTTTTAACCGGCTCTGTGTGTAAACACGGAGCTATTTTTTTAACTTAATTTTACAAGGAGAACGTAAGATGTATAGTTCTTACCTCACAAGAGAAACCTTTGAGAATGAGCACGACGAAAAAATGACGCGAAAGTTTTCATATAACTACCAAGTTTTGAAGCGCTTGTTCCCGGAGGTTTACAAATTACCGGAGAGCGAAATTCGCTCGCTGGTGCGTTCAATTTACGACAACCCCAAAATGGGCGATGAATTGTTAGATCATTTAAGCGATGTAATTAACAAGAGAAAGCCGGAATGGGGAGAATACTTAAATCCAAAGCCGGAAGAACCGGAGCAGACGGTACAGCCGGTACAGCAAAATCCGTTGCAACCGGTGCAGCCTAAACCGCTGAATACGAGTTCAGGCTTTGAGCCGTACAAGCCGCAGAAGAGCGCTTTCGGGCTTAATAACACCAACAATTTTGGCACCACCGGCGGTTTGAAGCAAAGCCAACTGCCGAATTTCAGTAAAGGCATGGATTTAAAGCATTCGGATATGGTCACCGGTTTTGGCATTAACGAGAACAAACAAAAGTCGTTGTTTGGCACGGGATTCCAAATGCCGAAACTCCCCAAAATGCCGACATTCCCGAAAGCCCCGGAACCTGAACAGCCTCAGATGCCACAGTTTGCGCCTGCACCGGCTCCTCAGTTCCAACAAACAGTACTGAATCCACAATTCCAACAGATGGCTCCAATGCCACAGTACCCGCAAACGGAAACGGCGTATTCCACCTATACCTCCCAAACCCCGATGGCGTGGGCACAACAGGCACCGGCACAGCCAGAGTTTAGTGAGGATTTGGTGGATAAAATTTATAAGCATTTGAAAGATGCAGATATTGAAGGTTATGAAAATTTTTTGTATTGCGATTCATTAGGTAACCCAACAGTAGGAACCGGATTACTACAAAGTAGAAAAAGCGATTTATATCCTTATACAATAATTTCATACCCTGGTGAAATTACTGAATCTAATCCGGCTTTGACGCAAGAACAAAAAGATGCCCTTTGGGATAGGCAAAGGGAGTTTTGCAATAGCTTTCAATATGCAGATGACACATGGCATGTTCCGTCTGCTAAAAATCAAAGAAAGAAATATTTTGAAATGTATGGAGAATATCCGCAGATATTTAATGAGCAGGAGTTGGAAGCTGCGGCAAAACATTATATCAGAACCAAGGTGTTGCCAACAATCTATAATAAAATAGAAGAAATAGCGCCTGGATTTTTTGATACATTGGGTACCAAAGGCAAGGTTGCTTTAGCCGACATGCAATATAATATGGGTTCAAACTTTATTATAGAAGAATGTACAGATAAAAAATGCTGGAGTGACTTTGCTAAAGCAGTAAAGGCACGAGATGTTAAAGCTATGGCAAAGGCTTGTCATCGCCGCCAGGTTAATGATAAACGTAATCAAAAAATATATGATTATCTTTTAGATGCGTATTCTGACTTGTAAAGCATAAGCCGATAAAAATCAGCAGTGAATATTTTAAGTGTTGCATTTATATTAAATGTAGAGAATAATCAGATATAATATAAAGGAGGAAACGATGCAAAAATATTTACTGCTGATTTTGTTGGTAATTGCGATGCCGGTTAGAGCCGAAAGTGAAGAGGCGCCTAAAAAGTTTAAAAATCCGATATTTAATGATATCATTTATGCAAATAATTACAATTTTTCCCGTGATTCCAGAATCACCCCAACTTACATTAAAGATTTAACGACCGGTTATGATGAAGAATGTTCATATATCACTGAAGATGATAAAGCAATTTTTTTAAAGTGTCATCATGCAGATAAGAATTTTTTAAAAACAACATTTTATGAAATGTTTTTTGCCAGATATAAAGAGATGTATAAGCATCCTATAGAACAGATATGTAGAGTATGGTGGTGCAGTTTTGATATAGAATATGGAGTTATTGCCTCTATGAATCATGCAGCACCTATGAGCAGTAAAGTTGCTAATTGTGATGATGAAGAGGAATATAACTGGCTTGATTCAAACGGGAATAATTTTTATGTTTATTGCCTTTCGGAGCTAAAAGCGCGTGGTTGGGACAAATACATCCCCGCCAAATTACCCGATGATAAAAAATAAAGTATAGCCACCTGCGAAAACACCGCAGGCGGTTTTGCATAATTAATTTTATTTTTGCAGTTTGTATAAAGCTTTGCGGTCTTTGCGGCTCATTGACCACAAATTGCCTAATCCGTTGACCGGCTGCACATCATATTTTCCGGCAAAATTAAAATTGCGGCTGAAAAATACCGAGGTGGATTTAGTGTAAACATTCATCGGGCAAAATCCGTAAAAGTCAACCTGCAACAAGCCGGCTTGCTTTAATATGCTGATTGCTTTTTTATATTCCTCGCTGGTATTTACTCTGTCGCTGTCGTCCAAAATAATGATTCCGCCGTCATTTAAAGCTTTTAATGCCGCGTTTGCGCATTCGGCGCGGCGTTTGCCGTCAACCACAATCACATCATATTTTTCATTATTTTCAAAAATGGCGTTTTCATAAATTTCGCCTTCATCGCGCCATCTTATATCTAAGTTCGGCTCTGAAAATTCTTGCTGCCATTTTTCAAACCACTGCTGATTATCTTCAATGCTGATTACCTGTTTGGCTTGTTTTGCCCAAAAGAGTGATGAATATCCGCACCCGAATTCAAAAATTTTTTTATCGCGATAATCAAATTGCGATAAATATTCAATGGCGGGATAAGTGTACCACGGAATCGGGTTGCCGTCGCGGTCAATGCAAACTTTTTCATCTATGGTGCGGGCAATGGCAAAGTCTTTTTCCCACATTTCAATAAATTTTAAAAATTTTTCGCTTGGCAATATCCCCTCCGTTGAAAACCTGTATCAGCAACATATATCATATTTGCAAAAAGTAAAAACATTTTTTTTGGAGGTTGTAATGGGAGTTGTTGACAAAATAGCTCTGTGGCTGTTGATTATCGGCGGTCTTAATTGGGGCTTGGTCGGCTTGTTTGAATTTGATTTGGTGGCTGCTATATTCGGTCCGTTAAGTTTATTTAGCCGCATAGTTTATATTTTGGTCGGACTTTCAGCAATTTGGCTTATTTATGCCGAGCTTTTGCCTGAAAATAAACCCGCTCAAAAATAAATAAAACCCCCTGAAAAGCAAAGTTTCAGGGGGTTTAACATTAACGGTGTTTAATGTCTTTATAAACTGAAAGTTTGTTTAATCCGGCCTTGGCAGAACCCTCGGCTTTTCGCACAATCTGCTTGGCAAATTCCGCTTTTTTCTTTTCAGTATCCCATTCGGTGCCGTTGTGCGATGAGGCAAACAATATTCTGGCTGTATCTTTGGCATATTTTGGCAGCTTGCCAAAGTTTTCTTTATCCGCCTGCATAGCCTCAAAGCTTTCATATTGTTCAGAACGCACCATGTCTATCGCTTTTTGAATATGTTTGTTAACTGAACTCAAATCGTCCGGCAACGGATAATGCCTTCTGACCTGCTTCCCTTCTTTTTGCAGTGGCTTAACCTCTTGCGGCTGCGGGGTGTCTTGCGGTTCCGGCTTATTTACCGGAGGTTCAGGTTTTTTAATCGGCGCAATAAACACTACGGGCTTTTCCTCTTGCGGTTCCGGCTTATTTACCGGAGGTTCAGGTTTTTTAATCGGCGCAACAACCAATACCGGTTTCGGCTCATCGTGAACAATATTTACCGGCTTTTTCGTAGGCTTTTGTTTTATAACTACTCTGTCAGCCTTAGCTCCGGGGCGAAAACGATTTTTAGCGCCGCCGTCACGATGCGCCCAACCCACAATTCCGCATAAGGCGGTGGCGTAATCATAAACGGTTTTATAAACATCTACCATCACAACATGAACTTTATCAATAATTCCGTGAGGACGGGTTGTGTCGTATGAATATAAATCTTCCGAGCGAATGCCGACATCAGGAATTAAATGCCCCATTTTGTTGCCGTTTCCGGCGCCGATATGCAACGCAACCTGTTCCATAACCTGCGCTTCGTCTTTATTAAGCGGTGCTGACGGGTTGTTTAAAAGGTGCTGCATAACATCACTGTATGTTGTGCGGTTTCCGGTATCAGGGTTTACATATCCCATAACATCGCCAAGCGTGCGACCGGAGCCGTCTTTCACTAATGTGTCGGGTGAGCCTAAACGTACGGCGTTTTCAAGTTTTGCCAAGTTGGTTTTGGCGGCGTCCGGCTCCCAATCGGTCATAGAATCTTGCACGTTTTTCAAAATGGTATCATAGTTGCCTGACTTATGATAAAGCGATTCGGACGGCTGTAACCCGTCAGGTGTGTAACGGGCGCCGTGATGAATGCCGTCGCTGTTGTTCCATGTTTCCGCTTTGGCATTAATGGCGTCATCATAACTCTTGCTATGGGTGATTTCAGGCTTTTGTCCGTCCGGAACTAAGCGTTCGGTCGGGCTGATGTTGTTAAGAGCGTGCGTACGTCCCAACATTCCGGCGCCCAAAGTTGCGGCGGCGGAACAAGCACCCATCGCCAAAGCCGAAAGGCGGCTGTGTCCTTTTAAGCGCATGTCTTTATACGGTTGCGCAAATCTAAGTCCGACGCCTAACCCGAACGAGCCGATTGCCGCGCCGGCCACCAATGTTTCAGGAGCATTTACTTTGGCAAATACCACGGCGGCGGCGCCTAAAGTGCTTGCGCCGATAGCAGCCAAAACCTTTTTATCTTTCAAAAATTTTTTCAAATTGTAGTGGCGGTCGCCGTTCGCTTTGGCCTCTTTGCGTTTAGCGATATATTGCAAAGTCGTAACTCCGATTCCTACCCCGACCGCGGTAATGGTTGCGGCGGTGGTGCTGACGGCAAGCGATGCGCCGCCGGTTGCCGCTATATTGGTAAATACGCGGGCTCCGGTATAAGCCAAACCGGCGCCTAAGGCTGTTCCGAACAAGTTGCGGCGCAATGACTGCCTGCGAACATTGTTAGCGGCGTTGTGTAGCGGTGCGCGGCGGTCAATTTGCTGCATTTGATCGGTAATAACCCCGCGGATAAATTCTGAATTATTGGCGCCGATTTTTTTACTTACGCGGTTGCAGTAAACTTCCGCATTGTTGGCTTGAACTTCCATAGCGGCAATATAGCCGGTGTCTGAAATAGCAAGCGGAACTTCCGGATTGTTCAGCTTATTCATAAATTCGGTTAAATATTTTTCTTTTTCCGGCTGAACAAACTTGCGCGGATTTTCAGCTATTCCGGCAATCTTTTCTTCCGAGTTATAAATCGCAAACAACTTTTCACCAATGCCGTTTTTAAACTTTTCCGTTAACTCTTCTTTGCTGATTTTATCATCAGCATTTAATTCCGTCATCAGTATGTCATTTTTAACCAGTTGCAACACGGTTGCCAACCGGCTGTTCGGAATAACTTCAAGTCCCTCCCTCCAGGTATCTGATTTTGTGTCCGGATTTTTAGGGTCATAAAATTGCGGCAGATTGCCCTCAGTGCCCTTAAATTTAAAGCGAGAGAGCATTTGCAGGGTTTCCGCCCCTAAAGTTTGCTTATCGGGTTTAATATTATCCAAAACTTTTACGCATTGTCGGGCGCGGTCATTCATTTTAACCGCGGAATTGTATGGATTTTTGCCGTCCGGAATGTTCCAACGCTCATCGTACGGTTTCATCAGCGTGTCTAAATCTTTAAGGCAGTTTTCATAAGTCTTAATATTGTTTTCAACCACTTGCAAAAGTTGAGCGCTTTGCTCGTCTTTTTTGGCGGCTTTGGTAAGCTTTTTCTTTTGCTCGTCAAGTTGCTTTAGGCGCAGATTAAACATACGGTTATAACCGTCATAAGCGTCGGCAACATTGGTGATGTCTAACAAAAAGTATCCGCGTTTTTGAATAAAGTCATCAGCCAAATTATTCATAACGTTAACGGTTTTGGCAAGTTTGGCTTGCGCTTCCGTATTTTTAGGCTCGTCTTTAACTTGCTGCGTCAAAACTTCATGAGCTTCGCAGGCAAGCTCCGGCGTTAAAACTCGTTCCTGATTGTTGTCTAACAGTTTATTTGCTAAAACTTGTTTATATTGTTTGATATCTTTTACATTTTCTTCCGAATTTTCCAAAAATTCCCAACTTTTACGGCTTTCTTCAATTTTTGCGGTTGGTTCAAACCCGCCGATATTGTTGTCAAATTCGGCTTTAATAATGGTTTTAACCTCAAGTAAAGCTTCCATACGCAGTTTGGCAAGTTTGTTGTCTTCTTGCAAATTATGGTCGCTGCGCAGCCGATTTTCAACAGCTGTGGAGTTGGTATCGGTTTGCGCGGCATTTTTGAGCGTTAATCCTGATTTTTGTTTTACGTTTTCAGCTGAAAGCCGCAAATCTTCAGTGTGCCATTCCACCACATTCACAAAAGCTTTATCCCAAGGCGCAATCGCGTCATATCGTATATTCGGGTAATAAACCGAGGCTAGTTCTTCGCGTTTCTTTTTTGAGTTTTGCTTTTCAAGCTGTTGCAAAAATTCAGCGTCTTGTTTGTCAATGTCGTCTTTTTTAATTTTGAATTTGTATATTAGAGCCTCAAGCTCATAATCGGGTAAAGAAGCTGCGTCAACGCCTTTGTATTCAGTTTTTAAAAACTCCAAAAAATCAGCGTTTTCCATCATTTTTGAACGATTGACCGGATATCTTGACATTGGGCTTCTCCCGTAAAATTATCTTATTTATTAAAATGTTAGCACAAAAGAAATAAAAGCGCAAATCTTTTTTGTCAAAAAGTTAAGAATTTTGGCTTTTAATTATTATTTATTTAAGATTTTGTGCCTTGCTTCTTTTGGCTGAGTTTTTTAAGTGCTTGCGCTTGTTTTACCTCAAACAGAGCGTACCCTGACGGTGTAAACGTAACTGCCCGTAGTTTGCCGATTTTCATATAATAACGTGCCGTAGAAATCGGCACGCCTGCGAGTTCTGCTAATTTTCCGATGGTAATAAAATCTTTGCCGGCGTCAGGTTGATTTATATCAAGCAGCCCGATTGCGGTTTTAATTGAACGATTTAAAGCTGAGAGCATAAAATGATAATATGGTTCTTTATTCCCGAGTGTTTGGTATGTTTCAAGTGATTTTAAATATCTTTTTCGGTCTATGGGGCGAATGATAATCGGTAAATATCCGTTTTCAAGCAATATCGCGTTTAAGAGCAATCTGGCAGTTCTGCCGTTGCCGTCAACAAAAGGATGAATACTCACCAATTTGTAGTGCGCTTCTATTGCCTTAAATACAGCATTGCCGTTTTCAGATTCCAGCCACTTGCCAAATTCGTACATTAAGTCCGGCACTTTTAGCGGATTAGGCAGTATCGTTTGTGAGCCTGCAATCCTGACTCTGACGGAACGATAAAATCCGGCATTTGTGTCATTAATGCCAGATAAGATAATTTTATGAATTTGCAAAACGTAATTTTCATCAATACGCGCATGCTCGTTAGTGCTCTGGATAATAAAATCAAAAGCTTTGGCGTGGTTAAGGGCTTCTAAATAGTCATTAATCGGCTTAGCGCCGGTTGTTATTTTTTCTTCAATAACTAAAGCCGTTTCCTTCCGTGTTAAGGTGTTACCCTCAATGGCGTTAGAAGTATATGCCAATTCGGTTTTAAGCCATTTGTTAAGCTCAGTCAGGTTATCTTTGTCTTTTAACAAATTCTGCAATTTTTGCTTATTTTCTTCTATTTTTTGCATAAGTTCCTGCATTATTACCTCGCAAATTCATGGTTCTTATATTTTAAAACTATAAACCTTTATCTTGTTATCGTCAAGTTCATAGTTTGCAGTTTTTAAAACTATGAACCGGATAGTTTAATCTGTCGTAAAGTCAAATTTTAATCTTGCGGTAATTATTCTATAACTAAAGACATATAACGCCATCTGACTTGACTTTTGCATAGGTTTTACTTATCCTGAAAGGTAGATAGTCAAATGGACTATTCGGAACTAAACAATTCCATGATAACGCGTCTTGAAATTTGGTGTTGGGACGTTAAATTTTATATGCCAACCGGTCATTGACTGGAAGGCGGTAAAATAAGCCTTGCGGTCAATATACCGCGCTATTTCGTTGTCATAGTTGTTTACTTCCAGTCGCTTTTTTCATTGAAAACAGCGATTTTTTTGTAACCTTAAGATTATGAAGGATTTTTATGATGATGAAATATAATGAAAACGGCCGTTCAATGGTTGAAATGCTTGGCGTATTGGCGATTATCGGCGTTTTGTCGGTTGGCGGTATCGCCGGCTATTCAAAGGCTATGAACAAATACAAAATTAACAAAACTACCGATCAGGTTTCAATGCTTGTTGCTAACATCCGTACTTTGTTCTCCTCACAGGGTAATTACAAAGATTTGACCAACGCTCAAGCTATTAAATTCGGCGTTGTACCGAACGATATGTATACTCCTAAATCAGGAAGTGGAGAGATTACTGAAATTAAAAACGCTTTCAACGGTCAAGTCTATATTGCAGCTTCAGATGGTCGTGCAGCTGACGATAATGAAGCTTTTGTTATCGTTTACAGTGGGTTGACATCTGAGGCTTGCGTTACCATTGCCACCGGTGACTGGGGTTCAGGTCAGGCTTCCGGTTTGATTGGTATTGCTGCGGCTGGTGCGAACTCAACTGCCGCTGCTACAGCTGGTGCTGGTGCAGCAATTGCAGGTATCTATACCACAACCGCTGATGGAACTGATAATGTAAGCATACCTGGTGCTACAACTCTAGCCAATAGAACTCCGATGACTGTTTCTAAAGCTGTTGAAATATGCAATGGATCTGGCAGCACTAATTCAGTTGCTTGGAAGTACTACTAATTTAAGCGAGTTTATGCAAAAGTGCGGCTATCCCCTACATGCCAATCTTTTGTGTAAAGAAAATATTATGTGCATAACATAATATTTTCCCCTAAAGGAAACCCGATAAATTATTATCGGGTTTCTCTTTTTTTATAAAAATAAATCTTGCATTACGGCGTAAAGTATAATAAACATACAAGCAAATATATTTCGGTTCCATCGTCTAGTGGTCTAGGACGCGGCCCTCTCAAGGCTGCAACACGGGTTCAAATCCCGTTGGAATCACCAATATCCAACGGGATTTGAACCCATAGGGAGCGCTAAGCAAAAACGCCATTTGTATGGCGTTTTTGTCTGCAAGCTCTTTGTAACATCTTAATGAGCAAGGAAAGCGACAGCGCCCGCGGCGAATTTAGATGCCAAAGAGGTATTCAAGTCCGCGAAAAATTAGTTTTGAGCGGAAACGCGAGTAGCTAAGCAAAAACGCCATTTGTATGGCGTTTTTGTCTGCAAGCTCTTTGTAACATCTTAATGAGCAAGGAAAGCGACAGCGCCCGCGGCGAATTTAGATGCCAAAGAGGTATTCAAGTCCGCGAAAAATTAGTTTTGAGCGGAAACGCGAGTAGCTAAGCAAAAACGCCATTTGTATGGCGTTTTTGTCTGCAAGCTCTTTGTAACATCTTAATGAGCAAGGAAAGCGACAGCGCCCGCGGCGAATTTAGATGCCAAAGGAACAAGTAATGCGAAAGCATTACGTAATCCCGTTGGAATCACCAATATCAAAACCGCCTTTACGGCGGTTTTCTAGATTTGAATCATTTAAACAAGATTATAATTAATTTTTCCCTGTAAAAGCTTTGTAACTTGCTTAATATCTGCAATGAAATCGTCTTTTTCGGTTTGCCAATTTTGCAGTATATCGGCAATATGCAGGTGTAACATCGTTGCTTCTTTATAGTTTTGTTTGCGGCTAAAATTAAAAGCATCTTCTTTTATAAAATTAAACTTATTATCGGCTACAATTTGTTTCATTATCTCAAGATATTTAATGTATTCTGTCTGGTCAGGATTTTCCCGATATAAACGTAATGAAAAATACGGACCGTTTTTATCGGTGTCAATCCTCCAGAAAAAGCATGGATTCGCTGATATTCTGACATTTGCCCATGGGCGCCCGTAACTTGAGCCTTGCTTTACCATATATAATTGTGCTTTATCTGCTTTGTTCCAGAGCTTTTGCGGAAAAACCGCGCGCATAAACTTATATTGCGCGATATATTCTTTTGTTATATTCCAATTCCAAAAGCTTTTATCGGTAGTGTCGGTAAAATTGCCATAAACCTGATACCATTTTATTAAATTTTCCAAATGCTCTGCATACATATCAAGCAAAGTATTTATGTTTTTGTACTTGATTATGATTTTAAACAACTCATTGCCATGAATATACTTATCGGCAACTTTTTTATATTCAAGCAGTTTGTCGTTGTCATAATAAAAGCCGGTTTTCAAATAAACCACATAAATTTCTTCAGGGATTTTATTCAGCTTTTCTGCAATTACTTTTCTGTATTTATCAAGTTGATTGTGCTCAAAAGTATAAACTTTATCTTCTATTATGATGGTTTTACCTGATTGCTCAAATGAAATTATAATATCTGTTTTTCTAAATTGCCGCTGAATGGTTATTTTATCGCCATAATTTTGCGGTGTTGTACCGGTAAAAGCTTGCAACAAATCACAAGCCAATGCATATAATTTATGATTTTTATAATTGTAAAAACTTAAACACCAACAAATTACGGCATCTTGCGATAGTTCGCCCGCGGCGTAATCAAAAATATTCGGCTCCATTTTAAGCTCCTGAAAATTTATGACAATATTTGACATGCGCTGGCAGATATGCTATGTTGCGCTCCGTTCAACATATAACAGAAGGATTGAAAATGTCTAAACAAAATAAGAATAAAAAACAGCGAGCGAGCAAACCGTTTGATGTTGGCGCGTATGAGCTGTTTAATAACAAACTTTATAAGCCGAAAGTTATACCAAATAAAAAGAAAGCGGCGGAACTGAAACGAAAAAAGGTGGATATAAACAATTATCTGCCTTTTATTTTTGCCTTGCAATTCATCTTGACATTTAGTCCTTTTAATGTTATATCTTTTTACAGAAGGGATGGATATATACTACATTAAGCGTTTTGACGCAGGACTTGTATCTGGTTGTAGTTGATGCCATCTTTCTTGTTTTTAAAGCATTTTTAATTGCTTGCCTTTTAGATAAACCATATCAAAAGCCTTTCACTTGCGGTCACTCTTGCTTGTAAGCTCTGCCTAAAGGGCAATCACTAACTCGCTGCGGTCACTTGTTTTGTAAGCTCGCTACGGTTGCTGTCGCTTTCCTTGCTCGCGAACAAAACTACGCTTTCTGCGATAAAAAAGCAGATAACAGCTTTTTTATCTTGAAACCCACTTTTTCGTGGCTCCTTATCCCGCCACACCTAATAACAAAAAAGGCTACCTTTCGCTAACCTTCTTTTGTTATTGGAGCGGGCAATGGGATTATTCCGCTGCGCTACATTCACTGCGCTCATCGGCAATCGCCGACCGGCGTACTTCCGTCCGCCTTTCGCTTGTAGTCGGACCCACTTTTCGTGGGTCCGAACCTATATCCGTTCAAGTTTAAAATGAAAAAAACCACCATAAAGGTGGCTTTTCATTTTAATGGAGCGGGCAATGGGATTCGGACCCACGACATCAACCTTGGCAAGGTTGCGCTCTACCCCTGAGCTATACCCGCATCTCTGCGATGTCGTATTTAATAGCATATCCGAAATAAAATGCAAGAGTTTTTTTTGAATTTTTTCAAAAAAATTTATAACTTGTGATTTTTCAAAAATTTACGCGCATTCTGTTAATAATAAAAATAAAGCTTTGCTTTTGCCGGTTGAAGGGTTACTCTGTTTATAAATTAAGTTAATCAGTTGAAAGTTAAAATTATGACCGTTAAAAAAGCCAAAGACATTCGCTTTGAAAAAGAAGCCAAAGCGCTGCAAAAAAATTTGGAAAAACGCAAAAAACAACAGCAAGAGCGTGAAAAATTAAAAGCACAAAAGGAAGCAAAAAATGGACAAGATTAAAATTATCGGCGGTAATCAGCTTAACGGCAAAATTTACATCAGCGGCGCCAAAAATGCGGCCTTGCCGTTAATTTGCGCCGCTTTATTAACCGACGAACCGGTTATTCTTACCAATATGCCGATTTTGTCGGATATTAAATCGCTTAATGCTTTGTTGGTGCAGCTTGGCACCGATATTCAAGAATCTGACGATAAAGTCGGTAAACTCGCTTGCAAGCGTTATATTTATCAAACTAAAAAATTTGCAAGCCTTGTTGCTCCTTATGATTATGTGCGCAAAATGCGCGCTTCATATTATGTTTTGGGTCCGGTTTTGGCGCGGGAAGGGCACGTTGAGCTTTCGCTCCCGGGAGGTTGCGCTATCGGTGCGCGCCCGATGGATATTCACTTAAATGCGCTTGAGCAAATGGGAGCTTCAATTGAAATTAAAAACGGTTATGTGGTTGCCGATGCAAAAAAAGGCTTAAAAGGCGCGCATATTATTTTTCCGAAAGCTTCAGTCGGCGCCACTTGCAACATTTTAATGGCGGCAACTTTGGCTCGCGGCGAAACCACAATTGAAAATGCCGCCAAAGAACCGGAAATTGCCGATTTAATTGACTTGCTTACCGATATGGGCGCCAAAATTGAGGGCAAAGATACTTCCGTGCTTAAAATTGAAGGCGTTAAAGCTTTGCACGGTGCCGAGCACGCCGTAATTTCCGATCGCATTGAAGCCGGTTCGTATGCCATAGCGGCGGCTATTACCAAAGGCAAAATTGAACTGGTTAACGCTCATGCTGAACACTTGCAGTCCCCGCTTAAAATTTTAAGAGCGATGGATATTAAAATTACTGAAAAGCCGGAAAGCATAGTAGTTGACGCGCGCAATGCCTTAATGCAGGGACAGGATATTATCACTGACTATTACCCCGGATTCCCGACTGACTTGCAAGCGCAGTTTATGGCGTTAATGACGGTTGTTCCTGGGGCATCATTAGTAACTGAAAATATTTGGGAAAACCGCTTTATGCATGTGCCTGAGTTGATGCGCATGGGTGCTAACATAAATGTTCATGGTTATGCTTCCGCTATTGTGCGCGGGGTTAAACGCTTATCCGGCGCTCCGGTTATGGCAACTGATTTGCGCGCCTCGTTTGCGTTGGTTTTGGCCGGTCTTGCCGCGGAAGGTGAAACAATTGTCAACCGTGTTTACCACTTAGACCGCGGCTATGAAAAACTTGAAGAAAAATTAAAAGCGGTCGGAGCTGATATTGAACGTATAAAAGAAGAAGATTAAATTAACAAAACAGAGGAAAATATAATGAAAAGATTTTTAACTATATTGAGTGCTTGTTTGCTGTTTGCCTGTTCGCAAAACGGTGAGCCTTTTACAGGTGAATATGTAATGCTCAATGCGCCGGAAGGAGCGGAAATTACTTTGGGTTTTAACGGAAATGATTTTTACGGAGTGGCTGCAATAAATAACTACTTTGGCTCATACACCCGCAAAACTAACGGCGCGATTAAGTTTAATACTATCGGTTCAACCATGATGGCAGGTCCGCGTGATTTAATGGATGCGGAAAGTAAGTATTTAAATAATCTTGAGCGAATTAACAGTTATAAAACCGATGGCGATAAACTTATTTTAAGCGGTAAAGGCCAAACCCTGACTTTTAAGCGGAAGCAATAATAACGGCATTAAAATCTAACCACCAATCTGGTTTCGCGGTTTTTCAGCGTGCCGTTGCAAATAGCGTCTATGTCGCCGACGGTTAAATCTTTTAAGCATTTCAGGCCTGCTGCGACCGGAGCTCGCGCTCTTTCCTAAAGTGTCACACTCCGGCTTGACCGGAGTGTCCAGGTCAAACCAATTAGCAAATTTTTTCCACTTGGATATTCGGGTCAAGCCCGAATATGACGATGTGATGTGTAAAAAGCGGCTAAAATATGATTTCATGGCTAAAATCTCCCCAAAAAGTTGGTTTTGAGAAGATTTTACTCCGCGTTTTTTTTTTGCAATATTTACGAGTCCAAAGCTGTGCATAAGTTGTATTTAAATCCGCGATTTAAAATTCCCATCCTTAGGAGGGGTGCCGAAGGCGGGGTGGTCACAAACCTATCTAACAACGCGTTAAATGTTTGTTTTAGATTATAAAAAGCGTAAATTAAGTATAATTTCCAAACTTATATTTTCACTACCCCGTCGGCTATCGCCGCCACCCTGACTTAGGAGTGGAATTTTTGCCGCTGTGCATAAGTTGTATTTAAAAACACTTGACAATACATCAGCGGAACTTAAACTATAAAACATAATTTTAATTTTTTTTGCTATGTATAATGATGAAGAATACGTACTGGCTAAAAAGCTCTGTACGGCAGTTGCCGCAAACAATCTGCGGCGCGTGGAAAAATTATTAAAACAAGGCGCAAACCCGAATATTCTGGTTGAAAAGTACACAAATCCTTATTGCGCGGTTCCGGCAATTGCTGTTCCCGCACTCGGGTTTGTTGATGAACCTAACGGCTGTATGCTTATGCTTTTGCGTAAATACGGCGCCATCACTCTCGCGGAATACGTTGATGAAATGTTTCCGCTCAGGTAAAATTCAGTGTGCTCGCATAAATTTAAAGGGCTGATTTTTATCAGCCCTTTAAATTTTTAAAACCATGTTATTGCAACGGAGGAATATTAAGTTGCGCAATATTTCCCGGACGAATTTTTACGCTTGAATAACGCATGTTTCCGGTTTCAATAACAAAACGTTGTCTGCCGGTCAGCTGTGCCGCCCAATCATAAAAATCACGACCGTTTAAGTCTTGCCGCTGCGGGTTCATAATATACAAAACACAGCCTTGAGTGCGCTCAGCCAAACCGCATCTGGCGCGTCCGTTCGGAACTTCGGGGTTAACTACCACGCCTTGCAAACCGTTTTGTACCACTTGCTCTGATGAAAAGAAAAGTTTGCCCATAAACATGCCGATAATCAAGCATGCAAAAGCAACAATTAATATTTTTTTGTTGTCGGTTTTGCCCATAATGGCGCCGTCATTACCCTGGTAAACAAATTCATCTTCATCGGTAACATAATTGTTGCCGTAAGACATTTGTGAATTATCTGCCGCCATCGGAGTATACTGAGCGCTTGCTTGGGCAGAAAGCGGAAGGTCGCTTGCCCGAATTAATCCGCCGGCCGGAGGGGGTGTCTGATTATGATGTTCGGGATATGCCTCAGTCGGAGACGGAGCGTTTAAGCCCATATCTTTAATATTGGGCATGTTAACGTTGTTTATCGGCCCGTTATGGAACTTCGGACGTTTGATTTTGCGTAAACGAGGGCGATTCTCCATCTCGGGAGCAACCGGATTTTCAGCCGCCGGTTTGGGCGCCTCGTTTTGGTTATGACTCTGATTTTGCGCCGGAGCAGCCGTTACTTCCGGAGCTTTTTTTTGTTTGTTTTTGTTGGAAACATCATCAAAGTTAAAGTTTTCCAAGTCAATATCATCTAAATCTAAATCATCCATCGTCTTATTCCTTAGATTTTATTTTTAATGGTTTCAGTTGTTTTTAAGGTTCTGATTAAACGAGGAACCATAAAAATAACGGTTTCCGAACGCGGCGAAGTTTGACCGAACAAGGCATTCGGCAACCCTATAATCATAAAGTTTTCACCAAGTTTGTTGCGAACCTTAAATTGGGTAACTTGCCCGTTGGCGGTTTCAAGCGTAACATCGGTGTTAATATGGTTATCTTTATTAACAGAGGCTTTGGCCAAAATTGAAAGCTCTGATTCGGCGCATTTCATTTTGCCGCATTTACCAACGTCAAAGCGCGAGAGCCACAGATTCGGAACCACAAATTTTCCCTCTGAAACGGATACCACATTAGCATTTTTACCTAAAAAGTGTTGCAGGTTTTCAAGGTTAATATCGTTGGTGGTGGTTAAAACTCTGCCGATAACACCGGTTTGCGCGGTGGTAATTGAGCCGAAATGAAAGGCGTCAAGCAAGTTTTTCCATTCAACATCGCAACCGTCATTCGGATAAATTTTAAACACGCTCACATCATAAGCAACCAAGCTCGGATTGCTTTCAAAGTAATTAATCAAGGTTGTAATTTTGTTTTGCAGTTCAATGTCGGCGTCAAAAGTAATGGAATAATCCGCCCAGTTGGTGGTCATATCCGTAATGCCCGAACCGCGCAACACGTCTAAAAATGCCAAAATCAGCGGACGCGATTGCGGAACATACAAAATCATTTCGCTTTTGCGGTGCAAAGTCATGGTTTTAGTATCGCTGTTATAAGAGTAATAAACTTCCGCGGCATTGGTTATCATATTAACCACATCGCTAAACTCACCTTTAATGTTATCGCCCGATAAACTGGCGTATGGCGCGTCTTTGGCAACCAACTTAATTCCGGCTTCTTTGGTAAGTTTATATAAAGCTTTTTCTGCCGGCATAGTGTCAAACGTAAAGCCGGTAACTTCAAAGCGCGGAAGCTTGTCATTGCGTTCCATACGCTCAAACTTAAAGGCTGAATTATTAATCGGCAGGGTCAAAACCATTTGCTGCGTTTCCCAGTTTACGTTGCAACGCAGCGGCGTTTCCAAATCAAGCGCGTTGGCGCCGTCCGGCGTGCGAATATAGCGCTGATCTTCAGGATAAACCACTTCCGCATTAAAACGGTAAATGTCCGATTCGTCATCTTTGGTAACCACTGTTTGCTCATTTTTATGCAGTTGGCATGATGCTGAAATTACGCATGCAAACAAAACGGTCAGCAGATAAAGCTTTTTTATCATTCTTGTTTTTCTCCGTTATAGGCGTTAACGTCTTCAACGCTAACTTCGCCATCTTCTTCAGCTTGTTTCAAAAGCTTGTTAACCACATCATCCATATTCATACCGGCGCCGACGGTCGGATCGGTAGACTTGTCAATTTCACCGAGCGCTTCTTTCATTTTGTTTAATTCTTGCGGGTCTTGCTTTACCATATCCGGCGAAGAGTTATTTTGCAATTCTTGTTGATACAGATTAACGTTTTTTTGCAGAGCGTTTACGCCTCCGGCAATTTTGCGTTCAACATACGGATAAAGTTCTTTGCGCGACAAAATATAATTTCCGGTATCGCAAATTTCTTCCAACACGTCTAAAATGTAGTTGTAAAAAGGATATTCTTCCAGAGCAATGTTGCCCATTCTGATGCAGCGGGCGGCAATACGGGAAATAGTGCGGTCGTAATAATCGCGTAGCACCAGATAATTGTCAACGTACCATAAGTCTTCTTTTGTAACCGGCGCGTTTACGGTGCTTTGAGCGGCGGCTCCCGATGCTGCGGCGTTTTCGTTTTGTTCCATATCTCACTCCTTAGGTTAAGAATAATTTAGGATAAAACTTTTGTAAATCACTTTTTTACAATAAAGCAAAGTTTTTACAATCAGTCTTTTTTATCTTCAGGCGTGGTTCCGTCATCTTCAACATACTCCCACTCCCAGTCATCGCTGTCAGAATCATCGGCCGAACCGTCGTCTTCAACGTACTCCCATTCCCATTCGTCGTCACCGCCTTCTGATTCGGCATTTCCGTTTTCATCAACATATTCCCATTCCCAATCATCGTCATTATCGGTTTGCGGAGCGGAAGCGGCATTTTCGTCAATACCGTTATTGCTGAGCGGGGCAGGAGACGTTGCTGTTTTTTCAGGTTCTGCCTGTAACTTAATTGCCGGCGAATTTTTCGGCTTTTCGGTTAATGACGTGTCGGGAATATCGTCCAATGAAATCGGCGCGTCCGGAATGTCATCCAACGAAATCGGCGTATCGGGCAGATTAGCAAGCGACACAATATCTTCAGGTATAATCAGCGTGCTTTTGTTTTTCTTTTTGGCGGCGGGTTGATTATTGTTTTTATTACTCTGTTTGCGATTGTCATCGGATTTTGCCGGTTTGTTGTTAACCGGTTCGTCTTTTAGTGCCTGCCTGATTTGGCTGAGCGGATTTTCAGCCTCCTCATAGGAAGCGCTTTTTTTGCTTGCGTTGCTTTCTGATTTTTCTTCAGGTTTACTTTCAGCTTTGGGCTCAGGTTTGCTTTCCGTCTTAACTTCAGGTTTAGCTTCTTCCTTGGCTTCGGGTTTGTCCTCAGGCTTAGCCGCGGGTTTGGCTTCGGATTTAATTTCCGGCTTAGCGTCCGCCTTGCTTTCAAGCGGCTTTTTCGGTTCTTCGGCTTTTGCTTTTTCGGGCAGAGGAACCGGAACGGCGGAGATTTGTTTTGCCGGTAATGAATTTTTGTTTTCGGCCGGCTTATTTTGTTCTTTTTCGGGAGCTGTTGCCGGAGCTGCCTTAATTGCCTGAACTACAGTTTTAATATCTGTTTGTTTTTTGTCATTAGCCGCATTTTTAGGAGCTTGTACAGCAGATTCTTTCGGCGCCGAGACTTCTTTCGGAGCCGCTGCTTTAGGAGCGGGAGTTTCTTTCGGCTCCGCAATTTCTTTTAGTACCGGAGATTCTTTTTGCGGTTCGTTTACTTTTTTAACCGCAGCCGGTTTAGTATCTTTTTCCGCTTCTTTGGCAGGTTCAGTTTTAGCGGGCTCAATCTTAGCGGGCTCAATCTTAGCGGATTCATTGACCGGTGCCGGCTGAACAGGCATAACGTTTGCCGCCGCAATGTTTTCTGTTTGCGACATTGCGTTTTGTATTTGCGGAGCTGTATTTTGCGCTTGCGGCATTACATTTTGAGCCGTAAATATTTGGTTTTGCGATGCTAACATAACATCTTTCATCATATTGGCAATCGCTGTTTGCGATTCCGTTATTGAGCGGGTAATGGTTTCAGTCAGCGCCCGAATGTCGTCTTTATAGCGTCTTTCGGTTTGTTGCAGCGCAAATGATAATGAGTTTGAAAGTTCTGAGGCAAAAGAAGCGTCAATAATAACTCCGCCGCCGCTGTTTGCCGCCGGTTTGGCCGCGCCATCCGCTTTGGGTGCCGCCGGAGCTGATGATTGCATTAAATCATCGGCGCTCTTTTTCCGAAAATTGGTTCCGCTTTTAACATTAATATTCGGTGAGATAACGCCGCGTTTATGCTCAACTTCTTCAATATGTTCAAGCAACAATGAGCCGCCGGGAAGGGTGCTTAACAAAATGCGAATATCCGATGGAAGCGCCAACAACATATCGTCAAATTGTTCTTGGCGTTCTTTATTAAAAATATGCATTTGCCGATAAATATTTAAAAAACGCTGAGCAACCAAAATCGGCTCTTCTTCGTCTTTTTTCTTTCTGCCAAATTCCGCAGATTCTACCAGCTCGTCAGCCACAGTTAAATCCCTTTAAAAAACTTATACCATCTTAGAGCGACATTTTAATCGCTCAGGAGTAAATTTCAAGTTAACAACAAATAAAAAACTCCGCTTTTCAGTGGAGTTTTAGCAGATTATAAATTGATTGCAACTATTTTATGCATCTTATTTAAATCATTATTGGTTAACTTGATTTTTTCATCAGGATTCCAACGTATTCCATACAGTTCGCCGTTTTCATCTTCACGAATGCTCAAAAGTTCGGCAACATTATCGCTGATGTAATACAAAGCAATATCGCCGATGCTGACCACATCTTGCGGATCGGCAAACAAAATTGCCCGATTCGGCAACAATGAACCCAAGCGGCGTGTGCACAAATTAACGCCGTACGCATCGCGTTTGCCGGCAAGCTGAACCGGACGCGCAACTTCTTTGGCTTCGTCATCTTCACGGTCAATAATAATGTTGCCGTCTTTTCCGGCCGAGCCGAATACCTTAATTTTGGTGTTTTCAGATGAAAAAGAAGCAAAAACGGAAGATGTTGCGCCTTTCGGGGTTGCAAGCAACTTATATTTGGTGTCATTTTTTTGAATAATGTCTTCAAGCTGACCGGCATCATTTAAGCGCTTAACTTCATCTTTAAGCTTTTCAACCGACATAGAAAGCGCGCGGGCAATATTTAAGTATTCTTTGTCTGAAACTTCACGCTGTCCCATTTCAATGCGGTGATAAACCGACAAAGTCATGTCGGCGCTTTCGGCAACTTCCATTAAAGTAAGACCGCGGTCGGTACGCAAATGACGCAAAGCCGCGCCTAAAGTTTTTAAACCGGCGTTTTCATTAATTTTGCTGCGTCTTTCCTGTTCGCGGCGCCATGCCTGAATAACATCCTGCTGCGAATTTTGTTCATTAACGTATAAGTCTTGCAAAGTGCAATCAGTGAGCTCCGCAACCTGAATCAGTTGTTCCTGATTAAGCCGGCGATAACCTTTTTCAATTTTTGAAATGGCGGACAAACTGACGCCTAAATGGTCAGCCAATTCCTGCATGGACATGCCTCTCAAACGGCGGTGCATTCTGATTTGATTCGGGAAAATAATTTCTTCCATCTTATGCCTCTTTAATATTTATTGACTAAGCCCATAATAATCCGCGCCAAAAAATATGCAAGACAAAAATGTCAGTTATTTGTATAAAATGAACAAAATGTTAATTTTATTTTGCTTAACCGTTCAAAAACACCGCTTTTACATTCGGTTACGCGTTTGGCGGAACCGTTTGCCGTGACGTAATATTGCCATATTCGTCATAAAAAGTATGTTCTTCCGAACCGTCGGTATTGCGAATGCGCTGATGATTCATTAATCCTTTTTCATCATAGTCAAGCTGCTGTTCCGAGCCGTCGGCGTTTTTGTTAAGACGAAACTGCGTTTTGCCGTCTTTGCTGTAAGCAATTTCTTCCGATGAGCCGTCCTGATGGTTTTTCCATGAGTGTTCAAGGTGGCCTTCGTCATCAAAATGTTTACGCTCGCCCGAACCGTCGGCATTGGTTGAGTACACAACCGCAAGCTTGCCGTTTTCATGGCGGGATTCAGCTCTTTCTGAACCGTCAGCCATGCGGATTCGCTGCATTTCAAGCGAGCCGTCCGAATATGAATGCGTCTCCTCTTCCGAGCCATCCGTCTTGTGGATAAACATCCGGCTGCGGGTGCCGTTTTCATAGTATGAAAGTTCGGTTTTTGACCCGTCCGCATTTTCTGATTTAAGCTGATACATCTGGCCGTTTTTGTAATAATCGGCTTTGGTTATATTGCCGTGCTCATCTTTTAAATACTCAGACTGCAACGTGCCGTCGGCGGCATATTCTTGCGCCCTGCGAATATCGGTCGGGTTATTATTAGCCGTAACAGTTTCTTCACGCTTATTTCCATAGCGGTCATAGGTGGTAACTGTGGTGTTGCCGAAAGCGTCCGTCTTGCTTTCGCTATGTGTTCCGGGGTCAAGCCTCCAGTCTTTTCCATAATCAAATCTGTCATCGCCCGACATATTATCCGGAGTGCGCGGTTCTTCATAACGGTGTGAATTACCCTCTGACTGAGGTCCCGAATCAGCGTTAGGCTGAGAGTTTTCCGGCTGCGGATTTTGATTGCGGGTATCCGGTTCGCCTTGGTTTTGGGTATTCGGCGACCCTTGCGTATTTGGTTGACCTTGGTTTTGTGTATTTTCACCGCTGTTTGTAGTTCTTTCGTTAGTATTTGGTTGTTCGTTATTTTGACTGAACGCGCTCACATAAGCAGCGTTTACGGTATGAGCGCTACCGGTGCGCACTTGCTCAGCGTGCATCATAACGTCAGCTTCGCTAAACCCGAACGTGGCAGCCGCAACATCCATACCAGCCGCAAAATTTCCGTTGCCGTCAAGCGGTTTCATATAACGATGGCGGCGGTAATATTCATCGGCAAACGCATAAGATACGGTGGCGTTTTCTTTGCCGGCAACATACGTGGTGGTTGCCTTCATAATACCGTTGTCAAGAATAGCGGTATAACTGCCGTCCCGCGCGGTTTGCTTAAATTCTGAAAGCATCTGTTTGCCGTTCCCGAACGCGCTGTTAAGTTCAATTGTAGTGCCATCGGCGTTGGTTTGCTTTAAGTGCAGAACGCCTCTGTTATCTAAGCTGGCATCGCGCGCGGCAAAAGCCGAACTTATGTTAATTCCGCGGTGCTTCATTATCTCAAGCGCAAGAGCGGTGTTTAAGGTTTTGTCATCAAAGCCCGAACCGGCTCTGATTTGCGCTAACATAGACGTATTTAAGGTGCCGTCTTTGTTAACAATATGCTTAATAACAGAAGGCTTAAACTGAATATCTTCGCTTATTACATTGCCGTTGTTGTCAGTGATTTTGCGTACCGACATCAGCGAATCTGAGGTAATTTGCTGCCTGCTTTCATTATGAACGCCGAGTTCTTTTTGTTTAAATACCGCGTTGCGGTCGGCAAAAGCTTGCAAAGCGGAGCCGTCTTTGGCGACTTTTGATAAAATTTGCATACGTAATGAACGTTTTTCTTTATTAATATGAAACTCTCCGTCATCGCCTTTCATGGCGGTTAAAGTAACTTTCTGACCAAAAGCGTTGTGGTGTTCCATTTGATAGCCGATAATATTGCCGTCATCATCAGTTATGGCGGTGCCTTCCTTCATCATTTTTTCTAAACGATATTGATTGGCAGCGTCACGAATATTGTTGCCAAGCTCTTTAGTGAGCAACGGTTTTTCTTTTGACCACACTTCTTTGCCGTTAGCGCCGATTGTAACGCGGCGGGTAACATTTTGTCCCAACAAATTGCGGCGGGTGCGCTCATAAACGGTGTTGCCGTTGGCGTCGGTTGTAACTCTGTCGCTGCCGCTTTTAACTTTGTTCAAGCGGTAATTGTTACGCGCCTGTCTGATTCGTGAGCCTACAAAATGGTCAGCCACCTGCGCTCCTGCCGTCAGTCCGGCTTTACCGATCTGAGCTGCCGTGCCGAGAGTTTTGTTTCCGGCTTGCGCCGCCAAAGCGCCCACGCTGCTCCCGACATCGCCAGTATCGGCGCCTTTGGCAAACTTATCGGCAAACAGTTTGGCTTGGTCTAGCAATACCCAACCGAGCAGGCACACAACCACCAACTGCAAAGTGGTAATACCCCAATAGGCCAATCCTTCAATCGGGTCAATTAAAAAGTCCCAACCGGTGCTTTCGTTGGCGTAGGCGTCAAGCCTTTGCATAAATTGCCCCACAACGGTCATTATAATATAAAGGATTATGCTTAAAAATACAAAGTTAAACATGGCGTTCATAAAGAAGTTCCATATTTTGCCCAAATATTTTGCAGTAAGCTTAAATGCCCACGCGCCGATAGCGGCCGGAGCCAATGCCGCGGCAATCGCCATTTGTAGCACAGCGTCAACTAAACACCACGGAAAGGCAATTAACAAAACCAACCCGCCGATATAGAGCACAATACCGGTAAATAAGTACGGGAAAGACGGAATAATGTTTCGGATAATGGCTTTAGGCTTCCAGGCCACACACATTGCCTGCCGCCCGAAGGCCATCAGCTTGCTGACGCTGTCTTGCATACTTTTTATACTGCAAACAATGTTTTTGCCCATAGACACGGGCAAGCCGCCGGTGGCGTCGCTGCTCATTGTTTTATCAAAACCTGAAATATTGCCGGAAATTTCTGCTGAGCAACCGCCGCCTCCGCCGGTCATAGTTTGTGAAAACAGCATGCCGGTGTTGAAAACAGGTCCAAGCGAATAATTCATTACCTGAAAATAACTGCCTTTCAAAATAATTACCACCAACACCACCTTAAAGGTTTGCAACAAATATTCCTGAAGCATTTTGCTTGGATTCTTAACTTCAACGGCGGTCACGTGTTTTAATACAAAAACGGCCGTCCAGAGTGCAAAGCAAATCAATACCAAATTAGCGATTCCGCCGGCTAAAGCAAGATACGCTTTAAGCGCAATTTTGCTCGCGGTATTAAAAATAGCGGTAAACAGCGGACAGAACCAACATTCATCGTCTTTAGGTAAAAATTGCTCCAATTCGCACCCGCTGACAGCGGCATAGCTGAGTCCTGGGCTATCTGATGTGCCGCCGTCAACGCTCGGATCAGGCTGAACCGGCATTTGCCCTTTTCCGGTAGCGGCCGATTTTTCGGCTTTAGCATCATCGCCGAGTTTTTCCCATTCGTTTGAACCGGTCTTGTCCTGACATTTTTTAACGTCATACGGGCAGCCGCCGCAAAATGTTTGAATATCATCGCATAGCGGATTGATAATTGAAGGCTTTAAGTTTGTGTATCCTTTTGAGGCGCTGCCGCTATGAATTTCAAAGTGAAGGTGCGGTCCGTAAGGTTTGCACGCGCCGTTCGGAGTCGGATAATCGCACGATTCTCCGGTGCGGCTGCTGTAATTTGATCCACCGACCAAACCGATAGGTTGACCTTTGGTAACGTTTCCGCCGGTTACTAAATAAGCTTTAAGGTGCATGTAAACCGTAATATATTTGTTATCGCAGCCTGTGCCTGTTCCGCTTCCGGCCGTGCATTGACATTGCTTTTCATGCTCTATCATAATAGTGCGTCCGCCGCCGCCGAGCCATTTTGCCCAAACAACTCTTCCATCGGCTGCCGCGGTTACAGTTGTTCCGGCGGTGGCGGCATAGTCGGTTCCTTCATGGTTGCGGGGTTTAGGGTTGCCGCCGGCACCGTTGGCGCGGTAACAGTTGGTTTCAGCCACACGGTTAATACTTGACACCGGCATGGTGTCAAGACAAGCTCCCGAGCGGGCGTTTTGGTTCATAATACAGTTGGGATCAACGTCGTAACGTCTGCCTGACGGGCATTTTTCAAGCAGCATACCGTTAGTTCCGGTAGCCATTTTGCAAGTGGCGTTATTACAATCTTGTCCGCAACCTGAACTTCCGCCGAAAGTCTGCGCGTTTGAAATTGACGGCAACAGATATGCTCCGGCGGCAAAGATAATACCGCAGAGCCATATCATAATATTTTTTTGTTTCCGTCTCATTTTTGTTTATTCCTTTTCACTACTCAATATCAGTCCAACCGGCGCGTTCTTCTTTCGCTTCTTTTGCTTTTTCCAGAGCTTCCTCCGCCTCGCGTTCGGCGTTCCATTCCGCGAGCCGCGCCGCTCTTTGCTCTTTTGACATTTTATTACGCTGCATTCTGTCGCCGACGGTCTTTAACAGGTTTCCGGTTGATTTAGCCATGCCCTTAACATGCAGCAAATGCGCCGCGCCTTTGGCCATTGCTACCGGAGCTTTTGCCGCGGTGGCAACCACGTTGGTCGGCATTTTTAAAATTCCGCCCGCAAGTGATACCGGCGCCCTGAGCGTTGCACGCACCGCCGCCTTACCCAAGGCTGCAATACCGCCGTCATCAGGTCGGTCGGCAAAAGTTTCATTAATGCCCTCTTTAATTTTATTAACCACATTATCAACCGGCTGATTAACACGGTCTTTCAGACCGTTAATGGATTCGGTTGCCATATCCAGCCCCTCAAATACCTTGCTGTATTTTTCATCAACTTCATTAAATTTTTCATGCGCGGTGTGAGCAACTTGTGAAATTCTTGAATTTGCCACATCTTGATTAATAGCTTCATCATGGCTGTCCGCCCATTGCTGAACGCTGCTTTGCGCGGAATTAATTTTGTTTTCAAATTTACTTTTAAGCTCGTTGCTTGCGTTTTTACCAAGTACAATTCGTCCTAATCCGCCGGCTACCACGCTGTTTCCGGCACGCGCGATTCCGGCTCCCATATTAGCGGTAAACTTGGCGGTTTTGCGACCAAACTGTTGCGCGGCCACTCCGGGGTGAGCGGTAAAATACGCGGCTCGTTTAATCTGTTGGTTATATTCGCCCGATAACAATTTACCGGCGCCGACGGTTGCGCGCCCCATTTGCGTTTTGGCAACGTCACCCGCCCACATAGCCGCCGGTTGAATGGCTTTTTTATTGGCAAAATCCATACCCTGCGTCATACTGCCATGGATAGGAGCGGCTTTTCCGAAGGCTTGGTCAGGGAAAAACTTATCAACATAATCGGCAACTGCGCTACCCACCAACTTCATGGAGTAAAGCAGCGCAAACAACACTATCAAAAAGTGCGAGCTTGCCAGACTGAAGTTTTCTGACACATTATCGGTTCTGTCATTATCAATATCGGCAAAAACATCTTCCAAACCGCCGCCCGATTCCGCAATTAAATTTAGCGCGTATGAAACGGCAAGGGCTAAAAACACAAATATTGCCGCGCTTTTTAACATAATGCTGATTAACGCCGATAGCTTGTCTTTGGTTGCCGGAAACGGCCATAGCGCCACGCCTATCGGCAGCATAATAATGGCAAAGCCGAGCTTAAAGGCAATATCCACCAAATAAAATGTAATGCTTAATGTTAGCATAAACCCGAAAAAGTATATAATTGCGCCGCACAGCCAAACGGAAATATTCGGCACCCTGAACAAGGTAACGCCCAACACTTTGGCTTGCTTAGAGCCGGGGCCTACCGCATGACAGGTGAGGGCATGCCCTAAAACAAGCACAAATGACGAAGCGTCGCTGATGTTTTTGGTGGTATTAAAAATACTGAGCAAAACCGAGTCCGGAATAATTCCGCCACCGACCGATTTGACCCGCTCCGGTGAGTTTATTGTTGAGGTTCTGATTTCATCGCACAGCTGTTGACGTTCAGCCTTAGACAGTTTACGTCCGTACTCAGCTGCATGCGCCGCCGAGAAGGCATAGCCTGAAATTACAACGATAATAAGCAGGTTGTATAATATTTTTTTAATTATGTTACCCATTGTTTGCCGCATATCAGTTGCCTCCATCAGTGTCAGTATTGGCTGCGACAATGGCGCTGCCCCAATCGGTACCGGCATTCATAATCGGCTCAAGCGTGTAATGCAAAATGGTTTGAATGCCGGAGTTAATAATCACGAAAGCCAGATAAATTTTAAAAAACTGTATCATCAAATCTTGAATCATTTTCCGCGGCTCAACGGTGGTAAATGATGAAATGCTTTTTAATACATAAAAAGCAATCCATATCAAAGAAGCTACTATTAAAATGGCGTTGGCGGCCTCGCGCGATACCTGATAAGCTTTAGCGGCGGCTTTAATAAATGCTGATGAAAGCGTTTCCACAATCTCACAGCTGTAACAGGTTGAACCATACATGGCTTTAAGGTTTGATGTTATGCACTTTTGCCCTTCTTTATCAAAAAAGCGCAGACCTAAAATTTTTAAGTTGGACGAGCCAGTAACGCCGCCGGTGTTTGAAACTTTACAATTTTTAGGAACTTTGGCATCGCGGCTTTGACATTTAAAAACCTCAACCGTGGTGCGAATTAAGGGACTGCCGCTTTTTTCCGTGCACAAATAGCAACGCTGCGTGCTTAAATCGCAGTTAACCGGTTTGCTTCCGGCTTTTCCGCAAACAATAGTATAAGTATTGTCAAGCGCTGATGCAGTGTTGCTGAAAGCAAACAGAGCGAACAAAAAGACCGATAATGCCAAACATGTTAAAGAGGTTAGTTTTTTCATTCTCTGTCCCTCCCTGCCATACGGTCAAAAATGTTTCCGGCCGCTTTAGCTTTGTCTTTAATCTTTTGCGCCGCTGCACTCTTGGAGGCGATTTTAGTTAAGCCTGAGCCGACGCCCATGGTAACCAAACCAAGCAGTTTTCTGCCGGTCCATGCCGCCAATTTGCCGATTTTTTTCTGAAAATCAGTGCCGCCGGCGCCTTTAACCAAAGAGTTTGCCATGCTGACTGCAAGTCCGATACTTTTTAATACCAAAAAGGCAATCAGCAGCATGCAAAGCATAACAATACCGAATTCTTGATAAGCTTGCCTGTCGCCCAAAAATTCGTAGTTATCATTAATAACCGTTTGCATAGCAAGCATTGCCATTGTGGCAATAATGGCAATACACATCATAACCGCCGACGAGTTAAAAATAGTCATCAGTCCTTCTTTTGCCCATTTGCGACTGAATTTAAACGGTATGGCTAAAATCAAGCATGGAAGAATAATCACCACAATCGTCATGCGGAAAATACTGTCAACGATATAAAATACGAATGAAACTTTAACAATCACGAATATGCAAAAGATAAACGCGCCTGCAACCCAACTGGTTAAACTGGTTGCCGCCAGCATTTCTTTTGAAACCAAAAATCCCATTTGCATACGGTCGCTGGTGGCGCACACTAAACATTGCATCATCTCAGACGGACCGCTCGGGAACACGGCTTTTCCGTCTGAAAATCCCACATCGGTAAGTTCAGGCGCTTTGCAAACCAGCGAGTTGGTGTAAAACATACAGGTTGAGCCGAGCATCTGCCCTTTGGGGTTAATGTCTTCATCGGCGCCTGCCAATTCCACAATTCGGCTTCCGTATTCCAAAAAGGCATAATATATCGGAAAGATAAGTTTGTTTAACACAAACAGTAAAAATGTGGTTGATGATGCTAATGTTCCGCACAAAACGCACAAAAATGCCATGCGCGAGACCTCGGTCCACACTTCCGCCGGAGCTTCTTCAACCACTGAGCTGACATGTTTTAGCAATCTGATTGAAAGCCACAACGCAAATGCCACCATAATAAAGGCCATTGCGCTTGCCGTAACTTTAGGATAAGCGTTCATGGCCGATTCAGACATTGCGTTATAAAACATTTTAAGCATTCCGGCCTGCCAGCATGCGCGTTGCTCTTCATCAAGCTCGCTTTCTTCGCCGCTCAACTCAACGCCGCTGACTTCGCGGTTATCTGCTTTATCTGAACCGCAGCCGACAAGACTTAAAGCCAGAAAGATTATCATCAATCCGGTTTTAAGAAACTTTAATATATCGCGCCACGTCAGCCTCATGTTTAAACCTTTTACTCTTCATCATCACCGAAAACGCTGTCAAATTCATCAGCTAGCGTACTGTTGCCGCCGCCGGAACCTGAACCGGTATTGTTATTCTGGTTTTGAGTGTTGCCGCCTTGATTTTGGTTGCCGCCGGAATTTCCTCCGCCGGAGCCGCTGTTTCCACCCTGATTACCGGAATTGCCGCCGCCGTTACCTCCGCCGGAGCCGCCGTTTCCGCCGCCTTGGTTTCCTCCGCCGTTACCTCCGCCGGAGCCGCCGTTTCCGCCGCCTTGGTTTCCGCCGCCGTTAAAACCGCTGTTTTGCGGACGCGGACCACCGGCGCCGTTGGGGTTGGCTTTGGCTCCGAGCCCGATTTTAGCTCCGACTGAAGCCACTCCGCCCAAAACTTTGCCTTTCATGTTATCAACTTTAGCCTTAGCGCCGGATGCTTCATAAACAGCGCCACCGGTTGCACCGGCAGCTCCGGCTGCCGCGAAGGCTGTCTTTTTAACAGCTTGCGCGGCCAAACCGCCAATCTTGCTGCCGATAGCCGTGCCGCCGCCGCCACCGGAAATGTCACCGGCAAGGTCATTAATTTGAGCAACCAGCTTAAAGGCAAACAAACAGCAAGCTACCAAAACTAAAAAGTCTGTGCCGCTGATGTCCATCAATTCTTTTAACTCGTCAACATTAGAGCCGTTAATTGCCGCTTCCAGCTCGTCCATGCCGCCTTTACTGCCGGTTAAACCCTGCGCGATAAGCTCTGAGTTTAAGCCTATAATTACACCCATCATCACAAAGTTGAAAAAAGCGTTCATAAATATTTTCCAACCCGCGTTTGCGTATTGTTTGGTAACCTTAAACGGCCACGATGCAATCAAAAACGGCAACAGCGCGCAAAAAATACCAAATCTGACCACCGAGTCTAACAAATAAAAGCTTGCCGCCAAAATAATCAGCCACCCGAAGGCAAACACAAGCGCGCCTTCAATCAGCATTGAAAAGTCCGGCAAAATATGCGCCGCCGCGTGGGTGGAAATACATATCAATGATGAGCCGATTGCCGGCATCTGTGCCGCCGTGCGGTTAAACAACTTAATGGAAGCCATAACGCTGGCAAGCAGATTCTGCCCGATAACACCGCTCGGCATGGCCGACATTTCTTCATCAGTCAAACCCTTAAATGTTTGGGTATTGTTATCGCCGTCCAGCATCAATTCAAGCCCGAACTCAAGTCCCGCCTGCATCAGCGGGTTAATCACGTAGTCATATACATAAGCCGGGTCGGTTAGCAGCCATGCCGCCACCAACACCTTAAAGCCCTGCACCATTAATGTTGATAAATATTTCGGAGTATCTTGTTTGGTAAAAGCGCTCACTACCATTAAAGTATGATAAGCCACAAACAGCGCCAACACAATCAAGATTAAGCTTCTGAAGCTTGAAGCCAAGGCGTTAAATGACTTTGTGGCAATAGTCTGGTCGGTGTTTAAAATAACATTAAACAGCGGGCAGAGTATGCAGGTCTGAATTTGCGCATACTTAACCGGCAACGGCACGCATCCTTTAGAAGCTCCGGTCTGAGCCTGGCCGTCTTCATTGGTAACGGTGTATATAATTTTATCTACCGGACATTCCTCGCCGTCTTTTAATTCAACCGCGCAGGATAAAGTTACATAGTTGCCCGGATTAAGCGCGGTAAGCAAATTTTTAACAATGGAGTGCTGTCTGACAACTGCCGCTAAATCGCTTTCAATTTCTTCGGCCATGGCAACGGCTTTATCGGCGCCGTTTTGCGGATTGCGCTCAATACCGGCTTGCTTGCGGGCTTTACCGGCAATTTTATCCCAGTGCAAATCGGTGTCTGAAAAGTCAATGGAAAGATTTATCTTAAATCGCGGATTGCTCGCGGTGGCTTGCTCTTCTTTGGTCCATCTCAATATTCTGGTTGCGGCGCCGTTATTCCATTTAATAAAATCGGAGTATTTTTGAGTACGGCTTTGCGCCATCAGTTTATCGGCAAGTTTTTGAATTACGCCGTCAAAAGTATCGCCGACCGGAATCGGAGTGTTGCCGGTTACTGACTGTTTTGCGATTCTTAACGCCTCTGCCTGCGAGAGCGAATAGGTATATGACTTGCTTTTAAATGAGTTTAGTTTGTTCTGATAAGTGCTGGTTAATGTTCTTAAAGTTGCAAGCTCAGTGTTAATTTTAGCAAGCAGACCGTCAATTTCTTTATCGGTAAATTGTTCCAACTTGGTGTTATTGGCTGCCTGCGCCGATTCGGGGAGCATGCCGAGCACCAAAAACATAGCGATAACCCCGCCGGCAATAAAGCGAAAACTATTTTTTATCATGGTCGTCATTCTTAGAATCCTTATCAGCCAGAGGGTTGCCCAAAATTTTAACGGCAAAAATCAAAACCACAACAACTGCAACAACGGCAAAAGCCAGCATATACGGACTTGCCATAAAGTTAAACACGCCTGAATATAATGCGGCGCAAAGCACGGCAAACATCATAAAACTGGTCAAAAGCGATTTCATTTTTACCTCATAATTACAATCAATTTACATTTTATCATAAAAATACGGCATATTGTGTTACAATATCATTAAATTACTTAAATTTTCCGCTTTTCAAAAACTTTATGCACGCTTCTAAAACTTCCGGATTGTTAAACACGTTGCAGTATGTGTTTTTAATTGTGGTCATTTTGGAAGCAAAATCTTTTTCGCTGACTTCAAATTTAAGCGGCATGCTCTTAAATCTTTCAACAATCGGCGAAAAGAGCTTTTGCGTCCATGTCTCGCAAAAAATCAAGCCGATGTCGGTTTCTTTTGGCAGTCGCGAAATTGATTGCGCGTCCATCGGCCGGCATTCTTTAAGCATCGGCCCGAAAATCCAGTTAAACGGAGCAAATCGCGCGATTATATCAAAAAAATCACTGCCGCGGTTAATCGGATTAACATTAATCACTTTATTTATTTTAAAGTTGTCCTGCCAACCGTAGGTGTTGGCAATCAGCATTCTGAGCAGCAAACAACCGGCGCCTTTGGTAATGAACGACACTTTATTAATATCTTCGCAATGATTTAAAAAGAACTCAAGCTGCCTGATGTGATATTTCATCGGCTTGCGGGTAGACGGATAATTAATGGCCGCTACATTGTATCCTTCATTAACAAGCTTCTTCCACAGCGGCCGGAAAATGCTTTTTGTTTCGCCAAGCCCGTGCAACAAAATTACCAGCTCGCCGCTTTGGCGCGGAATTTCATACACTTCTATATATTTAACAAACGCTTTGCGACAGGTTTCAAACGAACCCTCGGCTCTTTTAATATCCCAGTTGTCAAGCAGGCGGTAAATTTTAGAATGGCAATTACGTTGAATCCGCCATTTCTGATAAAAAAATACGTCTTCCCAAAATTGTGAGCCGCCAAAAGTAAAAAAGTTAAATTTCATCACAACGTCCTTTAAATATATATAGTATAGTCACAGGTTATTGCAGTGCCGCCTGATTCGGAATCGCGGTAATGGTAACTCGCGAGTCGTTATCACCGGTGGATTCTATTAAAATCTGAATGGCGCGTTTATCCCTGAAATAGGTCATCTGACTAATGCGGGCGCGCACAACCGCAATCTCTGTCCACCGATTTCGTGGCATTTCCAATACATAAAAGTCAAAAACACGACTCGCGTTATACGGCGCGGTAAATACCAAGCTGCCAATCCAGTTATCGCCGCTGCCCAAAGCCTTAGTGTCGCCAAGCTCTAAAAAAGCTTGCTCCGGAAACGGAATATCCGGAAAGTTGGCAAAGGCCGGCGGCACCGGAGAGCCGTCAACCCCATTTAAATCTAAAGGCTTAGAGGCGCAACCCGCGAGTCCCAAAAACAGAATCGCAGCCATTATTTTTAATTTTACAGCATTTACAAACATTTAGTCAAAAACTCCCTATTTATTGCCCATTATTATAAACGTTTATGGTTAATAAAAAGAAAACAAGAGCTGATTTCGGGATTAAGATTTTCTTAATAAAATTTAAGCGGAATCAAAGAGTTGCAAAAAGCGCTTTAAAAAACGAAAAAAAAGGCAAAAAATCTATTGACAAGGTGAGGGGAATATCATATAAGGGCAATCACCGACCGG
>CABQIK010000008.1 GCA_902464275.1 uncultured Alphaproteobacteria bacterium | reverse complement strand
AAATTATGTATTCTAAGTATAACAAGAATTATTATGTTTAACAATTTTCAGCCTCGTTTTCTTGTTGCGAGCTTGAAAGTAAATTTTTTTCTTATGACACTTGAGTATAGAAAAGGCTTGATCATTCGCAACTATTACAGAAGGATGGATTGGGCTTGTAGGGCTTTGAGTGTACTGGCAGTAATCTTTTTGATTTTTTTTCCAGTACAACTTTTCACTGAATTTTTCGGTGAAAATGAATCTACAATCGGAACCGTTATCCTTATTGCGAGTCCTTGTTTGGCGCTATTGTGTAGTGGTGTTGAGATTATAGTGCTGAATAAGGTCCGTGAGATGGGCTACAGGTTCTTTGGTAACAAGCTAAGAAGATGAGGTTAGGGCTGTTGGTTTTGGTTATTCATTAGAATAATTGGAACTGACAGCTCTTTTTTTTTAGCGGATTTTATTTGTAAAGAACAAACAACTTGCAGCCGGCTTCATTGCAGGCATTGCAAAGCTCACTGAGCTTATTTATATCTAAATCGCGCAAGCATTTGCGGTTATTACAATATTTATCACCGTATAAATTTCCTATGAAGTTATGGCCTTTATCGGTGTCATTATAGTATTTTGCCACTTCAACCAGCCATAAATTAGCGGCGTTTTCTTTGGCGGCAAGCGCAATGTTTCGGCATATTTCCGCACCTTGCGAAGAGGGTGAAAAATTAAATTGTATGCCGCCGAAATTATTTTGCATTTCAACGCCGTTATCAATATATTTGTCGTTGGCGTAATATATAATAATTTTACCTTTGAACCAAATATCTTCTAAATTGCCATTGCTGATATATTTTATTCCGTCAGGAAGCAGGTTCATTTTGTAAAAAAGAGTTCCGTATTGAGTGCCACCGTTGGGAATGTATTGCAATTTGTCTTTAATTGAAAGCAAATTATTAATCAGCAAATTAACTGCTTGAGCGTGCTGATTTAGTTTGTACTTCATCATCGCCTTGGAATATCCGGCGATAGCGCCGACGGACAGGACGCTAATGATAGCAAGAACGCCGAGCATTTCCACCATACTGCGCCCTTGGGCCTGCGTATAATGGGCAGCTGCTAGGAATTTTGTCACTCGTGTACCTTTTTGTGTACAAGTCGTTCCAAAACCCCGTCGCATTAGCCTCATTCTCCGCAGGCTTAGATTATTTTTTAGGATAAACATCAGAAAATCTCCTCAAATTGTTACCTTAAAGAAGATTTTAGCTCGCGTTTTTTTTTTGCAATATTTACGAGTCTGTGCTGTGCATAAGTTGTATTAACCACCATCCTTTGGCAGCGCGCCATAGAGGGGAATTAATGATATTGTGTATAAGTTGCATGAGCCACCCCGTCGGTGTTCCGCTGTTACCCAGACTCAGAATGGGAATTTTTTATAGCGTGTGCTACTCTTACGTAAAGGGGAATTTTATAGAGCCTTTATTGCGCGGGGGTTGAAGCTTGCGGGGCAGGTTGCGTTAACGGTTCTGCTTGTGCCGGTATTTGCGCGGCGGTCGGGCCGTCTACCGCTTCCATGATAGCATTGTAGTTTTGTTGCAATTCTTGTTGATTGTTTTGTAAATCAGCGGTGACCTGGTCAAATTCCGGCAGGTCGTAATTTTCATCTTCATCGCCGCTAAAGGACATTACCATAACAAACAGCATGCTGAAGATAAACGATACCACCAACATTAAAAAATGACCGACCATAGTTTGTATGGTTGCTTGCCAATCGGTGATTACGCCGCCTTTGAGATATGTGCGCTTGAAAATATAAACATAAATTCCGGCAACCAAAAACATAAGCAAATATAAATGATAATTGGTATAAAACTGGCGCAGCTGTTCGCCTTCAAGCGTGCCCATGGCCGTAAAACCGGTTAAAATGCCGAGCAATACCATCGGGTTTAAGATTAATCCGGAACGAAACAGCGCTAAAATACCTTTTATCATTTTATTTTCCTTTTGTTGGCTTTAACATCAGAAAAAATAATACGCTTTGCGGGTAAATAAAGGTTTAATCGCTAGCGGTATTTTTCAATTTCAGCAACAATGGCGGCGCTGATTTCATTAACAAGCTGATTGTCTTCGGCTTCAACCCGCACTTTAATCATCGGTTCAGTACCTGATTTGCGAACAATTATTGAGCCGGAACCTTTAATTTTTTGCTCCGAATCGGCGATAACCTGTTGCACAATACTGCTTGCAAACGCGGTGTTTACATCTTCAGGCGATTTAAAGCGCAAATTGCTGATTTGGCACGGGCATTTGGCAAACAGCGGAAAAATCTCGCTCATCTTTTTGCCGCTTTTTAAGAGTCCTAAGCTGATAACTAAGCCGGTTAATAATGCGTCGCCGGTTTTGGCATAATCGGAAAGCACCATGTGCCCGGATTCTTCACCGCCTACATTAGCTCCGGTTTGCCGCATTTTTTCAATAACATAGCGTTCGCCGACAGCTGAGCGGTAATAATCTATGCCGAGGGTGTGCAGGTATTTTTCAAGCCCTAAATTTGACCATACGGTGGCTACAACCGCGTTGCCTTTTAACATATTTTCATGCTTAAAATAAGTGGCTAAAAAGGCAATAATTTGGTCGCCTTCAATACGGGTGCCGTTTTCATCGCAGATAATAATGCGGTCGCCGTCGCCGTCAACGGCAATGCCGAGATGAGCATGCGAATCGGTAACAACCTGTTGCATTTTTTCAGTATGCTGCGAGCCGCAATCTTTGTTAATGTTGTAACCGTCGGGCGCGTCAGCCAAAGTAATAACCCCTGCGCCTAAATCTTTGAAAATTTGCGGCATGATTTTTGAAAAAGCGCCGTTAGCGCAGTCAAGCACAACGCGTAAACCTTTTAAGGCGTTGGTGTTTGGCGCAATGGAGCGGGCGTTTGCCATATAAGCCGGTATGCTTTTTTCATCTTCAAACACGCGACCGATATTTTCTTTGTTTTGCGTAAAGACCATATCAGAGGTTAAAAGCTTTTCAAGCTCGGCGGTCTTTTCGTCAGAAAATTTATCGCCGCTGTTGTTTACAAGCTTAATGCCGTTGTCATGATACGGGTTGTGCGAGGCGGTAATCATAACGGCCATATCGGCGTTTAAGCTGCCGACTTCAGCGGTTAATAACGGAGTGGGCACCACGCCCATTTTAATTACGTTTACTCCCATGGAAGTAAAACCGGCAATAAGCGCGGATTCAAGCATGTCAGCGGAAACACGGGTATCTTTGCCGATAGCGACGCGTTTTTTTTGCGTGCAGATTAAATGACTTAATGTTTGTGCTAAGCGAAATGCAAATTCCGCCGTCATTGGAAATTCATTTGCCACGCCGCGTACGCCGTCAGTGCCGAAAAGTTTGTTTGCCATAATTAAAAGCCTCCGTTGAATATTATAAAATAAAGTTTAACCGCGTTAAACAAAAACTCAAGCACAAAAACAAATATCGCACAAAAAAGAGAGCTTGCGAACAAACTCTCTTTAATTTGATTGATGGTTACATTAGAAAACGTAACGAACGCCGCCGTACAGTTCTTGAGCGGTGATGTCGGCATGTTTCATGCTGCCCATATCGTAGTAACGATAGCCCAAGTCAACGTTAAAGCGGTTGGTTACTTTTACGGAAACACCTGCGCCCAAAGCCCAAGTGAAGTTGCTTTCTTTGTATTTGGCATTGCTGTAACCCCATGAGGTATCAACATTATTGTATTTTAATCTGGTGTAACCTAAACCGGCTCCGACATACGGTGACCACCAGTTGTAAGGCAATAAATCATAGTATACATTAAACATGTATGAGTATGACTTAAATTTCATGGTATCAGTTAAACCTTCATTGGTTACTTCTTCATCAGTGTGTTTACGCCATACATATTCAAGTTCGCCGCGAAAATGTTCATAACGATAACCTAAAGCACCGCTAATCATTAAGCGATTGTCGTCAAGGTTGTCACCGCTGATGTCGGCAATGTCACCGCTATCGGAAACATCGTGTTGAACAACACCGGCACGCAAAGCGCCGTACCAACCGTCACATTCGGCATGCGCCGGCATAGCAAAAGCAGCAACCAAGGCAATGGCGGCTGACGATAATAAAATTTTTTTCATTTAAGTACTCCTTAAAAAAACAGAACTGAGGAGAGTATAGCGAAAAAACTTTTAAAATATACTTAATATCGGTGATAAACTGAAAAACTTGTAAAAATCGTTTGATTTTAGATGTAATTGTGTATAGGTTAAAAACAGGGTGGTCGGACAGCCGCGCCGCGGAAGGTAAAATCAGACGGTGAGGAAAGTCCGGGCTTCATGGAAACAAGGCACCGGATAACGTCCGGCCGGAGTAATCCGAGGGAAAGCGCCACAGAAAATATACCGCCGAAATATATTTTCGGTAAGGTTGAAATGGCGAGGTAAGAGCTCACCGCTGCAACAGCAATGTCGCAGGCATGGCAAGCCCTGCTTGATGTAAGACCAAATAAGGAGTAATCAGAATTTATCTGACTGAGAGTTTCCACTCTGTCCAGAGGTAGGTCGCACGAACAAACCGGCAACGGTTTGGCTTAGATGAATGGCTGTCGCGACAATCTTTATCGCAAGATAAAGCAAGTGTTGACACAAAACCCGGCTTATAGACCGCCCAAGTTATTTTTGGAGATAAAAATGATACAACGTACATTAAAAAAAACTCTGACTATAAAAGGAATCGGATTGCACTCAGGTTGTGATTCGGTTTTGGTGATTAATCCGGCGCCGGTTAATACCGGAATTGTTTTTTGCCGCACGGATGTTGCCGGTGCCAAACCGATTGCCGCCACGTATAATAATGTGGTTGATACGCGTAACTGCACCTGTTTGGGGCAGGACGGAGTTTTAGTCAGCACAATTGAACATTTGATGGCGGCGTTATACGCGGCGCAAATTGATAATGCTTATATTGAGTGCAATAATCAGGAATTGCCGATTGCAGACGGCAGCGGCAAGGTGTTTTATGGTGAACTTGCCGCCGCGCCCAAGCAAGAGCAAAACGCGGGCAGTAAATTTATTGAAGTGTTAAAGCCGGTTGAATTTGCCGACGGCAAGGGCGGAAGCGTTAAGCTGCTGCCTAACGGCGGAAAAGACTTAAATGTGCATTTTGAAATTGAGTTTTCGTCCAAGATTGTTGGACATCAGGTGTTTGACGCTAAAATTACGCCGGAAATTTTCAGCTCGCAAATTGCTCTGTGCCGCACGTTTTGTGAAAAATATCAAATTGAATATTTAAAGTCATTAGGTTTAATTAAAGGCGGAAGTTTGGATAACGCAGTGGTGCTTGACGGCGATACGATTTTAAATCCCGAGGGTTTCAGGGTTAAAAATGAATGCGTTAATCATAAGGTTTTGGATTTAATCGGGGATATGTACACTTCTGGATACCGCTTGGTTGCCGATGTGGTTGCCGTTTGCAGCGGGCATTTTCATAATAATGAAATTTTGAAAAAATTGTTTGCGGACGCTACAAATTATAAAGTTTTTGACGGAGATAAAAAATAATGAAAATATCAGGTTGGCAAAAAACGGCAATCGCAGTTTGCGGGGTTTTAATGCTTGCGGCTTGCGCTTCTGGAAAAGCTGATGAAGAATCGGTTTTAAGCGCGGAAGAACTTTATAAACAAGGTTATCAAGATTTGCAAAAAACGGCTTATGCCAAAGCGGCGGAAAATTTTGAAAAGGTTGAAATTGAGCACCCGTATTCAAAGTGGGCGGTAAAGGCTAAACTGATGGGTGGTTACGCGCATTATAAAAATGAAAAATATGACGATGCAATTATCAGTTTTGAGCGGTTTATTAAATTTCATCCCGGAAATAAAGACGTGGCTTATGCCTATTATATGAAAGGCTTGTGCTACTATGACCAAATCAGTCCGGCGGATAAGGACCAGTCAATTACGGCAAAGGCAAATGACGCTTTGCGGCAGGTGGTTATTATGTTTCCGAACACCGCTTATGCCAAAGACGCGGCACAAAAGCTTAATTTGACGGCTGACCACTTGGCTGGGCAGGAAATGGCTGTCGGGCGTTATTATTTAAATGGCAAAAATTATCTTTCGGCGCTTAACCGCTTTAACACCGTGGTTGAAAATTATCAGACCACCACGCAAATTGAAGAAGCTTTGTATAGGCAGGTTGAAATTTATACTATTCTCGGCATGAATAATCAGGCGCTTAAAACGGCAAAAGTTTTGGAGCATAACTACCCGCAAAGCAGTTGGAGCGTTAAAGCTCAAAACTTAATCAAAACTAAATAAGGCTTAAAATGTTAAAGTCGCTCTCGGTTCGCAATGTTGTTTTGATTGATTCGCTTAATTTGGATTTTAGCGGCGGGCTAAGCGTGTTCAGCGGCGAAACCGGTGCCGGTAAGTCGGTTTTGTTAGATTCACTAGGCTTGCTTTTGGGTAACAGAGCAGAGGTCGGCTTAATCAGAAACGGAGCGGATAAGTTAATGGTGAGCGGGGTGTTTGAGCTTGCCGATAAAGCTAATCCTTTTTTTGCGATATGCGCTGAAAATGATATTGAAGTTGATGATGAAATTATCATTAAACGTTCGCTCACGACTGATAGTAAAAGCAAAATATTGTTAAACGATCAACCGATTACGTTGCGTTTGCTTAAAGAACTCGGCTCGTATTTGGTTGAAGTGCACGGGCAATTTGATAATCAGGGATTGCTTAATCCGGCAACTCATTTGTCGGTGCTAGACAATTTCGGAGGTTATAATGCTGAATTAGCGGCTTTGGCTGATAGATATCAGTTTTATAAAAAATTGCAAAAACAGCTGAAAAATGCGGAACAGGCTTTTGCAGATGCCTCGCGGGAAGAGGATAATTTGCGTCATTGGGCTGATGAGCTTGAAAAGGCTAAAGTTAAAAAAGGCGAAGAAGAGGAGCTGAACCGCAAGCGCAATGAGTTAATGCACGCCGAAAAAATTTTGGAAAGCTTAAATACGGCGTATACTTCTTTGCAGGGGCGCGATATTGCCTCATCAATTCAAAAAGCGCAGAGCGCGCTCGCTAAGGTGAACAGTCTGACCGAAAATAAATTTGCCGATATTGACGAAGAGCTGAATACGGCGCTTATTCAATTAGACGAGGCGGTTGCGCGTATTGAACAAGCAAGCAGTGAAATAAGTTTAGACTCCGGCGAGGCAGACAGTGTGGAAGAGCGTTTGTTTGCACTGAAAGCGTTGGCGCGCAAACATCAGGTGAGCGTTGATGATTTACCAGAGGTTTTGGTTGATTTCAAGACCAAACTTGCCGCCATTGACAAAGGAGGCACGGATATTGCCGAGTTGCATATTGCGGTGGAAAAAGCCCGTGAAGAATATATGCAAAAAGCCGCAAAAGTAACTGAATTGCGCCGGAGTACCGCGCAAATTTTAGATACCGCGGTAATGGCGGAGCTGCCGCCACTTAAAATGGAAAAAGCCAAGTTTATGACGGAAATTAAGCCGCTTGCCGAATCGGAATGGAATGAGCGCGGGAGCGATGCAGTTTGCTTTACGGTTGCCACTAATCCGAGTTCGCCGCAAGGTCCGCTCAGTAAAATTGCTTCCGGCGGCGAGTTGGCGCGATTTATGCTGGCGCTTAAAGTAAATTTGGCGCAAAAAAGCAGTGTGGAAACTTTGGTGTTTGATGAGGTTGATTCCGGTATCGGCGGAGCTACCGCGCAGGCAGTTGGCGAGCGTTTATCGCGCTTGGCGCAAAAAGTTCAGGTTTTGGCAGTAACTCATTCGCCGCAAGTTGCCGCTTTCAGCAATGAGCATTTTAAGGTTAGCAAAGCAACTGAAAATAATGTTACCTTAACTCAGGTTGAAAAACTTTCAGACAGTGAGAAAAAAGAAGAAATCGCCCGCATGCTTTCCGGTGAAAAAATCAGTAACGAAGCACGCGCGGCAGCCGAGGTTTTAATCAGCTGCCGTCACAAATAAAAAATCAGTAATATTAAAGTTGTTTGCGTGAGCTTAACGCCAGTTGAATGGTGCCGTCGTCCATATAATCAAGTTCGGCGCCGACCGGTATGCCTTGCGCTAAAGTGGTAACTTTGACCGGCATGTCTTTTAAGCGGCTTAACAAATAATGAGTGGTAATTTGCCCGTCAACTGTTGCCGGCAGGGCTAAGATAACTTCTTCAATATGTTCATCGGCAATGCGGCTTGCTAGGTTGCTTAGGTTTAAATCTTCCGGCGTGATGCCTTCCAATGCGGAAAGAATCCCGCCCAAAACATGGTATTTGCCTTTATAAAAACCGACTCGTTCCATTGCCCATAAATCGGCAACGTCTTGCACAATGCACAAGGTTGTATTGTCGCGAGAAGAGGAGCTGCAAATTGAGCATGGCGCTTCAGTATCAAAGTTGCCGCAGACAGGGCAGGTTTTAATGTTATCGGCCACGTTTTGCAAAGCTTCAATCAGCGGCAAAAGCTGGGCGTCGCGTTTTTTGAGCAGTTGCAAAACAATACGGCGCGCCGAACGAGTGCCGAGCGCGGGCAATTTGGCAACCGCTTTGATTAATTTTTCTATTTCTTTTCCGGCCACGGATTATGTCCTTAAAACGGAAGTTTTAAACCGCCGAGATTAACCCCGCCGGTAGCTTCTTTCATACCTTCTTCCTGCAAGGCTTCAATTTTGTTGTGCGCATCATTGTAGGCGGCTAAAATTAAGTCTTCAAGCATATCGCTTTCATCGGCGACAATCAGCGATTTGTCAATGGAAATTTTTTTCATTTCAGAGCGACCGTTAAGCACGATTTTAACTAATCCGCCGCCACTGGTGCCTTCACGTTCTTCCGCGGCTAAACGGGTTTGCGTTTCTTGCATTTTTTTCTGCATCATTTGCGCTTGTTTCATCAAGCCTTGAATATTCATCATTTTTTATTCTTCCTCTTCATAAGTTTGAGTTACGGTTTCTTTATCGGTTTCATCATCGTCTTCGGAATTTTCCGAATCGGCTTCAGAAACTTTACGGGTAATGGTATCAATACGGGCGCCCTTAAATTCAGCGTATATGGCTTTGACCAACGGATGCTCAGAGGCACTGCGCTTGTCGGCTTCGGTAGCGGCGCTTTCAATATCGGCTAAAGTTTGACCAAGCGCGCCATGGCGCTGAATAATCTGCCATTCGCCGCCGGTCGCCTCAGTTAAAGCCTGCCGCAAGTTGCTTATAAAATCAGGCGGGGTTTTGTCAGACAAAGTCATCTCAATTTGCCAGTTGCCAAATTTTTCAACTGAAACATCGTGCTTTAATGAATAATCTATCAGTATTTTTTTGTGATTTTCCAAATAGGAAACTAACTGCATAATGTTATTCATCGGGCAAGGAGCGGATGAAATCGGCGCAGTCGGCGCGGGAGCCGGGTTAATCGCAGGCTGCGAAGCAAGGTTGTTCACCGGTTGCGGTAAAGCTTGCTGCGAGGCAATTTGCGGGGCTGAAACGCTGATTTTAGGAGCGGTTTGGCTTAAATCAGATTTTTTTTTTACTTCTTCCAAAATTTCAGCCGGCGTCGGCAGGGAAGCTGAATAAGCGATGCGAATTAAAATCATTTCCAAGGCGTCAAGCGGCGCCGGCGCGGAGTTTAGTTCCGCTAAGCCTTTGAGCATCATTTGCCATACGCGCGATAAAACCGCTACTGATAAAGAGCCGGACAGCTTGTTGCAAAGCTCGCGGTCGTTTTCGCTTAATGTTTCGGAGTTAAGGGCGCCGGGTACAATTTTAGCTTTGGTAAGCATGTGGGTGACGTCAATTAAATCTTGCAAAATAACAAGCGGGTTGGCGCCGTTTTTATACTGAAGTTGCAGGTTTTTAAGCACGGACGGAATATCGCCGGCGGTTAAGTGCTCAAAAAGTGCTAGAGTTTGAGTGCGGTCGGCCAGACCAATCATTTCAATTACGGTTTCGGTTTTAATTTTGCCGTCGCCTAAAACAATAGCTTGGTCAAGCATAGATAAACCGTCGCGGGCCGAACCGTCAGCAGCGCGGGCAACCATTTCAAGGGCTTCTTCATCAGCCTTTAAATTTTCAGCCGCAATAATTTTGTGGAACAGCTGCATTAATGTTTCAATGCTTAAACGCTGTAAGTCAAAACGTTGGCAGCGCGATAAAATAGTAACCGGAACTTTGCGGATTTCAGTGGTCGCAAAAATAAATTTAACATGCGCGGGCGGTTCCTCAAGCGTTTTTAACAAAGCATTAAAAGCGCCTTTGGAAAGCATGTGTACTTCGTCTATGATATAAACTTTATAACGGGCATTGGTCGGTTTGTAACGCACGCTGTCTAAAAGCTCGCGAATATCGTCAACACCGGTGCGGGAAGCGGCGTCAAGTTCCATAACGTCAATATGGCGTCCGGCGGCAATCGCGCGGCAATTTTCACAAACGCCGCAAGGATGAATGGTGGGGCCGCCTTTACCGTCAAGCCCGGTGCAGTTAAGAGCGCGGGCAATCAAGCGCGCGGTGGTGGTTTTTCCGACTCCGCGAATGCCGGTTAAAATGTAGGCATGGTGCAGACGATTGTTTTTAATGGCATTGGTTAGAGTTTGCACAAGAGCGTCTTGTCCGAGTAAATCTTCAAAGGTTTGCGGGCGGTATTTGCGCGCCAAAACAACGTATTGATTATCTGTATTTTCTTCTGCCATTATATTCTCTAAAAACAAGGCGAAGGGACAAAAACCCCGAAATATTCGTTACGGCTGCTTCCTTCCGAACCTGACCGGATTGGCGAACTTTCGGCCTTTTGCCCTTCATAAAAAACATATTGTACATATTGGCGTAATTCTGCCGATTTTCAAGCAAAAAAACTTAACTATCAACATCAGAGTAATAAAAACTACCAATTACCTAAAAAGCGGAAGGTTTCATACTGCGACTCAGATTGAAACAGTAATCTTTCCGCTTCAGTCTGAGTTTTGCCGTAAATTTTGGGCATCGGCTGCACAAAATTGCCAAAGCTGTTGTTTGCTGCCGAATCGGTAAATTTTTTGGGAGCTTGGTTGATAACCTTGGGGCCATCAGAGGTAACTTCCATAATGTTAAGAGCGTGGCGGTTGGTGCCGTCAGGCATAATACGAAACGCGCCGTTAATGCCGATATAGCCGTCTTCAGCGGTAATCAGCTCATTAAGATTAGCAATGTTTTTGCGTGATAATGCAGAGGCAAGGGCAATGCCGTCATAGGCAAAACTGTATAGTTGGTTGGGAGCCTCGCCGAAATAGTCTTGATATTTTTTGTTAAAATAATCGTTATGTACGCGTGACATTTCAGGATAAACACCATGATATAACGTGGTTTCTTTGTTTAAGTTGGTGTTTTCCCAAACGGTGGTGCCCAAAAACAAAACATCAGGATAACTGACGTCGTAATATCCGAACATGGCGGCGGCTGATTTTAAACGGCTGCCGGTTTCAGGAATCAACACGGCGTCAAAGTCAACTTCGCCGGTGGTGTAAGTGGTTTTGAGTTGTTTGAGCTCGCGCGCGGCGGCAGCATCGCCGGCTTCAGCCAACGCGGTTAATTTGTTTTTAATTTTGTTAACTTCCGCCGAGCGGGTTTCATAATCGGTCATGTTTTTGACAATATCGCCGAAGTCAAGAGTTTCAGGCGGATAAAAAGCAATTTTTACAATCTCGCTGTTGTTGGCGGCAGCAGCTTTTAATGCCGCTTTGGCTAAATTGATACCGGCGGAGGTATCCGGAATTAAAAGCGCAATTTTACGCCGATTTTGCGAGGCGGCATAAGCGATAATACGCTCGCTTTGTTCGCTGCCTAAAAGTCCTAAAGTATAAACGCCGTGTTTAAGAACTTCGGGCGAGGTTGAAAACGAAATCAGCGGGACATCATAAGAGGAGGCTATGCGTTCGGCGGCGGAAACTTCAGCGCTCATCAACGGGCCTAAAATTAAAACATTGCCCTCGTTAATGGCTTGACGGGCAGCCGAATCGGCGCCTTCGGGCGAACTTTGAGTGTCATAAAAGCGCACGGTTAAACGTGAATTGCCGGCGTCTTCAATTGCCATCATGGCGGCGTTTTTTAAGCCCTGTCCGTAAGTTGAGGCTTTGCCGCTTAAGGGCAAGAGCATGGCAACGTTAAAGCTTTGCCGATTGCTTTCAAAGAACGAATCATCTTCAACGGTGTAGCCGATGTCATGAGTTCCGCCGCGCATAAAAATTTGGTTTTGGCCGGCGGAGTGACAGCCGAGCAAAATAAACACTAAAAAAACGGCACTTATTTTTTTTAACACTTGCATTTTTTCCTAAAATATAAAACAATCCACCTAGCTAATATGTAGACTAAAAAAAGGTTAATGTAAAGAGTTATAAAATGTTAGATTGCGGCTTATATGTTGTGGCTACGCCTATCGGCAACTTAAATGATATTTCGGCGCGGGCGCTTGATACTTTAAATGCGGCTGAAATAATAGCTTGTGAAGATACCAGAGTTACAAAAAAACTGTTTGCGCTGTTGGGAATTTCAATACACAAGCGGTTTATTTGCTACCAAAACTATAATGAAGAAGGCAAAGCCGCGGGAATCGTTGATATAATTAAAAACGGGCAGGCGGTGGCGTTGGTGAGCGATGCCGGTTCGCCGTTAATTTCGGATCCGGGGTATAAATTGGTAAGTTTGTGCCGCAAAGATGGGGTTAAGGTTTACAGTATTCCGGGGGCGTCGGCGGTAATTTGCGCTTTGCAGCTTGCCGGTTTGCCGACCAATCGTTTTATGTTTGCCGGATTTATTCCCAACAAGGACAAAGCGCGCGCCGATTTGTTTAATGAGCTTAAAAGCATTAACACCACGTTGGTCTTGTATGAAACGGCGCCGCGGTTGCTTAAAACCTTGCAAGCAGCCGCTGAAGTATTCGGCATCCGTGAAATGGCGGTAGTGCGTGAGATTACCAAACTGTATGAAGACGCGCGCAACGGCACGGCGCAAGAATTAGCGCAATATTATACGGAGAATCCGGCAAAGGGCGAAATAGTGCTGGTAATTGCGCCGCCTTGTCAGAGCGAATCGGCGGAAATTGATGTCAAAGCCGAGCTTTTATGCCGTATGCAAAAAATGAGCTTAAAGTCAGCGGTGGAAGAAGTTGCCGCGCTCGGCGGGCTCAGTAAAAAAGAAGTTTATAATCAGGCGCTGGCCTTAAAGGATAATAAGTAAACAATGACGAACAAAATTAACGGCAAACTCGGCGAATTGGCGGCGCGTTGGTATATGCGGCTTCATGGTTATCGCATTGTTTGCCGTAATCAGGTTATCGGCAGAGGAACTACAGCCGGTGAGCTTGATTTTGTGGCTTGCAAAGGTAAGGTTTTGGTTTTTGTTGAGGTTAAAGAACGCAAAAATATTGAACATGCCATGGTTGCCATCAGTAAACAACAGCAAAAGCGAATCGTGATGGCGGCGCAAGTTTTTTTACAACGCAATCCGCAATACGGAGATTTTGATATTCGTTTTGACGCGGTTTTTGTAAAATTACCGTTTACGATAGTGCATATAAAAAACGCATGGGGCGCTGAAGTTTTGCAAAATAAAAATCCCCGCCGGTAAAGACGAGGATTTTTTATATAGCCGTTAAGCTTTATTATTTAGCCGGATTTTCAGGCGCGACAACAATTTCTTTGCCTTGCAGGTCAAATTTTTGAATAATGCTGTTTTTATACAGGTTGTCAAAAATTTCAGCAATGGCTTTTTGCGAGAGCATGTTTTTAATCTGCGGTTCAATGTCTTTTAACGGCAAAGGAGCGGAATCACGGAAGTCTTCAACCAAAATTACATGATAACCGAACGGTGATTTTACCGGAGCTTTGCTGTATTCGCCTTTTTTGAGGGCAAATGCGGCTTTGCTGAACTCAGGAACCATGATGTCTTCAGAAAAATAGCCGAGTTCAACGGTTGAATCTTTGGTGTATTGTTTGGCAATATCATCAAATTTTTCGCCGCTGTTCAGCTTTTTAATAACTTCTTTGGCAGTGGCTTCATTTTCAACCAAAATGTGTTTGGCTTTAGCTTCTTTTTTGCTCTGATAATTTTTAACGTATTCATTATCATAAAAATCTTTAACGGCGGTTTCGGTTACCTTTTGCGCAACGGCATTTTCAAGGTAAACTTTACGAGCTAAATCTTCTTCAGCAACTTTGAGCTGAGCTTTATATTCGGGAGTTTCCTGAGTGCCTGCTTTGGTAGCGGCCTGATAAAGCAATTTGCCGTTTACAAAAATGTCAACTGCTTTCGGGTAAAACTGGTCAAAAGCAACCTGTTCGGCAATTTGCGGATTGTCATCATAGCCTTTTTTAATTTCATCAATAGTAACAACCTCACCGTTAATGCGGGCGGCAACACCAATGTTTTTATCGGCGTTGGCTTTGTCCGCATAAACCTTAAATGAAGCAAAGGCCGCAGCGGCTACAACAAGAACAATACCGGTTGCGGTTAAAATTTGTTTTTTTTGCATAAGTACCTCCAAATATTAAATTACTATTTATCTATATAAACTTTTTTTGCAAACATTCCAAGTATTTTTTATAAGTCGTTTATAACTTTGGTTGATAGTATTGACAATGGTTAATATAAACACTAAATGTAGTTTATTACGATAATATATAAGGTAAAGATATGTTAAATAAAATAGCCCGTGCGCTTTTTGGCAGCGCCAATGACAGATTTGTTAAAAGACAGATGAAGGTTGTGGATAAAATTAATTCATTGGAGCCTGATTTTGTAAAACTTTCAGATGCTGAGTTAAAAGCCAAAACCGATGAGTTCCGTAATCGTATTAAAAACGGCGAAACTTTGGATGAACTTTTACCGGAGGCGTTTGCCGCCGTTCGCGAAGCCGCAAAACGCACATTAGGTCAGCGCCATTATGACGTGCAGTTGGTCGGCGGTATTGTTTTGCACAAAGGCATGATTGCCGAAATGAAAACCGGCGAAGGCAAAACATTGGTAGCCACGTTGGCGGCATATTTGAATGCTTTGGAAGGCAAGGGCGTGCATATTGTTACCGTCAACGATTATTTGGCCAAGCGCGACGCCGAATGGATGGGGCAGGTTTATCGCTTTTTGGGCTTGACGGTTGACTACATTGTGCATGGTAAAGATGACAATCAGCGCCGCGAGGCTTATAATTCCGATATTATTTACGGAACCAACAACGAGCTCGGGTTTGATTATTTGCGCGATAATATGAAGTTTAATTTAGAAGAACGGGTTCAGCGCGAATTTAACTTTGCCATCGTTGACGAGGTTGACTCCATTTTGATTGATGAGGCCAGAACGCCGCTCATTATTTCCGGCGCGGCGGAAGATTCGTCGGAGCGTTATATCTCGGTTAATAAAATTATTCCGCAATTAGTTCCGGCCGATTATGAAAAAGATGAAAAAGCCCGCACGGTTACTTTAACCGAAGTCGGCATGACTCATGTTGAGCAGTTGTTAAAACAAGTTGGGCTTATTACAGACGGAGGTTTGTATGACATCGGCAATGTTTCATTGGTGCACCATGTTAATCAGGCTTTGCGCGCGCATAAAATGTTTACACGCGATGTTGACTACATTGTTAAAGACGGCAAAGTGGTGATTGTGGACGAGTTTACCGGACGTATTATGGAAGGACGCCGTTACAGCGATGGTTTGCATCAGGCGTTGGAAGCTAAAGAAGGAGTTGCCATTCAGTCAGAAAACCAAACTTTGGCGTCAATCACTTTCCAAAATTATTTCCGTTTGTATCCGAAGCTTTCCGGTATGACCGGTACGGCTATGACCGAAGAGGCTGAATTTGCCGATATTTATGGGTTGTCATGCGTTGAAATTCCGACCAATAAACCGGTTGTAAGAGTTGATGAACATGATGAAATTTACCGCACCGAAAAAGAAAAATATCAGGCGATTATTAACACTATTTTAGACTGCCACCGCCGCGGGCAACCGGTTTTGGTGGGTACAACTTCAGTTGAAAAATCGGAAGTGGTGGCTGACTTGTTAAGCAAAGCCGCGCCGAATGTTCACTTTGAAGTGTTAAATGCCCGTCACCACGAGCGCGAGGCCGCGATTGTGGCGCAAGCCGGTGTTGCCGGAGCTATTACCATTGCCACCAATATGGCCGGACGCGGTACGGATATTCAGCTCGGCGGTAACTTAGACATGAAGCTTAAATCAGTTTTAACCGGCACTGAAACTCCGGAAGAAATTGAAAAAATTAAAACCAAACTCAAGGCAGAAATTGAAGCGGATAAGCAAAAAGTTTTGGCAGCCGGCGGTTTGTATATTTTAGGTACCGAGCGCCATGAAAGCCGTCGTATTGATAACCAACTGCGCGGTCGTTCCGGTCGTCAGGGAGACCCCGGAACTTCAAAGTTCTTCCTTTCATTGCAAGATGATTTAATGCGCATTTTCGGCTCTGAAAGAATGTCGGCCGTGCTGCAAAAGCTCGGTTTGCCGGAAGGCGAGGCGTTGGTTCATCCGTGGATTAGCAAAGCTTTGGAAAAAGCGCAGCAGAAAGTTGAAGAGCGTAACTTTGATATTCGTAAAAACTTGTTAAAATATGACAATGTTATGAACGAGCAGCGCAAAGTTATTTATGCTCAGCGCCGCGAACTTATGGAAACCGATGACGTTTCGGATACCGTTAAAGATATGCGTCAGGAATATTTAACCTCGCTTATTGCCGGTTATGTTCCGTACGGAAGCGCGCCGGAAGAATGGCAAACTGAAGAGTTAAAGCAGGAATTGGCCAAAGCTACCGGTTTTGTTTTACCGGTTACCAACTGGGTTAATGAGCCTGAAATTGACAGCGATACCATGACGCAGAAAATTTTAGACGAAGTTGAAAAACGCTTGGTTGAAAAGAACAACGGTGTTCCGGCCGAAATTGTTAAAATGGTGGAGAAAAGCATTTTATTGCAAGTGCTTGACCAGTTGTGGAAAGAGCATATCGCCACTTTGGATATGATGCGTCATACTATTGTTTTGCGCGCGTACGGGCAAAAAGATCCGCTAAACGAATATAAACGTGAGGCTTTTAATATGTTTTCGGCTCTGCTTGACGCCTTAAAGCAACAGGTTACGATTGTGGTTTGCCGCACTATTATCAGAAGCAATGCTGAAGAATCAATGCAACGTGCCGAACAACGTCAGCAAAACGTTAAAATGGAAGCTGTTCACGAGCAGCCGCAGAGCTTGGTCGGCAGCAACGCTCCCGCAGCAGACGCTCCCGAAAAACCTGAACCAATCCGCAATGCCGCGTTTAACAAAAACGACCCGAGCACATGGGGCAGAGTATCGCGCAATGATCCCTGTCCGTGCGGAAGCGGAAAAAAGTATAAACACTGCCACGGCAGAATAGACTAAAGTTACGCCTGCGTATAATGGGCAGCTACTTGTAACTTTTTTTCTTATGTAACTATTTGTACACGGCGAAAAAAAGTTACGGCGTATCTGCCACATTCTCCGCAGGCTTTTATTTTACACCACGTTCCAAAACCCCGTCGTATCTGCCTCGCTATCCGCAGGTTTTTTTGTATCTGTATTTTGGGCTCCTGCTAGCAAGTTTTTTCTTTATGTAGCGGTTTTGTACACCGCAGAAAAAACTTGCGGCGCATTAGCCTCATTCTCCGCAAGCTATGATAATGTGTTTTAAAATATCAAAGGGCGGGGCTTGACAACCCCGCCTCATCATATTATCTTAGAATAATAATGATGATTTTAAGCACCATTATTAAGATGCTCAAAACTTTGATTAAGCTCATCATCTTATCCTTTCAGCCGGATTCCGGCGGTTGGGAAAGAAGCTGACCCTATTCGCATAAAAAATGAAAAGTCATTGACTTTTTTATAATTTTATGCGATACTTCCAATATAAGAGAGGAAGTTAGGATACAACTCCTTTCCTGTATTAGAAAAAAGCCAAGAGGGTGCGACCTCAAGGCTTTTTCTTTTTATCCGTTTATACTCTTAATGTCAATCAAATTCTGATATGTTCGCGAATCAACACTAAAAGTTGTAATATTGCGTTTCGCTTTTTAATTTACATCATATCCGATAAGGATAAACACAAAACAATAGTTGGAATCAGCGCAGATTTTGCAGGTGTTATCCATAGTTACTATATCCATATTGTGCAGATAATTGTTTTTATTAGTTGCCTGATTGCCGTAATAGCTTGTTGAACCGGTAAAAGATTCATCAGATTCTTGTTTTTGCACATACACAAACGAAACATCATCGGCTCTGGCTTTGGCCATAGTCATAAAATTGCGGCAAATTTCCGAAGCGTTGTTGATGCTGTTGATTTCAACACCGAGAGCAATGCCGGATTTACTAGTGTCGCCATTATCACCAGCTCTGTGGTTTTCAAGTTTAATACGTGAATTAAAAGCATCATAGGCGTATTCAGTGTTATCTTTTATCATATCATCAGGAACAATGCCGAGTTTGTTTAATATATTTTTGAGATGAAAATCAGCGCCTTTTAATGCGTCTTGGTTAGCAATAAGATAATCTAAAATATAGCCGATTTGGGTGGTTTGTTTGTTAAGCTTATACTTGAACATGGCTTTGCTGTAACCGCTAATCGCCCCGACGGATAAGACGCCGATGATAGCGAGCACGCCTAGCATTTCAACCATTGATCTTCCGGATTGTGTATACATGAGCTAAAATCCTCTCAAATTGTTGCATTTGAGAAGATTTTAGCTCGCGTTTTTTTTTTGCAATATTTACGAGTCAGTGCTGTGCATAAGTTGTATTTAAAGCCGTAATTTAAAATTCCCCTCTATGGACAGATTGTTTACATAATACTGATTGCAGATTTATTAAAGAAAAGAAACAGAGTGTTATCAAGCATATCTAGGCATTTTGAGTATCTTTTGGATTTACGGTTAAATCTGGCTAAATTATCCCGCATGCTGGAGTTAAAACTCTCAATCAAATGCGTCTGAGATTTTCCTATTGCGATAGTATGCGGCTCTTTTACGCCGTAGTCTTTGAACGCCTCTTCATAGCAACTGTTCCCGTCTGTGTAGATATGCTCAATCTTTCCAACTGCTTGTTTTGCCTTGTTATAAAGCTCTATCGCTTTGTCTCTTCCGTTTCCGATGCAATATGCAACAATTTGACGCCGTCTTCTAGAATAAGCAGTCCATATTGGTGTGCGATTTCCCCCTTTTTTACCCTGGTATAGATTTCATCCATCTCTATAACATCAGGGATTTGTTCTTCTAACGAATTAACCGCTTTGCTCATCTTTTGTCGCAAATTATCTGCAAATTCTCGTACCCATCTGACGAGCAACGCCGGTGAGCACCCGATAAACAATGCCGCTTTGTTTATTCCGACATTGTTCAAATATAATTGTAAAAATCTCTCTTTGTCTTTGTAGGTAAACTTTCTGACCCTATCGCTGAAATATCTTCCACATTCCTTGCATTTGTAACGTCTTACGCCTTTATACGAACCATTGTTTGTATACTTTGTGCTTCCGCAGTGTGTGCATTGCATGCTTTTTCTCCCTTATTTTTGTTGACACTGCCGATTCTATCTTCTTATTCTCCCGTTGTCAACAATTATTACAGTATTATGTAAACAATCTGCTCTATGGAGGGGTGCCGCAGGCGGGGTGGTTTATCAAAAAAAATCACAAGTTGTGCGTAAAATAAAATGGTGTTAAAACAGATAATTGGAACAAAAAATGATACAAAACAATACAAGACGATACAAAAAGATACAAAATAGGACGATACATTTTTGCAAAAATATGCTATATAAATTGGCATAATCGCGAGAGGAGCGTGAAAAACGCACCCCGCGATTATTTTTTAGCCGGCTCTGTGTGCAAACACGGAGCTATTTTTTTAACTTAATTTTTTAGAAAAGGAATAAATTATGCCAAAATATGGTGATAAAACAGCTAAAGAACTTGATAAATATATCAAGGGATATACCCTACCAAAAGGCAGAACTCGTACGGGACTTATTGCTCCAGTAAAAGATTTGCTACGTAATTACAAAACTATGAAAAGTAAAAATTTAGATCCAAGTGATAAATTTTTTCATTGTAAAGCCAACTACGAAGCTGCTTCAAGAGGGGCTTATGGCAGTGCTGTCGCTGCAGGGTTAGGATATGTGAGAGAAATTACGGATGTGTTAAGAGGGGATTCTATAGAAGCTTCGCTGGCAGATTTGCGCGCAAATGCACGCGGGAGAGCAGGCGCAAGAGCTGGTAAAAGTTTAAGACAGACTTGCTCAACGCATTATAAAATGTATAAATAATTGTATATAAAGGAAAGTGAGCATGCGAACAAAGAAGGCTATAAAATTTGGAATTACAGGGCTGACTGTTGTGGCAATGCTGTTATTTTTTGCTATGGATTGGGCAGTGGTTTATGATAGTAGCCGCTTAATTTTGTTTTTATATGCGTTTGTTATGTGCGCATGTTTACTTTCTGTTGCGAACATGATGATTAAACCGGTACGAAAAATAAGTGTTATATTGTTGTTAATTTCGTTTGGTTTGTATATTGCGATGTATAATTTTGTACCTGAAATTGTGCAGGCACATCGGATTGATGCCTGCTTGGATAATGGTGGAATGTGGAATGATACGCAAAACCAATGTCAGTGAAGTTATTTTTTATAAATTAAAATTTCGCGGTTGGAATCCATTTTATTTAACGAAGCGTTCAGCTCTTCATTTTGCGGAAATTTTTTGGTTTGACTGAAAACTTGTAAATCAGTCAGATACTGAGCGTAACGATTGCGATAATTCGGCAATCCGCTTTGCACGCTTGCGGTTGGAATTTTAACCGGCGGCAAAAACTGGGGGTTTAGCGCCATTTGCTTCATATCTTTTATTTTTGCCAATTCATCAGCGGAAGGCGTGTTTAAGGGCGCTTGATTGTTATCAGCTTCCGGCTCGGCAAATACGCTGTTGGCGGTGGCGGTTTCCGGCATTGCGTCAGGTTCATCGGGTTCAAAAGTAACGGTTCCGCCGGTTGCTTGGTCATCAGCATTTTGCGCGGGAGTTTCATTTTGCGCAGTTTGTTCAACCGGAGCATAAATCGGAATAAAGCGTCCGTCTACGGCCTCATAACGAATAATTTTGCGTTGTTGTTGCGGTTTGGCGGCGGTTTGAGCCGTTCCGTTATTTTGTCCGCCCGTGTTACCGGGGCGTACGGCAGAGGGCAGTCCGCGCTGAGGTATATTTATCGGCGGAAGCTTTTCAACCCGTTGCACCATGGCGTTTTGCGGAATAAAAAATTCAGAGTTATTGCCTCCGTATGTTTGCGAAAAACCGGTATAAGCGGTGCCGGCCATAAGCATAAATATTAAACAAAAAACGGTTTTTTTCATAATTTTAACTCTAAATTGAGAATTTGATTATAACTTATCATACATGAAAAAGGTTTTTTATATATTAATTTTTATGAGCTTTTTGTTTTTTTCTCCGTTTGTTTCGGCACAGACGGCGACACAAAAAGCTTGTCAGAAAGTTATGCGTACGCCGGATGTGAGCTTTTCGGTTGCATACGGTAAACTTAAATATGATTTTTCAAAAAACGACCGCACGTTAACCCGCATGCACATAAAACAATACGGGGGACAAGTGCCGAGCGGACAGTATGTTAACGGTTTGGCCACATTTACATTGTCTACTTCGCTTAATATGAAGCTTTCAAAAACCACTTTGCGAAACGGCACGGTTTGCATTTATCCTTCAATGTTAGAATTAAAAGTTAAAAATGAAAATCCGACTATTTATATTTCAAGCGATTTAAAAGAAAACACCTGCCGTTATAAAGTGGCGCTAAGGCATGAACAAACGCATCAACAGATTAATGTTGAAATTTTTGAGTATTATATTCCGATTATTAAGCGCCGGTTTGAAGAAGCTATTAAAAAATATGCGCTTATCAGTGCCAAGCATGATATTAACTTAACATTGGCGCAAGAAAAATTTCAGAATAAATATATCGGCGACGTTAACGCGGTTATTAAAGAAATAACGCAAGAAATTAATACCGAACAGGCTAAGCTTGACAGCATGGAAAATTACGGTTACGAAACTTCGCTTTGTCATTAATCTTTTTTGCACATACTTAAAGCTTTTACGCAATTAAATATGCCTTTATAGGCGGCATCTATATAAGTTTTGTCTTTGGCGGAGTTGTCTTTGTAATAAATGCGCACCGTGTACATTCCGATTTCTTTGGCAAATTCAAGATTAGAATAACTGTCGTCAACAAAAATGCAGTCATGCGGGTTGTAGCCGATTTTTTCGCAGTAGAGGCGGTAAACCGCAGAGCTTTCATTTTTTTTGTAAACACCAAAATCTTCAACCGAGTAAAAGCGGTCTTTGAACATGTCATACAAGCCGATTTGCTTTAAAATTTTTTCAGACGCAAAGCGGTTGCTTGCCGTAAACACAAATTGTTCAAACGGAATTTTTTTAAGTTTTTCCGCCAGTCCTTCATAAGGTTCAATCAAATGAACCGGCTTGCGGTTAAAGTAATGCTCAAATAAATCTTTGGGAGAAATACCGTAATCGCGGTAAAAAATTTCGCCGCCGTCACGATAAATTTTGTAAGATTCTTTAACCAAAGCTTTGCAATCGGCAACGCTCATGTTAACGCCCAAATCTTTAACCAAAGCTTCAGCCATGGCTAAGTCAAGCCGGTCGGCAAATTCCGGCGTGATGCGGTACAGAGTGTTGTCTAAATCCCAAATTACGGCTTTTTTATCACAAAACACAGGTTTTCTCCTTTAATCTTTAAGCAAACACTTTAGTTTAACATTTACACGCGTTCCGTCAAGCTATATTTGTGCACAAAGCCATAAAAAAGTGATTGCTATTGTAAAAAATATATCTACACTTTAAGGTGTATTTGTAAATATATGTTTCTGAAGGTGTAAAGACAGGGTGCGCCTTTAAAAATTAAAGGAGAATTATATGATAAATATGTATAAAGCTGCCGTTTTGTCTTTAACCACCATTATGTGTTGGGCAATGTCCAACATTTTTTTACGTTATTGTTTGCTTGAATACGGTTGTAATCAATACGCTATGGCATGCTCAAACATTGTATTTTGCGGATTAGCCATGATTGCTTTGGGCAGCCGCAACACCGATGTTTGGAAAATTGTTAAAAATTATCAAACCTGGTTGTTCGGCGGTTTGCAAATTTTCAGAAACATGTTTATGATTATGGCGTTTTTTTATATTTCATCAACTCAGGCCAATTTGCTAGCCAATATTGAAATTGTGTTTTCGGTTTTGTTCGCGTGGTTTTTATTTAAACGCAAGCCGGGACCGATAGACGCGATTGCCATGTTGTTTATTGCGGCCGGATGTTTTATTTTGCTGGCCGGTCTGCCGTTTGATGTTATGGTTAAAGCCTCGTTATTTGTGGCTATTTCAGCCTTTTTGAATGTTTTAAGAACCATTATTGCGGAAGTTTATGCCGATAACAAAGCCAATTTATCGGTTAAAGAGCGTTTAAGCATGACGGGTTGGATTATGTTTGTAAGCGCGATGACTTTTATTATCGCCGCGGCAATTTTAGGATTTATTGTTTCGGTGGTTCCGCATTCCGTGGTTGAAGCTTTGCCGTTTTTGAAAATTTTACCGGCGCCATCGGAATATATTGCCATGAATAATATTTTATCGGGCTTGATTAACGGCGTTTGTTTTTATGCGCTGTCAATGTATTGTTATTTGTATGCGGTTAGTGTTTCAAACAGCGAATATTTTATGATGTTCCGCTCAACTCAGGCCGTGTTTACATATATTGTTGAGGTTTTGGTCAGCTCGTTTACGGTGCTGCCGTTCCTGCCGCTGACCGCAACCGATTGGCTCGCCGCCGTTACCATTATTTTAAGTTCGGCCTGTATGGTGCTTATGCGCACCAATGCCGGAAAACAGCTCAGGTATAGGCTGGCGCGGGCTTTTCATAATTTGTAATCTTAAAAAAACGGCTGAAAAGCCGTTTTTTTTAGCGCCACTTATTGAATTAAACAACCGCTTGATTATCTTGTCAGTGAGCAATATTTTTTTAAGGAGGTTGTTATGAAGACTTTATATTATTTAATGGGAGCAGTTGTGCTTTCAGTGTTTGTACTCGGAATTGATTTTTTGCATGCCGCTAATCAAAATGCCGATGCAGTGGCGGTTGAAGAAGACGCGGTGTTGGTTCCGGTATCTTCCGCGCCTGCCGCTCCGGTTATGCTTGAAGGACAAACGCCAAATTCAGCGTCGGTGGCGGTTGAGCCGGTAAATAATACAAAAGCGGCGGCAGATGATAATGCCAACAATGCCGGTGTGGTGGTGATTGAAGAAGAGGCTGAGGAAGTTGACGATTAAAGTTAACACAAAGATTGACTTTTGCCGCTTATGAAGTAATATACCGGCAGATAATAATTTTTAATTTTATATATTTATGAATTTACGAACAAAAATTTGCCGCAGGTTAGCTAAATCAGGTGCTAAGCAGCATAAAAACGGAGCGTGGAGACGGCAAGCATTCGCTTACACTCTCGCGCACAAAATGGCTTTTTCGGATTATGAAAAATGCTTAACCGGACGCCATACTCTTGCCGGACTTTTGCATGATAGCGATAAGTTGTTTTTGTATATGGTTCCTTGGATGAGCCAAAAGCAAATTCATGATTTCCATCGCAAACACCGGTCGCACCATATGGAAGCAAAGCAGAGCCGGGTTGAACACCTTATGCAAACTTACATTGACTGGGAGTGTGCCGCAATGACCAAGCCTGATAAACCGCTTGACGCTTTTGCCACACTTATTCATTACTACAATGATAAATTGGCATTGATGGTGCCGGTTTGTTTGGCGATGAATCCTTTGTCTGTTTTGCCTTATATTGCTGATGTTTCCAAGAACAAAATGCAAGATGGGTCGCGGGGTTTGTTTGCAAAGAACGGTAATGGCGCGAACAAAAGGATTTATGATGAGGTTGTCCGCATTATGGGCAATATTCTTTTTGAATTAAAGAAGATGGCAAGGGAAGTTGACAAAGGTGTTTTCAGCTTAGATGAAATTATTGTCAAACTGCCGCATGAGCTTACGATTATGAAGCCGCCCGCAATTTTTTTGCGAACTTTGGCGGTGTTGGCCAAACGCCGGCGGCAAAAAATTAATCTGGCAGAAAGCGTAAGGTTTTTGGAAAATAAACTTACCACCTTTGGCAAAGGTCAAAAGTTTTTGAAAACAACCCGTTACGCGTATAACACAAATTACTTGTGTTATAATCCGTTTTTGGAATGGTAAAACAAAACTCCACCTCTTTTTAAGCGGTGGAGTTTTTGTGTTATTTGTGAGGAAATTTTTGCTCAATTATTTCAATCGCGGCGGCAATTTCCTGATTTATATCCATGGTGGAAGTATCAAGCAAAAAGGCGTCATCGGCCGGTTTAAGCGGCGCGGCGCTGCGTTCGCTGTCACGTTTGTCGCGGGCAATTAAATCATCAAGCACCTGTTGATAGGTGGTTTGCATGCCTTTGGCAATAAATTCATTATAACGGCGTTTGGCGCGAACTTCAGGCGAGGCAACCACAAAAAACTTAATGTCGGCATGCGGGCAAACCACGGTTCCGGTATCGCGCCCGTCATAAACGGCGCCGTTGGCAGGAGTACCGTCGGCAAAAACCGGATTATCGGCAAAATCTTGCTGCATTTTAAGCAAAGCGGCGCGCACTTTGGGCAACGCCGAAACTTTAGAAGCCGCTTCGCCGCCGAGGCGTCCGCGAAACTCAGGGTGTTGGGAGAGCCGCATCATTTTGGCAAAGGTCAGTTCTTTGGCAATTTTTTCAGCGGCGGGTTCATCTTGCGGATTTTGATTTTGCAATACCATTGCAAGCCCGACGGCGCGGTATAACATGCCGGTGTCAAAATAAGCAAGGTGATAACGTTCGGCTAAAGCCGCGGATAAGGTTCCTTTGCCGGCGGCGGCCGGTCCGTCAATGGTGATAATCATAAAATTTTCCGTTTAGTTGGTTAAATATTATTTATTCTTTAACATAATTTTTGTAAATTGTATAATCAAACCGATAACTTATACAAAGATATTTAGGGCAGGCTCGTGAGTAAAAAAAATCGTATTCGCATTTATATTAACGTTTCGCTTAAAGCCGGCGAGGTTGCGGTGTGCTCGGCAGAGCAGGCGCATTATCTTGCAAATGTGCTGAGGCTTAAAGTCGGCGATGAAGTTTATGTTTTTAACGGGCGCGACGGCGAATTTTGCACTAAGGTTGCCGAGTTAAGCAAAAAAACATGCGCTTTGGAAGTTGTCAGCAGGTATAAAAATTTTGAAAAAAGCCCTGATGTATGGCTTTTGTTTGCTCCGCTTAAAAAGGACAATACCGATATGGCGGTTGTAAAAGCCACGGAGTTGGGCGTAAGCAAAATTGTGCCGGTGATAACCGAATATACCAACGCGGCAAAAGTGCGCGGCGAGCGTTTGCGAGCGCAACTGATTGAAGCGGCGGAGCAAAGCCGGCGGCAAGACGTGCCGGAACTTTGTGAAACGGTAACTTTGGCTGAAGCGCTGCAAAATTGGCCGTCGGAGCGTAAACTTTTTTATTTGGATGAAACCGGCGGCGGAAATGATATTATCGGCGCGCTGAAAAACAATGCGGGACCGGCGGCATTTTTGGTCGGTCCGGAAGGCGGATTTTCAGAAAAAGAGCTGGAAATTTTACAAAAAAGCAACTATACTTACGGCGTGACGCTCGGTAAACGAATTTTGCGAGCCGAAACGGCGGTGGTGGCAGCATTGTCATGTTGGCAGGCTGTTTGCGGCGATTGGAAATAATTTGGTTGAGGAGAACGAATTTGAAAATATTAATCGCAGATGATCATGAGCTGTTTTTGAAAGGGTTGGAGTTTATTCTGAAATCAGATTTTAAAGATGCTCAAATTGAACTGTGTAAAAATTATAACGAGATTTTTGCCAAACTGGAACAAAATACTGATTTTGATTTAATCGTAACCGATTTGGCAATGCCGGGGGCAAATTGGTTTGAAGCTTTAGGCACAATTCATTCTATGGCTAAAGATACTCCGATTATCATTATTTCAGCGGTGTTTGATAAGGAAATTGTGCAAAAAACTTTGGAAATCGGGGTTTCGGGGTATATTCCCAAGTCTTCGCCGAACGCGGTTATTTTGGGAGCAATCAATTTAGTGTTGGCCGGCGGTGTTTATATTCCTCACGAGCTTTTGAACAATGATACCGGCAATAATGAAATTACGCAAGAATTTCAAAAACTTAAATCGTTATCGGAACTCGGGGAAGCTCCGAGAGAAAAACGTAAAAAACTCACGCCGCGTCAGGTTGATGTGGTGCGCGCCATTGCCAGAGGTTTGTCAAATAAAGTTATTGCGTATGAGCTCGGACTGACCGAAGGAACGGTTAAAGTTCATGTTACGGTTATTTTGAAAGTGCTCGGCGTTACTAATCGCACGGCCGCGGTGCTTGAAGCGGTTAAACAGGGCTATATTAAAAAAGAAGAAGTTAATTTATAAGGAGAGACTCATGCCGGCGGTTAAATATAATATGGTAAAAAGCTCAAAAGCCGTTAAATTACCTGCTTATGTTAAAGAAATTTACGGTAAAATTTATGAAAACGAAAAATTATGCCGGTATCTTGATGATGAGCGTATTGTCAGTTTTATGACGTTCGGGCTGCAAAACCGTATGGTAAATGATGTGGTTAAAGAAATAAGCACCAACAGCAAAGTTTTGCAAATAGGCTGCACTTTCGGCAGACAAATTGAGGCGGTGGCCGAAAAAATCGGCGCGTACGGAAAATATGTAATTGCCGATGTTTGTCCGCAGCAAATTGAACGTTGCCGCAGTAAGGCCATTTATCAAAAAATAGATTTTCGGTCTTATGACGGAAGCCGTCCGATGGGTGAAAAATTTGATACGGTAATTTGTTATATGTTGCTCCATGAGCTGCCGCCGGTTACCAAAGCCAAAGTGATTAATGCCGCATTAGACAGTGTTGATGAGGGCGGAAAGGTTATTTTTGTGGATTATCATCAGCCGAGCAAGTGGAATTTGTGGCGCTTTGTTTTAAAACCGTTTAATCGGCTTTATCAACCGTTTGCGGAAAGCATGTGGAAATACGGCATTGAAAGCTATGCCAAAAACAAAGAGTTTTTTTCATGGCGTAAAAAAACATACGGCGCTAAGATGTACCAAAAAACGGTGGCGGTACGGCAAGTTCCGAGCTATGTTAAGCCGCCGGCAAAATCAAGTTTTTACGAATAATAAAAAAACTGCCTGAACGGCAGTTTTTTTTGCGCTAGTTATTATCGCCGATGTCAGCATGATACTGTTTGTGCAGTTTGCTGATTTTGGCGATGTAGTTTTGTATCATGGCCACCAAATATTTGCGGTTGGCGGGGTTGCCGATGGTTTCATTTAAATCGGTGTTGCTGCCGACGGCATTTTTTTTGCGAACAAAAATTTTAATCAGGGCTCGTTTCAGTGCGCCCGGTTCGGTTTGTTCCTGTGCCAAAAACAGCTCAAGACCTTTGCCGATAACCGTGCGGGTAACCGAGTTGGGATTGCGGTTTTTGAAAGTGTCGTTCATACCGTCAATAATATCAGGGTCGCCCTTGCCGATGAGCAGAATGGCTTTTACCATATCAGCCGAGGCAATGCCGTGTTCTTCTTTGGTCATTTTGACGGTTTTTACCAAATTAACAATAGCGGCAATTTTGGCGGCAAATTGCGATTTGTAGTTACCGCTTTTGTAAAGCATTTGATAAGTTGTCATCATGTCGGGGTCAAGTCCGTTGGTGTTGTCGGCCACCGTAAAGTTAAAGGTGTCATATAAAAGGCGTCCGAATTCGTAACGGTCTTCAGGCGAAAACGGTTTGCCGTTTTCTTGCAGGTTGACGGTGGCGATAACTTCTTTTAGAAAGCCTTTTAATATAGACGCGTCAACATTTTGCCGATTGACCATCTCGCCGACGGAGGGCATAAATTCTTTGGGCAGGTCCGAACTTAAAGAGGTTTTATCAAGCTCCTGAATTTTATCGGCGATGATTTTCAGCAATGATAAATTTTCATCAGACTGTTGCTGCGTTTTGATAATTTCTTTTTTAATCACGCTGCCGATTTTGGTGGGCAGGTACTTAAACGAATCGGCGTACATGTTAAACAGCAGGGCGCCTAAAAGCTCTTTATCGCGGGAAGAAAGAACCGGTTGAACTGATTCAAAAAGCCCGATGTCTTTTAAGCCTTCGCCGATAAAGCCTTTCATTAAGTCAGGGTCAATTACCAAATTGTCATTATCTATGGCGCCGGTTATGCAATTTAAAAAGTCGGCTTCATTAAAATCTTTGTAAAACTCAACCAATGAATTTATTCCGCTTTGCGCCTCGGCCAAATATGACGACATGGTCAGCTTTTTGCGGTAGGCGGTGTCTATTTCGGTGCTTAATATAAATCCGGCGCGGCGGAAAGCGTTGCCTTCATGCGAATCGTTGATAAATTTTTCAAGCGTGCGATAAATAATTTTACCGAGCAGCTCTTTATCGCTTGCAGACGGCGGAATAAGCGCGCTCGCGCCCAAATCAAAAATACTGATAATATTCTGGTCGGGATTTATGCGCACCAGATGTCCGAGCTGATTATGTTCAAACTGACCGCCGGAGAGCAGGTTAGAAATTTCAAACGTGAAATAAGTTTTGGAAGCGGCCTGCCGATAACGCAGATTTTTAATGCTTTCAAGTTCAGAGCCGTTGGCGCGTTCCATTTCCGCCCAAGTGGTGCCGTAGGCAATCCAGTCGGAAATATGAAACTTAAATTTGTAGCCGTCGTTTTCAACTTCACGATTGTTATAAATTTTTTGGGCGGCGAGTTGTTGCTTGTAGCCGAGCTGCAAATCTGTCTCAGTCATTAAATTTTGTACCGATTGTCGGATTAATTTGAGCACATCGTCAATACCGTTGCGGAAAAAGCCTTGGCGAGAGAGGTCATAAAGCATGCCCTCAAACGCGCTTAATTCGCGAGTAACGGAAAGGCGAATGCCGGCGCGCAAAATTTTAATAATGCGGTTGCTTTCAAACGGAGCTTTGTTTTGTTCATACACGCCTTTTTCAAGAGTAACAAAACAGGCGGAAGAATTGATAATGCGGCCGAGCCATATATTTGATTTATAATCAAGTTTGGCATCGGTTTCCTGACTGTTGTAAAAATCAAGCCATTCAAACAGTTCCCAACGGGCAGGCGTGTTGCCGCCGCATTGCGCGTTTTTAATTTCTTCACGGATAAACCACGGTATGACGGTGCAGGCAACCAAAGCCTGGCTGACTTTAACCGCTTCGGCGCCGGCGTTTTCCAAAAACAGCCGCAAACCGGAGGCAATGCTTTTGTGCGGCTCGGTGTTGACGGCATTAAGGTTGGAGGCGGTTATCATGGCAACCAGATATAAAGCGCGGTCTTGATTTTGGTGCGCCTGAATGTAGCTGTGTAAAAAGCTGTATCCGACCTGAGCAAATTTGTCATCGGCGTTCGGAAAGATGTAAACGGCAATTTTGCGGAACACGCGTTCCCAACTGTCATCTGTTGTGCCGATACTGGCGGCTTGTAACAGCTCGTTTAAAATAACGGCGCGGGCTTCGGGCGGATAACCCCAGTATTCGTGATACATGATTTTTAAAGTTTGGGGCGAAATTTGCAATTTGCTTTCAGGCATATTGTTTTGTTTAACCGCAGTTAAATATTCGCAATAGTCTTTGCATTTTTCCATAGTACCCGATGAAATTAAAAAGCCGATGATGCTGTCGGTTTCAGACGGAATAATGCGCAGTAATGATTTAATAAAGTCAAATCCGGCAATTTGAAAATGGTTGTTGTCGGCGTATTCTTCATTCATTTCATTAAAGTCTGCCGGCTGCGGTTTAAGCATGGCGGCCAGTTCTTTTTGCGCAATAAAGCGTTCGGCAAGCAATGAAGAAATTTCAATACGGTCGGCCGGATTTAAATTTTCTTCCAAACGAGAACCGGCTATATCGCGAATTACGTAATGACCGTGCAATTTTTCGGCATACGGTTTAACTTTGTTGTAAAGCGCGGCGGATTTATCGTCAATTTGCGAACCGCAGGCGGTAAATACCGACTGAACCCACAGTTGATGATAGCGGCGTCTAATGTCAGGGTCGGCAATGCGGTGCTGCTTGCTGATAAAAATGTCATAGTAGCTGTTTTTAAGCTCGGCATCGCGTATGTTTTCAATATCAGGAATAAAACTTTCCAAAAATTTGTTTTGCAAAATGTAATCATCGGCAAAAGCGCCGGCGGCCGAAAGTTTTTGATAAGCCTCAATTTTGTTAAACAATTTGGTGTTAAAGGCGGGGTTATCTTCAACCAACAGGTCTTTGAGGCTGTTATTGCCCATGCGTTTTACAATATCGGCAATTTCAAGCGAAGCGTTTAAGGCTTTTTGCGCGTCGGTCTCAGCTTTAATCCGGCTGATGATAAATTCAATACTCTCGTTGTCGCCGGCCAAATTTTGCAGATATAACTGCCGGTAAATAATAGCCATGGCAACGGTGTTGTGCGGATAATTTTCACGTTTCAGCAAAAAGGGTTTGAGTTTGGCTTTTTGCAAATCTTTGAGCTCATAAATCGGGTGTTTGGCCAAAACTTCAAGCGGAAAACGATGTTCATCGTCAGTCAACAGGTGTAATAAGATGCCGAATTGCAGGTTGGCGGCAAGGTCTTTGTTGCGATTAAACAGTTCTTCATGATCAGATTCATGATAATCGGTCGGCAAATTAAGCAGAGTTGAAAGCCGGTCAAAAAACAGAGGCTTGTATTGCTTAAAGTCAATTTCGGCCTGGGTTTTGGCGGCTTTTTCGGCAAGCTGCGTGAGGGCAAACATGGCCAGATGCTTTATTTCAGGAATAACAACATCGTTTTTGGAGAGCAGACCCAAATCAAGCAATTTTTTAATGTCAACTTCTTTAAGCAAAGTGTCATAATAGGTTTTAAACTGCGCCTCGCTGAAGAGCAAATGATTGCGCGGCGATTTGAGCACATCTTCAGCGTTGACAATCAGGTCGCCCTCAATGGGATTAATGGTGTTAAGCTTCCAACCGTGTTCGGCGGAATTGACGTCTTTGACAATGTGCCGCATGTAGGCATTGAACACGGCTTCATCGTCAACCGGATTGTATTTGGAATTAATAAACGCCATTACTTCGGCCGAAAGCATTTTTTTGAGCTTGGCGCCTTTAAATTCGCCGTAAGCTTCGCCGATTTCGGAAGATGTTTTTAAAAGTTTGAAACTTTCGGTTAAAAAGTTTTCTATCGGCTGTTTTTGCGGCGCAACTTTAGTGCTGTGCGGATTTTGCATTTCAAGGCAATAGTCAAGCAACGAAACACCGGTTTGTTTGGTAACATATTTATAAGGAGCGGTCATGCCTTTAAGATGCAGTAAATCTTCAGTTCTAAGGTTGGCAAGTTTATCGGAATTTTCAGCGGCGGTACGGATTATATTGTAATATTCCTGAATTTCTTTGGCTAATTGCTCGTAAATAACTTCTTCATGCCGGCTGATAAGATTTTTTATTTTTTCAGGCATTTTATCGGGCGCAAACGAATCAATAATAACGCCATCGGCAGAAGCGATATAAAACCAGGTTTTGTCGCCGATAACGTTGGATAACGGAGCTGAGCGAAAGTCTGTCTGGTATTTTACCAAATAATGATTGGTATAAATTTCTTTAGAGCTTAGGCCGGTAATGTTTTCATAGGTGTGAGAACGCAACACGATTATCGGAATTTGCCGTTTTATGTCGTTTGCTGAGGCTTCTAACTTAACTTTAGGAAAAACGGCCAAATTAAATTTTTGAAAAAGCATATTGTGTTGGTGCGGCGAAGCTTGTAATTCAGCCGGCAAAAACGATGAAGGTTTGTCAGCGGTAAAATTATCGGTTATATTTGAAAATTTGTGCCAAACGCGGCGCGGATATGAAAGATAAGGCTCGTTATGAAAAATTTTTTCAATGTCGTCCAAAATTTGTTTGCCGGTGGTCAGGCGATTGATGTTAATATGGTTAATGCCATTTAAAATACAGCCGTTATATATGCTTAAAACATTGCCGTCCGGCAGGTTGGTTTCAAGTTTTAAGAGCTTGTCCCAGAACAAAACGTTAACGCATATACCGTCGTCAAGTTCCCGTCTTTGTCTGATGGCAACCAAGTCATTGGCGCGGCTTTGCTCGGCGTAATCTTTATCGGTCACGATTTTTTGCGGAAACGAATTAAGAATTGATTTGCGAATCTCAATATTGGCGGGCATTTCATCATAAAAAAGTTCTTGCCAGTGTTTTTGGCGTTTTTCATCGTCTTCAGGATTGTATGAACACAAAAATTCATAATCAGTTTGCGATATTATAAGCCGCGGCATGTTTTGTCTTAATTCGGCAACGTAACTTAACACGGCATCTTCAATCTGGTGTTGTTTGGCGTGTGATAAGGGTTTGTCGGTATCAATAAATTTTTGCAAAACCGAGATTAAAATATCTTGTTTTTGCAACAAACCGGCCTGATTGTAACCTTGTTCGGTTAAAATTTTGCGTAACCCCGATTTATAAACTCCGCTGCCTGCCACGGTTTTAATTTTGGCAGGTATACCGGTGGGAACAAAAGAGTTAATATCGGTGTTGCGTTTTTGATATTTTTCTTCCAAAGTTTTAATTTTTAAGTCAAGCGCGTTCAGGCGGCTTTCATTGTTGGCGTATTCGCCGAGTTCGTTTGCAATTTTTTGCGCCAGAATCGGGTATTTTTCAGCGTTGATGAGCACATGCGAAATAAGCTTGCGAGCCTCATTGATATTATATCCGGCATTAATCATTCTTTCAAGACCGGCAATATCCGAATCAAGCGCTTCACTGCCGGCGTTAATTATGCCGTTGCTGCTGAAATACGGCGGAATACGCTTGATTTCAGTGTTTAAAATAAAGGCTAGCTGGTCCTCGTTTTGCACAATGTTTAAAAGTCCGGTTGTGATGTAAAATACCGGCGTGGGTTTATCTTCAGACGATAAATCTTTTTTTTGCGAAAATACAAAGGCGGCGTCGGGAGCAGGATTTTCAGAGATGCAAAAGAATACCTGATTTTGGTTCAGGTCAAAGGAATCCTTAAACAAAAGCTTGGCAATTTTTTCAAGGTAATTATGCCGGGTTTGTTCATCATTTACGGAGCCGTCAATAATTTTTATCCGGTCATATAAATCGGAAGATAAATTTTTTTTAAGCTGTTCAATGTCCATTTTGTACCTGCTCATAAATATATTAAGATAATTAATAACTGATTTTATCCCGAAGAAGGTTTACAAATTATTACAATATTATAAATTTTTTGCTTGAAGAATCGGAATTAGTGGTATAGATTTTAGCCGAATTGAAAGTTTTTTAATTTGGTCGCGCTTTGCTTAAAGCGTGGCGCGACTGTGTTTTAACAAATAGCTGCAAAAGGAGCTTAAATAACCATGAGTAAATGGGTTTATACATTTGGAAACGGTAGCGCCGAAGGCGATGCCACCATGCGCAATCTCCTTGGCGGTAAAGGTGCCAACCTTGCTGAAATGAACAAAGTTGGTTTGCCGGTTCCTCCAGGATTTACAGTAACTACCGAAGTTTGTACTTACTACTATGACAATAACAACACTTATCCGGCAGATTTAAAAGAGCAGGTTAAAACTGCGGTTGCCGGCGTTGAAAAAATTATGGGTAAAAAGTTTGCTGATGCTAACAACCCGTTATTGTTCTCGGTTCGTTCAGGTGCCCGCGTTTCAATGCCGGGTATGATGGATACCGTATTAAACCTCGGCTTAAACGATGAAACCGTTAAAGCTTTGGCTAAAGCTTCAGGCAGCGAAAGATTTGCTTATGACTCATATCGCCGCTTCCTGCAAATGTTCTCAGACGTTGTTTTGGGCGCAGACCTTGACTTGTATGAAGAAGCTTTGGACAATATGAAAAAATCAAAAGGCTACAAGTCAGATACTGATTTGACCGCTGACGATTTGAAAGAATTGGTTAAAGAATATAAAGAAATCGGTAAAAAAATCGGTAAAGTTGTTCCGCAGGATCCTTGGGATCAGTTGTGGGCAGGTATCGGCGCCGTATTCGGTTCATGGATGTCGGCTCGCGCCATTACTTACCGTAAATTAAACAATATTCCGGGTGACTGGGGTACTGCGGTAAACGTTCAAACCATGGTATTCGGTAATGCCGGTGATGACTGCGCTACCGGTGTTTGCTTCTCGCGTGACCCTGCTACCGGTGAAAACAGATATTACGGCGAATATTTGGTTAACGCTCAAGGTGAAGACGTTGTTGCCGGTATTCGTACTCCGCAGCCGATGGGCAGCATTGGCGACGGCACTTCTTTGGAAGAAAAATGGCCGCACCTTTATAAAGAATTGGTTGATGCCAAAAACAATTTGGAACATCACTACAAAGATATGCAGGATATGGAATTTACCATTGAACACGGTAAATTATGGATGTTGCAATGCCGTAACGGTAAAAGAACCGCAGCCGCTGCCGTTCGTATGGCCGTTGAAATGGTTGAAGAAGGTTTGGTTACCCATGAAGAAGCTATCATGCGCGTTGGCGCTGATCAGTTAGACCAGTTGTTGCACCCGATGCTTGACCCGAAGGCTAAAAAGCATGTTATCGCTACCGGTTTGCCGGCTTCTCCGGGCGCTGCCGTCGGTCGTGCCGTATTTAACGCTGAAGACGCTGAAGCTTGGGCTGCCAAAGGTGAAAAAGTTATCTTGATTCGTAACGAAACTTCACCGGAAGATATCGGCGGTATGCACGCTTCACAAGGCGTTATTACTGCTCGCGGCGGTATGACTTCTCACGCGGCCGTAGTTGCTCGCGGTATGGGCACTCCGTGCGTTTCAGGTTCAACTGACATCACCATTGATTATAAAACCAAAACCATGAGCACCAAGTGCGGCGTGGTTGTTAAAGAAGGTGATTGGGTATCATTGGACGGCGCTAAAGGCCAGATTATTGAAGGCCAGATTCCGACCGTTAAAGCTGATACCAGCACCGGTAACTTTGGTAAATTGATGACTTGGGTTGACCAAATTCGTACTTTGAAAGTTCGCGCTAACGCCGAAACTCCGAAAGATGCTCAGCAGGCTTTGGACTTTGGCGCTGAAGGTATCGGTTTGGCTCGTACCGAACACATGTTCTTTGACGCAGACCGTATTCCGGATATGCGCGCTATGATTTTGGCTGATGATGAAGCCGGTCGTCGTGCTGCTTTGGCTCGTTTGTTGCCTTATCAAAAGCAAGACTTTAAGGCTTTGTTCAAAATTATGGACGGTCTGCCGGTTACCATTCGTTTGCTTGACCCGCCGTTGCATGAATTTTTGCCGCACACTGATCCTGAAATGCAGGAATTGGCTGACAAACTCGGCAAAACTTTGGCTGAAGTTAAAGCAAGAGCCAATGCTTTGCACGAATTGAACCCGATGTTGGGTCACCGTGGTTGCCGTTTGCCGATTACTTATCCTGAAATCGGCGAAATGCAGGCTCGCGCTATTTTGGAAGCCGCTTTGGAATGTGAAGCCGAAGGAATTAAAGTTATTCCTGAAATTGAAGTTCCGCTTACCGGTTCTAAGAAAGAGTTGGATATCGTTAAAAACATTATTGATACCACCGCTGAAAAAGTATTTGCTGAAAAAGGCAAGAGAATCCACTACATTGTAGGCACGATGATTGAATTGCCGCGCGCTGCTTTGATGGCTGAAGAAATTGCTAAATCAGCTGCCTTCTTTGGTTTTGGTACCAATGACTTGACCCAAACCACTTTGGGTATGAGCCGTGACGATACCGGCGCTATTTTGGACGAATACCGCGCTAAAGGCGTTTACGTTGCCGATCCGTTTGCATCTATTGATGTTGATGGCGTTGGTAAATTGGTTAAACGCGCTTGTGTTGAAGGTCGTAAGGTTAATCCGGACCTGCACCTCGGTGTTTGCGGTGAACACGGTGGTGATCCGAAGTCTATTGAATTCTTCCAAGAATGCGGATTAGACTACGTATCATGCTCTCCGTTCCGTGTACCGGTTGCTCGTTTGGCAGCAGCTCAGGCCGCTGTTAAAGCCAAGGCTAAAAAATAATCTGAACGGATTATAACAAACCCCCTCTGTATAGTTTTACAGAGGGGGTTTTGCTTTAAGAGCTAATTATTGATACAGCACATATAAAGAACAGCGGATACCTTCACACGTATTGCAGATAACTTCCGTGTCATTTAAGGTCATATTATAGAGGCATTTTTTGCCTTTTTCGCAATAAGTATCACCCCAAATAGATTTTTCGCTGTATACGGGCTGAGAATCGGAAAGCCATTTTACCAGTTCAACTTGCCATAAATTAGCGGAGTTTTCTTTGGCGGCAAATAAAATATTGCGGCAAATTTTTTCGCCTTGAGATGATATCGGTATGCTAAAACCGATACCGCCAAAGTTGTTATGATTGCCATTGCCTAAATCGTCATTGGCATAATATATAACCATACTGCCGTTAAACCACATATCTCTGATATCGCAGTTATAATGATATTTTATGCCGTCCGGCAGTAAATTCATCTTATTAAATAAATCGCCGTAACAGGTGTGGGTGTCCGGTTCAAATTTCAGCTGCCCTTTGAGCTGCAGCACGTTATTTATCAGCATATTAACGGCCTCAGCATGTTTATTAAGCTTATATTTTTCCATCGCTTTGGAATAGCCGGCAATCGCGCCGACCGATAACACGCCGATAATCGCAAGTACGCCTAACATTTCCACCATACTGCGTCCATTTTCTGATTTCATAATAAAAATCTCCTCAAATTGTTACGTTTAAGAAGATTTTAGCTCGCGTTTTTTTTTTGCAATATTTACGAGTCTGTGCTGTGCATAAGTTGTAAAACCACCCCGCCTTTGGCACCCCTCCATAGAGGGTAATTATTTGTATGGTTAAACTTTTTTACTGAAACGGCGGTATAAAATAAGACCAATCGCAACCAGCAGTGATACCAAAGCGCCCCAAATATAAATATTAAAATAAACTTTTAAATAACTTTTCAACAGCGGTAAATTTTCAGGTATATACTCAGTGTGATTATACGTCGCCATGGCGGTTTGATAGCTGATGTAATTTACAAAAATAACATACGGCAGTTGAAAATACGGCATCCAACCAAGCGCATATAAAAGGGTGGTGATGTTTTTGTGCTCTGCACTAAAAGTGCTGATTTTGCCGCTCAGCCAATGAACTAATGTGATGATTGCCGCAATCAGAAAAACAATATAAAAAATGCTGTTTAGTAGCGCGGTTGCCGGTATAAAGTTTAAAATAATGGAGATAATTTGATAAACCCCGCCTAAAAACAGGCATTGCAATAATCTGGTCTTCATCAATTTATCTCCTTTTTGTTTTTTAATATCGTCATAATAAGTAGAAACAGCTTTGTTGTCAACTTGATAAACTGATTTTGGAATAAGCGTTATTGACAAAATTTGTCCGTTGCTTTATACTCATAATTATAAAAGCTGAAAACGGAGAACTCCGATGAGTAAAAATAAAAAAGAGTTGGCAAACTTTTTACAATGGGAATATGGACAAACCAATATTATTCCGCCGATTGTTCATCTGAACGGTACGGATTATACGGTGCCGTACGCTTATACACGCGATTATAAAGACCCGAAACGGGCTTTTGTTAAAGATTTTTTTGATTTAATGCGCAAAGATTATCTTAAATATCAGCGTAATCATGAAGACGTTAAATATATTTCGCTTACCACCAAAACCGGCGAACAGCGCTTAGTTGTGCCGTATTCAATGCGCAACAGTAAAGACGCGCCGGCTAAAATTGCTAAAAAGATTTTTGCCAGAGCAGATAAAAAATATTGGGAAGCAATTAATCTGTCAATGAAGTTGGCGGATGCGTATCCTGAGCGTCCGTTCAGAACTTTTATTGATTATCCGAACTTAAAAGAAATGCGCAAAGCTCACAATCAATATCAAGTGCGCGCGGCTCGCGATAATGCCGCTTATATTACCAAAAAAGTGGGTGAGTTTTTAAGTAAAAACGCAAAGAAAGCGACTAATAATATTAAATCGCTTGATGTGGACAAGCTTAAAGTTAAGGCTCGGCATTGGGCGGTCGGTTTTATGTTGGCGGCAACGGTCAGCGCCGCGGTTTATGAGGCGTATCAGCTTAATGAAAAACGTAAAGAAAAAGCAGAACTCCAAGCGCTTGAGGCTAAAGACCCGTGCGGGCATGTGCGAGGCTTTTCGCGTTGTCATGATGCCATTAAAACCAGTTTGGCGTTTGTGGAAAATTTTGCCGACAGTACCTTTACCGATGGTGAAGGTTATCCGACCATCGGTTACGGCTGTACTTTTTATATTGATGAAAAAGGGGTCGGCAACCGTGAAATTTCGCCGGTTAAAAAAGGCGATACCATAACTATGGAAGATGCCATAGTGCAAAAAGAACGTTATTTAAAATTCAAAGCTCTGCCTACTATCCAGAAATGCGTTAAGGTTCCGATGGATGACGCTACCACAATAGCCACCTATAATTTTGCGTATGTTATCGGTGAAAACGGATTTTCTAAGTCAAAATATTTGAAGGCCTTGAATGAAGGTAAAACCGGCCATGATTTGGCGCGTTATTTAACCGGATACCGCAAACAAAAAGGTTTGTTGCCGCGCTTTTATTTTATGGGCGCTTTGCTTGAGGGCAAAATTAAAACCTCTGATTTTTTGGCTTTAAGAGCGGAAGGTTGTTATAATTTGACGCCGAAAGACGTTTGTGTGACCGAAAATGGCAAGCTTAAAACAGATGCTGACGGTTTTGCGGAGTTTGACTTCAGTAAACTGGAGGAAAATTTAGAAAAAGCCAAAAAACCGCGCAGAAGCAGAGCGCTTCATAACGGCAGATGCCAAATGGTTCAGGATATTTTGCCCGCGAGCGTTGTTAACGGAACTTTAGAGATGGAAAATTCGCAAACTTATAAAGGTCCGTTGGTTACGGCAATGCTAAATAATACCGGCAGATAAAAAATCCCCTGAAGCGAAAACTTCAGGGGATTAAATTTAAGCAAGCAGAATTAAAATACCAATTTCATGGTGTCTTTGGCAATCATCAATTCTTCATCGGTCGGAATTACAAATACGCGAACTTTAGAGTCTGGAGTTGAAATTTCAAGAGTTTGACCGCGCTTGTTATTGTTTTCTTCATTGAGTTTAATGCCCAAATAAGCCAAGCGTTCAACTACCAATTTACGAACGATAGAACCGTTTTCACCAACGCCGGCAGTAAAGACAATGGCGTCAACGCCGCCTAAAACGGCAATGTATCCGCCGATAAAGCGCAACAAGGTATGAACATAAACGTTCATGGCGTCAATGGATTCTTGGTCGCCTTTTAAGTAACCTACTTCAACGTCGCGGTTGTCTGAAAAGCCGCAAATGCCGAGCATGCCGCTTTGTTTGTTAAGCAGGGTGTTTACTTCATCAGGAGTTTTATTTTGAGTTTTCATGATGTAAAGCGGAATGTAGGGGTCAATATCGCCTGAGCGAGTGCCCATTACAACGCCGGCCAAAGGCGTAAAGCCCATAGAGGTATCAATGCATTTACCATTTTCAACCGCGGTAATAGAAGCGCCGTTGCCAAGGTGGCAAGTGATGATTTTGCCTTTTTTGCCGATTAACTCAGCGGCCTTTTGCGCAACATAAGAGTGCGAGGTGCCATGAAAACCGTAACGGCGGATTTTGTATTTGGTGTATTGTTCTTTCGGTAAAGCGTATAAATAAGCTTCTTTACTCATGGTTTGATGAAAAGCGGTGTCAAACACAACCACTTGCGGAATTTCCGGCAAAATGGTTTTAACAGCGCGAATGCCGGCGGCGCTGGCGTGGTTGTGTAAAGGAGCAAGCTCCGCCAAATCTTCAATTTGTTCAATAACTTTTTCAGTTACAACAGCGGAGCCTTTGAAAATTTCGCCGCCATGTACAATGCGGTGGCCGACAGCGCTCAGTTCGTCCATGCTTTTAAGCGGACCGCTTAACAAAAGATTTAAAACTTCGCGGATGGCTTCGGTGTGGGTCGGGAGTTCAACTTCTTTGGTTTTCTTGTCATCGCCGATTTTTATGGTTACAAATGAATTGTGAATCCCTATACGATCGGCAACGCCCTTGGCAAGGACTTCATAATTATCGCCATCTACATTAAACAGCTGATATTTTAATGAAGAGGACCCTGAATTAAGAACTAAAATTTTTTTCATGTTTATTTCCTTATAAACTAAATTTATTTATGATTGGCCTGCAAGCAGGTGATGGCGATTACACCGGCAATATCTTCGGCAAAGGCGCCGCGCGATAAGTCGTTAATAGGAGCATTTAAGCCTTGCAGCATAGGTCCGTAAGCTTCGCAGCCGCCAAGACGCTGCAAAAGTTTGTAGCCGATGTTTCCGGCCTCAATGTTCGGGAAAATCAAAACGCGGGCATTGCCGGCGACATGACTGTCGGGCGCTTTTTTATGAGCCACAACCTTATCTAATGCTGCGTCAGCCTGCATTTCGCCGTCAATTTCAATGCCTAAGCCTTGATATTCAGGTTTTTTTAAGGCTTCTTGCGCCATAGCGGTTGCGTTGCGGACTTTGTCTACCGTTTCGCCTTTGCCGGAGCCGCGGGTTGAAAATGAAAGCATGGCAACTTTAGGCTCAATGCCGAATTGAATGGCGGTTTCAGCGGCGGTTAACGCAATGTCGCAAAGTTCTTTTTCAGTCGGATTAATGATAACGCCGCAATCTGAAAACAAATAAGGTTTATCATTTGAAATCATGATTAAAAATGATGAAACACTGCGGTCTTTGCGGGCTGATTTAATAATCTGCAAAGCCGGACGCACGGTGTCGGCGGTGGAGTGATTGGCGCCTGAAACCATACCGTCGGCATGACCGGCTTTAATCATTAAAGTGCCGAAATAAGTGTAGTTTTTGGCAGTTTCCGCGGCTTGCTCGGGCGTCATGCCTTTTTCTTTGCGCAAGTTGTATAATAACTCGGTATATTCGGCAAGGCGCGGCGAAGTTTCAGGAGTGATAATTTCAATTCCGTCCATGCTCCAGTTGTTATCGGCAAAGTGCTTTTTAATTTCAGCCTCATTGCCTAAAATAATGAGCTTGGCGGCTTTGGCATCGGCAATAATGTGAGCGGCTTTTAATACGCGCTCGTCTTCGCCTTCAGGCAAAACTACGGTTTTTACATTTTGGGCGGCTTTGGTAATCAGGCCGTTAAGATATTTGCTAAGCATTTTAAGTTCCTTATGATTTATTTTTTGATGTTTACACATTAAGCACTATCTTGATAAAAAGTCTATAAAAAAGTTTTGATTTTTACACGAAAATATAATAACATGCTTTTTGTTGCTGATTGTTGATGGGATTAGAGTTAAAATTATGAAGTTTTTTATCTTGCTGATTACTTTATTACTGATGTGTTCGCCGGTTAAAGCGGAAGTTAGCTTTGATGCCAAAGTTAAAGCTGAGGCAGAGGCGGAAAACGCCGCTTTGGCTAAAGAAGCGGCCATGACAAAAGCCAATCGCGAGGCTTTTTTGCAGGTGGCGGAGCGCCTGACCGCCAAAGCTAATGTTGAAGAACTCAATAAGCTTACCGATGAGCAGCTTTTGCATTTTATTCAAGAAGTTTCGGTTATGTCGGAAGTGAGCTCGCCCAAAGCATATAAGGCTGATTTAAGCATAAGGGTTAACGGAGCGCTCCTGAAGCAATATATGCAGGAAAATGATATGTTGGAAGTGCTTTCGGCTCCGCAAAAAATTTTGATTGTGCCGATTTTCAGCGATATGGAATATCCGGGCAAGGTTTTATGGGAAGACGGCAATGTTTGGCGCGAGGCTTGGCTGAAAAAAGGCTTGATTAAATCAGGTCAGTTTGACTTTGAAGTGTTGGCTGATACGGCGCCGAATAAAAAAGCGTTGCCGCAGGCGCCGGAAACGGTTTTAAGCGTTGATGATTATAAACAACTTTCGGCAATTAACGGAATTAAAAATATATATACCGTGCATGCGGTGCGGGCAGGGCGCAATAATTTGGTGCTGATAGTCAGAGAATATCCGTCCGAAGTTGAAAAACGTTTTATGGTAACCGATGATGAAGGCGAAACGCTTGATAAGGGCATTGCCGAATCGGTAAATTATGTTACGATGCAAATGCAACAGCAACAAGTGGCGGAAAGCTATAAGCAAGGGCAGATTTCCGCAACTTTTTATTATGTCCGCTTAAAAAATTGGTTGGATATGGAAGAAAAGCTTAAATCGGTGCCGCAGATTAAATCAGTGACGACTGATGCCATTGTTAATGGTCAGGTTAAGTTAACGCTTGAATTTTCAGGCTCCGAATCGGCGCTGTTGAACTCGCTTGAAAATGCCGGAATTTATTTGCAATCCGATAACGGTAATTATATTTTGAAATAGAGGTAATTATGAGCAAAGAACAAACGCAAAAACATAAAAATAAAAGCATTAAGGCGGCGGAAAATAAAGTACATGCCGATAAAGCGGTAAAACCGGCAGGCCGGATTCATTCGGTGCGGATTGCGGGTAATCATAATGCTATTGCATGGCTTGTGATTTTTATTTTGTTTTGCGTGGCGGTTTATGTTTTACGCTCAGTGTTAATGCCTTTTGTTGCCGGTATTGTTTTGGGCTATTTGTTTGACCCGCTCGCCAGTCGGTTTGAAAAATGGGGTATGTCGCGAATGTGGGCAACTTTGTTGGTGTTCGCGGTGGTAATTTTAATTGCGGTGCCGGCCATTATTTTGCTGTTTGGCATGTTAAACGAGCAATTGACGATTTTTGTGGAAGCGGCTCCGAGTTATATTTCGGCTTTTGTAAAGCGTACGGAACCGGTGCTTGCCGGTTTGCAGGAGCAGTTTCCGAGCTTGGAAATTGCCAATATTAAAGCGATGATTAAAGATAATATGACAACCGGTCTGCAGTTTGGCGGCAAGCTGCTTAAAAGTCTGGTTTCTAACGGCTTTGCCTTGATTAACCTGATTTCGCTGTTGCTGATTACGCCGGTGGTGGCATTTTATATGTTGCGCGATTGGGATACTTTTGTTAAAAAAGTTGATAATTTGTTGCCGCGTAAATCTAAAAATGTTATTCGCGAACAGTTTCGGCAAATTGACAGAGCCTTGTCAGGCTTTATCCGCGGACAACTCAGTGTTTGCTTAATTTTGGGCACTTATTATTCGCTCGGCTTAAAAGCAGTCGGTTTGGATTTGGGTATTTTGGTCGGCTTTTTGGCGGGCTTGATTTCGTTTATTCCGTATGTCGGCAGTATTTCAGGTTTTGTTATCAGTATCATTTTGGCTTTAGCGCAATTTAATGACTACACCAAAGTTTTGGAAGTTATTGCCGTATTTGCGGTCGGTCAATTTGTGGAAGGCAACTTTTTAACACCGAAACTGGTGGGCGACAATGTCGGCCTGCATCCGGTATGGGTTATGTTTGCTTTGCTTGCCGGCGGCGTGCTGCTTGGATTTTTGGGGTTGATGATTGCCGTTCCGGTTGCCGCAATTATCGGCGTGTTAATGCGCTATACCATTAACAATTACAAAAAAAGCAGTTTGTATTTAGAAGATTAAAGCATTAACGATAATTGCCTGATTTGTAACCTTTGAGGCGCGCGGCTTCGCGGCAGTTGTTGCGCGCGTTTAAGTAGCGGTCGCGGTCTTCTTTGGCGCGTTCCATTTCAGGAATCATACCGGCAGATTGATATAAATTTATAAGATGATTACAAATGGTTTTCTTTTCGCTGAATTTGCGCCCGCGTCCCCAATCCTGACTGTTGATTAACCCTAAAAGCTCATTATAAAGTTCAATCTTTTCAGCCGTGCTTTCAGCTTCGGGTAAATCGCTGTTTCTAATTTGCTCATAGCGGGCTTGCGCATTTTCTTTTAACTCAAGTTTTTCTTCTTGCTTGGCAATAAAACAGGCTTTGTCAAGCTCGCTGATTTGGCGGGCATAGTTGTAGCGTTCATGGTTAAGGGTTTTGTTGTTAATTTTGGTCATTAAGCTTAATCGTTCGCGCGCCGGAATGTTTTTCATGAAATATTCGGTTTGTCGGGCGGCAATATTGAGCGGGCTGTAATCAAAACTTCCATCGTTGTCGTTGGGAATTTCATTTATCATTTGGGTTAAAATTGCAAACCGGTTGCGTTGACAGGAAGGGTTGTTTTGTTCGTCCAAATCATAAAGATTAGAGTAAATTTCCTGCCTGATTTTAAGGTTGCGCATGTTGTTTTTAGGAATAAAAGCCAAAACTCCGTAAAAATCTTCAATAACCTGATTGACAGATTCGCTGTCTTCACAGTCGCGGTTAATTTGACTGCGCTTGTTTAAAACATTTTCAATACGGGCAACTTTGGCGCGATATTCTTTAGGAATTTTAGGAAGCATTAAGGCAACCGCTTCTTGGCGCGATAAATCGGCAAGTTGCGCTTCATCAGTTTTAGATAAAATGCTCAGCATTTTAACGGACGGTTTAATTTTAGCGTCATGATTGGGGCTTAAATCGCTGCAAAAACGATAATAGGCGTAGGTGTCAAAAACTAATCCGTCGGGGAGTATTTGCATTTTGTGTTCCTCAGAGTTTTTTAACCATTTTGGCAAAAGTTAAACCTTGTTCTTCAAACAAATCGCCTTCTTGTTTGTAGCCCAGTTTTTCATAAAAGCTTACTACCGAAAGCATGGCGTGCATAACAATTTTGGTATAACCGGCTTCTTTGGCTCTGGTTTCGGCATATTTAACCAGTTGCCGCCCGATGCCTTCGCCCTGATAAACGGGGTCAACCGCAACCTGCATTAATCTGATTTCATGGTCGTTGACCGGTGCCAAAATCAAGCCGCCGACCAATTTGTCGTCTAAGTTTTCAATACAGCCGATGTGCAGATATGAGGCTTCTTTGTCACGAAAAGAGTCAAGAAATTTTAATCCCAAAGGCTCAAGCAAAACTTTGTAGCGTAATTCAACCAGTTCGTCATAGCGTGATGAGCCGAAATCAACATCAATCATTTTTTTCATGGGCGTACTCCTTAATTTTTATTATTAAAACATATCCTGACAATTTTTTCAATAATATATTGCCTAAAACAAAAATTTAATTTATCAATGGGGGATAAGATAAAACAAGGATAATAAATATGACAGACTTAAACCTTATCAGAAACTTTGCGATTATTGCCCATATTGACCATGGCAAATCTACTTTGGCAGACCGGATTATTGAAGATTGCGGCGGCTTAACGCATCGCGAAATGACGGAGCAGGTTTTAGACTCCATGGATATTGAAAAAGAGCGCGGCATTACCATTAAGGCGCAAACCGTGCGGCTTAATTACAAAGCAAAAGACGGCAAAACTTATGTGCTTAATTTGATTGACACCCCCGGACATGTTGACTTTTCATACGAGGTTTCGCGTTCGCTTGCCTCATGCGAGGGTTCGGTTTTGGTAGTTGACGCCACGCAGGGCGTTGAGGCGCAAACTTTGGCCAATGTTTATTTGGCGATTGAAAACAATCATGAAATTGTGCCGGTTTTGAATAAAATTGATTTACCGTCTGCCGATCCGGAGCGGGTTAAACGCCAAATTGAAGATGTTATCGGGCTTGATGCTTCTGACGCGGTGGAAACTTCCGGCAAAACCGGACTTGGCGTGCCGGAGCTGTTGGAGGCGATTGTGCATCGTCTGCCGGCGCCGCAAGGCGATGAAAACGCGCCGCTTAAAGCGTTGCTGATTGACAGTTGGTATGATTCTTATTTAGGCGTAATTATTTTGGTGCGCATTAAAGACGGCGTGCTTAAAAAGAAAATGCCGATACGCATGATGTCTAACGGCGCGGTTTACAGTATTGATAAAGTCGGTGTGTTTACGCCTAAAATGCAAGATGTTGAAAGTTTAAGCGCCGGCGAAGTCGGCTTTATTACCGCGAGCATTAAAAGCGTGAGCGATTGCCGCGTCGGCGATACCATTACCGACAACCGTAATCCGTGCGCGGAGCCGCTTGCCGGATTTAAGCCTTCCATACCGGTGGTCTTCTGTTCAATTTTTCCGGTGGATTCAAGCCAATATGACGCGCTTAAAGACGCGCTTGCCAAGCTGAAGCTGAATGATGCCAGTATTAATTATCAAAATGAAAATTCGGCGGCGTTGGGGCTTGGCTTCAGATGCGGATTTTTAGGTTTGCTGCACATGGAGATTATTCAGGAGCGAATCGGCAGAGAATTTGATTTAGACATTATTACAACCGCGCCGTCGGTTGCGTACAAGCTGCACATGTCGGACGGTGAAGTCCGCATGCTGCACAATCCGGCGGATATGCCTGATTTAAGCACAGTAAAGGCTATTGAAGAGCCGATGGTTAAAGCCACGATTTTAGTGCCGGATACTTATTTGGGCGCGGTGTTAAAGCTTTGTACCGAGCGCCGCGGCGAACAGCATGAATTAACTTATGTCGGCAGCAGAGCAATGGTGGTATACAGTATCCCGCTTAATGAAATTGTGTTTGATTTTTATGACCGCTTAAAATCAATTACCAGCGGATACGCAAGCTTTGACTATGAACTTACCGGTTATCAGGAAGCCGACCTGGTTAAAGTGCAAATTTTAATTAATGAAGAGCCGGTTGATGCCCTGGCGTTTTTGTGTCACCGCAGCGAGGCAGAAGCGCGCGGTCGGCAAATTTGCGAGCGCTTAAAAGATTTAATTCCGAGACACTTATTTAAAATTCCGATACAAGCGGCAATCGGCGGCCGCGTGGTGGCGCGTGAAACAATCTCCGCCCTGCGCAAAGATGTAACCGCCAAATGTTACGGCGGCGATGTAACCCGTAAACGCAAACTCCTAGACAAGCAGAAAAAAGGCAAGCAGCGTATGCGTCAATTCGGCAAGGTAGAAGTGCCGCAATCGGCGTTTATTGAGGCGTTGCGAATCGGCGACTCCTAAGAAAAGCGCGTATAATGGTCACCTACTAGGAGTTTTCTCGCTTATGTAACTGTTTGTACACGTCGCTCCAAAACTCCGTCGTATCTGCCTCACTATCCGCAAGCTTAGCTGATATATTTTGAATAAACATCAGAAAATCTCCTCAAATTGTTAAATTTAAGAAGATTTTAGCTCGCGTTTTTTTTTTGCAATATTTACGAGTCCGGGGTGTGTATAAGTTGCATCGGTTAAGTATAAAATCAGATTGACGGAAGCTCCTATTTGTTATTAAATACACTTGGAGTAAAAATATGAAACTTAGTTTACAGGATACTTTCGGCGCGGTAATTGAGGCGGATTCGTATGAGCGGGTTGATTTAAGCCGCGCAAAAGGTTTTTACATTGCGCCCAAGGTGAAAATCCAAATTTTGATATTAAATGAAACGGTGCGGGCAAATATTCCGGCCGGAAAATATGAGCGTATTTTTTTAGACCATGCGACTGATGTTTCCATAGATGAAGACGCCAAAGTCGCAAGTTTAATTTTAACTTCGGCCAACGGGGTTAAAATTCCGCCGCTGAAATGTGATGAAATTAATTTAAGCGGCGCGCGTAATTTTGAGCTCTCAACCGGTATGTTGGTCAATAACTTGTTTTTGGAGGGTTGTCGCCGTTTTGTGATTCCGAAAGGGCTATATAACCGCATATTTTTGAGCAATGCGTTAGATTTTGCCATTATGCCGGGCGCAATATATCGCGAAATTGTCGGCGCTGACCCTAAATTGGTACGCTTGGCGCAAGAACGCGGCAAGCAGTTAGAGCAGAATAAAGCATAGGGCTGTGAATAAAACTTGAGGATAAAGATAAAATAGTTGCAATAATTTTTAATTTGTGTATTACATTAAACCCAAAAGGGCTTTTTATGCCCTGATTGTTTGTTTTTAAATTGATAAGGAAGAAAAAATGGTATCATTAGCAGAAAAAATGGCGGCAGGTATGGATATGTCCGCATTTAGTAAAGCTGACGAACTCAAAAGAAGACTGTGGTTTACGATTTGGGCTTTGATTGTGTTCCGTTTGGGAACATTTATTCCGCTCCCCGGAATTGACGCTAATGTGTTGTCTGATGTTTTTGCCAGACACTCGGGCGGTATTTTGGGAATGTTTAACATGTTTTCAGGCGGCGCGTTGTCACGTATGACAATTTTTGCCCTTAATATTTTCCCGTATATTTCGGCTTCCATTATTATTCAGCTCGGCCAGTCGGTTATTCCGTCATTGGCGGCGCTTAAAAAGGAAGGCGAGGCCGGACACCGCAAGGTTACTCATTATACCAAAATTTTAACCGTTTTGATTACCATTATTCAAGGTTACGGTATCGCGGTAGGTCTGGAAAGCGTTTCCGGCGGTTCGGGTGTTTCCGCGGTTGTAATTCCGAGCTTTGTATTTAAGTTTACGACCATTGTTTCATTGGTGGGCGGCACCATGTTTGTGGTTTGGTTAGGCGACCAAATTACCTCGCGCGGCGTTGGCAACGGCTCATCGCTTATCATTACCGTTGGTATTATCGCCAACATTCCTAACGCTTTGGCGCAAACTTTTGAGTTGGGTCGTATCGGCTCAATGTCATTGGGCGTTATCGCTTTGTTGATGGTAATGGCTTTGGGCTTGATTTACATTATTGTTTTTGTTGAACGCGCTCAACGCAAAATTATCATTCAATATCCTAAGCGTCAGATGGGTATGCGCATGACTGCCGCTGAAAGTTCGCATTTGCCGCTTAAAATTAACCCGACCGGCGTTATTCCTCCGATTTTTGCCAGCTCGTTGTTGTTGCTGCCGATTACCGTTGCTAATATTTCAGCGCAAAACGGTCCGTCTTGGGCTCAAACCATGAGTCAGTGGCTCGGTCACGGCCAGCCGGTTTATTTGGCACTGTATGCGTTTTTGATTGTGTTCTTCTCGTTCTTTTATACCGCAGTGGTATTTAACCCTGAAGAAACGGCCGATAACTTGAAAAAGCACGGTGGCTTTATTGCCGGTATTCGTCCGGGTAAAAATACCGCTGAATATCTTGATTATGTTATCACCCGTTTAACCGTTATCGGCGCAACTTATTTAACCGCATTGTGCATTTTGCCTGAAATTTTGATTTCAAAGTTGTCGGTTCCGTTTGTTTTGGGCGGTACAACTTTGCTCATCGTGGTTCAGGTTACCATGGACTTTATGACGCAGGTTCAATCTCATCTGATTGCTTATCAGTATGAAGGCTTGATTAAAAAAGCGGCATTGATTCATAACAAAAGAAAATAGTCATGGATAAAAACGGAAACGGATTGCATGTTGTCTTTACCGGAGCCCCCGGCTGCGGTAAAGGCACGCAAGCCCGAATTTTAAAAGAAAGAGCGCATATCTGCCACCTTTCAACCGGCGAGATGTTGCGCGCCGAGGCGGCAAAAGATACTCCTTTGGGGCGCGAGCTTAAAGCGGCGCTTGACAGAGGCGAGTTTGCTACTGATGAAATGATTATTAAAATGGTGTCTTCCCGTATCGGTGAGAATGATTGCAAAAACGGCTTTATTCTGGATGGGTTTCCGCGCACTTTGCCTCAGGCTGAAGTGCTTGAGAGTATTTTACAAGAAAAAGGCATCACCCTTAACAGAGTTATTGAAATTCAGGTTCCTGATGAAATTATCATGGAGCGCATTTTGGGTCGTTACAGCTGTATGAAGTGCGGTCAGGGCTATCATGACAAATTTCAAAAACCGAAAATTTACGGCGTTTGCGATGTTTGCGGCGGAACTGAATTTTCAAGGCGGGCAGACGATAACCGCACCACGGTGCAAAATCGTTTAATTAATTATCGTTCGCTTACTTATCCGACAATCCCGTACTTTGAAAAGAAAGGATTGCTGAGTTGTGTTGACGGAACCGGAACCATTGAGGCTACGGCGCAAAAAATCGCCAAAGTTTTGGGGCTTGCCCCCGTTAAAACCGAAGAGTAAGATTTTTTAGCAAAAAAAGTAACTTTTTTGTTAAAATGCTCTTGACTCTGATAAATATTAGAATATAATCCGCTTAATTTTGAAAAGTGGTGATCAACTTTTTAAATGTTTTAATTAATTAGAAAAATGGAGAGTTAATTTGGCTCGTATAGCTGGCGTAAATATTCCGAGTGCCAAAAGAATTGAGATCGCACTGACTTATATTTTCGGTATCGGAAGAAAAACTGCTCAAGATATTTGTGCAAAATCAGGTATTTCTGTTGACCGTCGCGTACAAGATTTAAGCGATGAAGATGTTGCTAAAATTCGTGACGTAATTGATAAAGGTTACGTTGTGGAAGGCGAACTTCGTCGTGAAGTCGGCGTTAACATCAAAAGACTTATGGACTTGGGATGTTACAGAGGTTTAAGGCATCGTAAAGGTTTGCCGGTTCGTGGTCAGAGCACTAAACAAAATGCTCGTACCCGTAAAGGTAAACGTAAAACTGTTGCCAATAAGAAGAAATAATGAGAGGTAGCAATGGCAAAAGCAGTTACACAACGTGTTAAGAAAAAAGAAAAAAAGAATATCACATCCGGCGTAGCGCATGTGAATTCTACGTTTAACAATACAAGAATAACCATTACTGATGCACAAGGGAATACTGTTGCTTGGTCTACATCAGGCGCTCAGGGCTTTAAAGGTTCCCGTAAATCTACTCCGTACGCTGCTCAGGTTGCAGCTGAAGAAGCAGGCAAAAAAGCTCAGGAAAGTGGTATGAAAACTTTGGAAGTTGAAGTTAAAGGTCCGGGTTCTGGCAGAGAATCGGCAATCAGAGCTTTGCAGGTTATCGGCTTTACCATAACTTCAATCCGTGATGTTACTCCAATCCCGCACAACGGTTGCCGTTTGAGAAAGAGACGTCGCGTTTAATATAAGTTTCTATAAGCGGAGGCTTTTAGGAGTCTCCGCTGTCCGTGTTTTTTATAATATATGCATATAAACAAGAAAGAGGGTATACCGGTGATTCAAAAAAATTGGCAAGAACTTATTAAACCAACTAATTTAGAAGTTACTTCCGGCGAAGGCGGAAATAAAGCTAAGATAGTGGTAGAACCCCTGGAGAGAGGTTTCGGCTTGACTTTGGGCAATGCCTTGAGACGAGTTTTGCTCTCATCATTACAGGGCGGCGCTGTAACAGCTATCAAAATTGACGGCGTGTTGCTTGAATTTTCAGTTATTCCGGGCGTACGGGAAGATGTTACCGACATTGTTTTGAACGTTAAGGGCTTGGCTGTTGCCGTTCACAATGAAGGTCAAAAAATTATGACACTTAATGCTGAAGGTCCGTGCACGGTTACCGCAGCTATGATTGAAACCGGTCATGATGTTGAAATTATGAACCCAGACCATGTTATTTGTAACTTGGATGCAGGTGCAAAAATTTCTATGGAATTGACCGTTGATACCGGTAAAGGTTATGTTCCGGCAAGTCAAAACAAACCGGCTGACGCGCCGATTGGTTTAATTGCCGTTGATTCTATTTTTTCACCGGTTAAAAAAGTTTCATATAAAGTTGAAAACACCCGTGTCGGTCAAATTACCGACTATGATAAACTGACTATGATTGTTGAAACCAACGGCGTGGTTACTCCGGAAGACGCAGTTGCTTTTGCGGCTCGCATTTTGCAAGACCAACTCAAACCGTTCATTAACTTTGATGAACCGGAAAATGAAGTTGAAGATGTTAAAGAAGAATTGCCGTTTAACCGCAATTTGCTTAAGAAAGTTGAAGAACTTGAACTTTCAGTTCGTTCTGCTAACTGCCTTAAAAATGATAACATCGTTTATATCGGTGACCTTGTTCAGAAAACTGAAGCCGAAATGCTTCGCACTCCGAACTTTGGTCGTAAGTCTTTGAATGAAATCAAAGAAGTATTGGCTAAAATGGGTATTCACCTTGGTATGGACACCCCTGGTTGGCCGCCGGAGAATATTGAAGAGTTGATTAAAAAATGTGACGACCACTTCTAAAAAGTTCGTCTATTGGTCATCTACTTGAACCCTCTGTTGTTTATGTAACTATTAGTACACCGCACAACAGAGGGTTCTTTGTATCTGACTCAATATCCGAACTTTTTTGCGGCTAAATGTAACAAGGCTTTCTGCGTATCTTTTTATTTCTCCGGACGATTAGCGGTTATTGTTTTTGCGTTTGCAATTAAGAGTGAGGTTGGTTTATATAAAAAATTTTGACAGGAATGCAAAAATAAGGTATAAACGCTTTAACAGATACTTAAAGTGGAGGGTAATATGGATTTTAATGTTGAAATAAAAAATTATAAAAACAGCAAGCAAGTAAAACAAGATTATCAACGCTTTAAGCAAAACTGGCAATTTAACGCTGATGACCGCACCGGGGAGCACAAAAGCGGTCTGAAATTATACGCTGAAGATGACGGAGTTGTGTTTACCAACCTGCAGGATTGGTACCAAAAAATGCAAGAAGAAGGTTTAGGCCTAAAAGATATTGAGACCTATCGCAATGATTTGCAATTACAGTTTGAGCTGATTAATCATAAAAATCCGTACATTGAAAAAGAACTCACCCCTGAAGAAGAGCTTAAAGAATTGGAAGAAATTGATAATCTTAAAATACAATGGGCGCGGAGAAACGGTCGGTCGGAGGAGTATCTTAAAGATTTTGCACAAAGATTAAAACAAAGCCGTGAAGAACTATTTAAGGGTGGAAGGTAATGTCGCGTGTGCCAGGACTGCGGCAATTTTATTTCCGTACATAGATGGTGGTAACCGCAATATTAATTTCGTGGAGGTGCGACAACCGCTATAAAAATTCTCATCCCGAGGAGGGGTGGCGGCGATAGCCGACGGGGTGGTGAAAATATAAGGTTTGAAATTATATTTAATTTATAATTTTTGTAATATAAAACAAGCATTTAATATGTTGCAAAATAGTCATGTAACCACCCTGCCTTCGGCACCCCTCCATAGAGGGGAATTTTAAAAGATAGCGGCGACTCCATAGAGGGGAATTTTAAAAGGCCGGTACACTCCATAAAGGGGAATTTTAAAATTGCGGATTTAAATACAACTTATGCACAGCGCGGACTCGTAAATATTGCAAAAAAAAAACGCGAGCTAAAATCTTCTTAAATGCAACAATTTGAGGAGATTTTTTATTATGAAATCAGAAAATGGCAGAAGTATGGTGGAGATGCTTGGCGTGCTCGCTATCATCGGCGTCTTATCCGTCGGGGCGATTGCAGGATATTCCAAGGCAATGGAAAAATATAAAATTAACAAAATGATAGGTGACTACAATATGTTTATCGGCGGCCTAATGGAATATTATTACAGTTTTAATGAAGAGCCGACTTATACAACATTGAGCAACGCTATTACAAAAATAAATTTGCTACCGGCAAATTGGAAATTTTTAAAGGGACAGGGTTCTAACGGCAAAGATGTTATCGCTGATAGTTATGGCAACTGGATAAATCCTTTTATCGGCGCCTCAAAACGTAATGATAACAGTCATGTCATAGTCGTGGATATAATGTTAGGAGGTCTTTCTAAAAATGAAAACAATCAAATGGTTTCTTTAGCTTTTGCCGGCAATACGTGCTTTGAAATATTTAAAGGTCTTGTTTTGCCATTAAGAGAACATTTGCTTGTTGGCTATGTTTATCGTGAAGGAGCTTCTGAACAGATAGAATACTACGGCGATGATTATTGCGGCGGTGAAAATGCCTGTTTAAGCTCCATGAGTTTGGAAGACGTAAAAAACATCTGCGATTCTTGTGATAAAAATCGCAGATGCAACATTACCATTGCCTTTTAAGCAATCTATTTCCAGGCCACTAATAGACCGCAAGTTTCGTAGTTGGTGCATTGATTGCATAATTGGTCAATGCGGTTTAGAGTTATGAGTTGTAATTCTTTAGCCAATATTTGGTCGGAATATTCGCTAGTGTTATCGCTGTCGCTATATTGCAGCAGTTGCAAATATTCAATGTTGCCGGCATTCTCTTTGATGGCGGTAATAGCGGTATGGCAAACTTCTGAACCTTGCTGCGAAGCTCGTGAAAAATCAAAGCGGATAAATCCCATATCAAAATTATATGTGTTGCCGTTAGCACCGGTATATTTGCTATTGTTATAAACAACCAAAATGCTATTATTAAACCACCTGTCGTGTAAATATATAGAATTTTCATTGTAAATAATGCCGTCAGGCACCAAATTAAGCTTATATAAGAGTGTGTTGAAATAAGTTGAGGTATCCGGTTTGTGTTGCAACTGCTCTTTGATTGACAGCACGTTATTAACCAACATACTGATAGCTTGGCTGTATTGATTAAGCCGATATTTCATCATCGCCTTTGAATATCCGGCAATCGTCCCGACGCTGAGCACTCCGACTATTGCTAATACGCCAAGCATTTCCACCATAGAACGACCGTTTTCTGATTTCATAATAAAAAATCTCCTCAAATTATTAAATTTAAGAAGATTTTAGCTCGCGTTTTTTTTTGCAATATTTACGAGTCCGCGCTGTGTATAAGTTGTAACAATAAAATTTCGGCAAAGAACTTGACAAAAATTTTGGATATGATATTATCATAAGTGCTAAATTTATGTATTATGACTAGTTTTTTTGAATCTGCAGAGAACTTTGACGTTCTTCTGTTTGATAACTATGGAGTTATCACGTTCGGGCAGGGAATCAGCAAGTCAGTTCTGAGGCAAATGGAAAGGTTGAAAGAGATGGGCAAGACTATCATCATACTTTCCAATTCGTCCGCTTCGTCCGCCGCGTCTGAGAACAAGTATGCCACAAAAGGTCTGCTCAAAGGCGTTCACTATGACAAGATTTTAACGTCAGGTGAATATGCCTCTGAGGTTGTCCGCCGCGGCAAACTTCCGGTTCATGGTAAAAAGATGTATGTCTTCGGTACCGCCAACTTTGGCCGTCCGGAAGACAAACTCCCGGATATGTTCAAAGGCACTGAGTATTCAGTGGTGGACAATCTGGACGATGCTGACTTCATTTACTGCGGAGTTCCGCAGATTAATGGTGAAGACAGAATAGTCTTAGAGGACTTTATCCCGAAAATTGCGAAATGTCTGAAATCAGGGTTGCCGATGGTATGCGCTAACCCGGACTATCGCGCCAACGAGGGCGGTCGTTTCGTCGTTCGCGCCGGGCTTATCTGCAAAGTGTATAACCAACTTGGCGGCAATACCGTGATTTTCGGCAAACCAGGTTCAGGAATGTACAATGTCGCGCTGCGCGGCTTAGACGTTCCAAAAGAGAAGGCGCTGATGGTCGGCGATACATTGCGGACTGATATTCTGGGTGCTCAGCGTGCCGGAATAAAATCTTGCCTCGTGATTGAGGGCGGTATGACCGAGTACACCTTGAAAGAGCGAGGACGCGAGGTTACGATGGCAAATGTCGTCGGGCTGGCGTATCAGGACGAAGGAATTGTGCCTGACTACATCTGCGAGAGGGTGAGCGATGAGGAGCCTCTCTTTTAAGTAATCTCCTGACGCAAAAAAAATCCGCTTATTTAAGCGGATTTTTTGTATGTATACGGCTAACGGGTGTTAAAAACATCCGACAGGGTAATCATCGCCCGTATCTTGGGCAAGTCCTCTCCGACCATTAACAGCAACATCTCCGCACAAAGTATCGGGTTTTACCGTATTGTTGACCTTATAATCAGGGCATTTTTCATTAAAGTCATCAATTTGATCAACAATGGATTGCAAAGTTTTTTTGCAGGCAGCTTGGGCTCTTTTATAAGCCGTATCCAGAGTATCATCATCAATCTCTTCTTGGAATGCGTCTATACATCCATCATCCCATGCTCCATACATATTTGACTTGCATTGTAGATCCCTGCGGCAATACCCGCTACCATTTTCACAGCAATTTAAGAATGACATGTTCGCCATAGTTCTAAGTTGTTGTATATTTACATTAGCCGATGAGCAACTGGTGCAAGTCGGATTTAATTCGGTGCCGGTGTTGTAGAATCCACTCTTGCAATTTTTGAATTTATGCTTGGTGACACCATTATAAGTGCATTGACTACAATCGGCTTGCGATGGGCAAGCGGTTAAATTGTAATCTGTGCAAGTATCAGCCGGTGTTAAATCACTAAAGTAACACCCTGTTTTATCATTATATTTACAAATTCGTACGCCAAGTTGCTTTTTGCACTCGTCCATGGTTTCATACTCGCCGATTGGGCAGAGTTTTGAAAATACAGGTTTGTAGCACTTTGTAGCATTGTCTTGTTCACATTTTTTGGCTGATTTGTTTTCAGCAATACATTCTTCAGAGCTTTCATACTGACCTGACGGGCAGTTACTGGTTTTAGGCGCATAGCAGCCCTCAGAATTAATTACGCAAGTTTTGTTGGTGTTGGCAACGCAAAGCTCTTCCGTTTCATAGGTGCCGTCGGCGCAAACAAATTTTGGTTGGCAATCGTAGCAGGTGAGGCCTTTGTAGCTGACCTCAAGGCAGTCATGATTGGTTAAAGATGAGGAAGAATAACGCCCGTCTGAACAAGACCAGGTGGCGCAATACCATAATGACTTGTCATACAGGCAGGCAACGCCTCCGTATTTGCAGGAGCTTTCGGTGTATCCTAATTGCTTGCACTTTGTGGTGTTGTCTTCAACACAAAGGGCAGCGTTGGCGTTTGCGGCGTTGAATATTACGCCAAGCAAAACTAAAAGAGCATAAAACGGCATTGCGAATCTCCTCAGAATTTTTACATATATAATAGTATAAACTATTTTTTTGCCTTGAGCAACTGAAAATAATACTTAAATTAAACCTAAAAAGTTAATATCGGCTGAAGATTCTGCTTGCAAAGCAAAATTTATTGTGTTACAAGCTTGTTTCTGAATAGTTCTTTATGCATGAACCGCTTGCGGTTTCCGTGGTAAAGACAACAAGTTTTATCCGCTTTGCCCATCAAAGCATTTGAGAAAAGAAAGGAATTTAACATGAGACATGGTGATAAACATAAAAGATTTAATATGCCGAAAAGTCAGCGCAGAGCTTTGTTTTCTAATCTGACTAACGCTTTATTGACCCACGAGCAGATTAACGTTACTCTGCCGCGCGCCAAAGAATTGAGAACTTTTGCCGATAATATGATTTCATACGCTAAAAAAGGCGATTTGACCAGCCGCAGATTGGCTTTGGCTTTCTTGCGCGATAATGAAGTTGTTTCTAAGCTTTTCTCTACTTTGGCCGAGCGTTACAAAGATCGCAACGGCGGTTATACCCGCGTTGTTAAAGCCGGTTTCCGTTATGGTGACTGCGCACCGATGGCTATCATTGAATTGGTAGACCGTGATGTTAATGCCAAAGGCGCCGCTGATTTGGCTCGCGTTGCCGCTGAAAAAGCTGCCGCCGCTGCCGCTGAAGCTGCTGCTTCCGCTCCGGCTGAAGAGGCTCCTAAGGCTGAAAAGAAAGCTAAAAAATCTAAAAAAGCTGACGCTGAATAATATCGGCAGAAAGTTTGGTCTTGCAAAAAAACGAGTCGGAATTTTCCGGTTCGTTTTTTTGTGTTTTTTTATGTTGCATTTTTGGCAAAACGGGTTATGCTTTTAGTCATAAACCGTATAATTAATTTTTATAGTTATGTACAAACAAATTCATAATTGGCTTCTCCGTATGGAAAAAACGGACAAGTCTGAACATAAAATAACCGCCTTAATGAAAATGGCAGTACGTTATGCTTCATGGCACGATGTTTATGGCTTTTGGTCAAAACTTGTTAAGCCTGCCGATGATAACAAATCAAACGATGCGCAGATGTATAGAATGATGCAAGACCGCTTGCTTACTCCGGAATGGCCGATTTTAGGCAAGCATTTTGTATTTGACAATTTGGGCGAATTTGTGCAGGTGCCGAACAACGCAACGCCGGCGCAGATTAAAGCCAAGGTTAAGGAGCATTTTATCGGCACACCGATGTTTGTGCTGGAAAGGTCTCGCAAGTTTCGCGGAATTGCCCTTACTGCCGATTTGGTATTGGCCGGGGCCAGTGCCGCTTACGCGCCATCTGAAGCGGTTAAAGAAAAGGCGGAAGAACTTGGTTTGCAACTTTTAACCAAGGAAGAATCGCTAATCGTCAATAGGGCTTTGTCTCAGCTTGATTATATGCTGAAGGCAGCCGATGTCCCTTGCCTGAGCCATTGTTTTGCATGGCTGATTGACAATAAGGATAATAGGTACGAGTCTTATACGATTCACAATCCGGAGCGGATTTCATATTGCTATCAGAAAGAATCAGTTTATATGGTAGTTAAATATTAAACTGCTGAATTGTTTAAAAAACGAATCGGAAATTCCGGTTCGTTTTTTTTGTTGCAGAGTTAGATTTTTACGATTACATTAAACGTAATAGCAAAATATGAGGAAAATAAAATGAAAAAAGTATCTTTTTTGTTGGTGGCCTTGTGGGGTTTGTGCGGTTTTACCGGATTGTCAAATCAGACCGATGGCAATTTTACGGCGCAATCGGAAAATCGCGATTGGGAAGTGCAAATGAGCGGCTCATCAATTAAAGCATATAATCAGGATAATCAGCTTGAGGCGGTTTTAGATATCGGCAATATGATGCCGAGCGCTCCGTTATGTGTTTCGGGCAATAAAATAAAAGATATAAAAATTAGTCTGAATATTTATAAAGTGGCGCAAGCCGGTGAAAAAAATTGGCAAAAAGCATTTGAACAAACAAAAATCTATTTTTCGCGTGCGGGCGGTTCGGCGGAGCGCAAAGTTTACGGTTCATCGCTGATTAAAAATAACCTTACTTTTAAGGAAGGCACAGTGGTTAATGTCGGTAGTTTAACCTTTTTATCGCCGTTTGTGTGCAATGAGGTTGACGGCTTGCGTATGCGTATAAGCGGCATGAAAGCAGGTTACCGCAACGCGCCTACGCTTGACTTTACGATTAAAGTACAAAAATAATGACTGTTTTTGCAGTGTTTGCTAATGCGCCGTTATCTAAAGGTTGCCTTCGCACAGGGTATTAAACTCATTAAGTTTGCGCTCGTACAGCTCTTTATTTTCGCCTTGGAGCTCCACCGGTTTGCGGGCAATTACATATTGCGGCAACAGGCGCTTAACTTCGGCTATCGGTTTGCCCCACTGTTCCGGTTTAATGCGGATTTTTTTGCCTTGTCCGGCAGATACGCGGGGAGTAATTTCGCCGGTTTCCGCGTCTTCAAACTGATTTAAGGTCAGGCGCAGATTGTTAAGACCGTTCGGAATTAAAAAGTCAATATATTCGCCGCCGTTGATGTAGTTGCGAACTTCAAATATGGCGTCATCACCTTGCCACTCGGTAATAGAACCGGCAAACAGCCATTCGCCCATGGTGCGGGTGTATTCATAATTTTGGCTGACATTGGTGAGTTTGCCGTCATGGAAACCAAGGCAATAGCCGCGGTTTTGCAGAGTGTATAAATCCGGCATATATTTGGTGTAATCCCATTCTGCGGGGTTTTTGTAGTAGTCATCAATGGCCTGACGATAAGCGCGGGCAACCGTGCCGGCATAATATTCGGTTTTATTGCGGCCTTCAACTTTAAGCGAATCCATACCGATGCCCAAAATCTCGTTTAAGCGCGGCATTAAACACATGTCTTTAGAGTTTAACAAATAACCGCCGTGCTCGTCTTCAACCACTTCATAATATTCGCCGGGGCGGAAGTCTTCTTCAATTAAAAAATCAAAGGCGTTTTTGTTGTCTTGATTAATTTCAACTTCTTTAATGGTGCCGTCTTTGGCGCGCAGGTGCAGTTTGTAGTGCCAACGGCAGCAGTGAGCGCATTTGCCTTTGTTGGCGCTGCGGTCGGCTAAAAAGTTTGAAATTAAGCAACGGCCGGAATATGACATGCACATAGCGCCGTGCACAAAGGTTTCAAGCAAAATATCGGGGCAGTCATTACGAATTTGCTTCATTTCGGCAAAGGTGACCTCACGACCTAACACGCAGAGTTTGGCGCCCATGGACTGCCAAAATTTAACGGTTTGCGAAGAGCATATATTGGCTTGGGTTGAAACAAAACGGTTCAATTCGGGCGCATGTTCTTTAAGATAATAAAACACTCCTGGATCGGCAATTAAAACGCCGTCCGGTTTAAGCGCGCGCAAAGTTTCAGTAAATTGCGGAAGTTTGGCGGCCTCTTCATTATGAATATACAAATTGAGGGTTAAATAAATTTTTTTACCGTTGTCGTGGGCAAAACTGATGCCTTCTTCAATGTCAGAGAGCGAAAATTTTGACTGGGTGCGCAGGCTCATATCGGGAGTGCCGGCGTAAACCGCATCGGCACCGTACATGATGGCGGTTTTTAATTTGACTAATGAACCGGCAGGAAGTAAAAGTTCTGATTTTTTCATGATGTTAATCCTTTGCAACAATAGCGGTGGTGTACGCTTTAAGTTTGCCCAACGGGGTTGTTTTTATTTCAATTTTAGCTAAATACGGCAGGCCGGAAGCTTTGTCTTGTAAAATCCAAAAATAAACCGGTCGGTCGGAAGTTGTGCTCCATAATAAATCATTGTCGCCATCATCGTCAAGCGCGGTAACGTGCATGGAGCATTTAAGCGAATCGCCGTTATAGGTGATTTCAGAGTCATTTAATAATTCTTTGCCTTCATCGCGAATAACGATTTTATAAGTTTTTTTGCCGTCAAAGATAGTTTTTTCCATGGCGCAGAATTTGTTGTTAATAATCTGGCGGGTTAAAACGGCAAATACGGTTTGCATATCGTACGCATCAAAGGGAGCGGCGGGCGGAGTTATGTTAACGCGCTTGGGGTCGCCGTCTTTGGTGCTCAGGCGGTGGCTGATAACGCCGTTTTTATCAAACACCAGTTGTTTGGTGCGGGTATGCGATTTGTTTTTGGTAACGTAGTTATAATCTTTGGTGATAACTTTATCCTTTTTGAAGAGGCCGGAAGAAGAATATGAGGCGTTAAACTCATATAAATCGCCAAAAGTGCCGGCGGTGGAAACCGCGGAAGAAAAATTGTATTTGTTGCCGGCAAGGTCATAATTCATGTTAACCCGCGCGGCGTCAAAAAAGCCGATACGCACGTTTAAGCGGTGCTCAACTCCGGCGCTGAAGGCGGCAGAGGGCAACAGGCAGATAAAAAGTAAAAAAACGGCGATATTTTTCATTGTTTTATGCTTTCTTAAAAGTTTGAGGCTATACTAACAAAAAATTTGCAAGAATAAAGGAAAAAATGATGCCTGAAAAAATTTTAGTTTTATCCGGCGGGTTTTCAGCCGAGCGCGAGGTTAGTCTGGTCAGCGGCAAGGGCGCGGCGGAAGCCTTGCGTCAATGCGGGTATGATGTTATTGAACATGATTTAACTTCAGTGCCGGAGTTTTTGAAAGTTTTGCAAGAGCAAAAACCTGACGCGGTGTTTAACGCTTTGCACGGAAATTGGGGCGAAGACGGCGAGATTCAGGGATTTTTGGATATGTTGCAAATTCCGTATACGCATTCAGGCTTGGCTGCCTCATTTTTAGGTATGAACAAGCTGCTCACCAAAGAAATTTGCCGTTTGAACGGGATTAAAACTGCCGATTATCGGGTTTTGACTTATGGCGAGTTTAAAAAACGCGGTGCGGGTATGGATTTTCCGTATGTGATAAAACCGCAAAGCGACGGTTCAAGCGTGGGTGTTTTTATTGTTAAAAACAAAAAAGACGAAAGCAAAGTTTGTTACGATGATGAGGCATGCGAGCTGCTTGCGGAAAAATATATTGCCGGTAAAGAGCTTACGGTGGCGGTGATTGACGGCAAAGCTTGCGGAGTGACAGAATTGCGTCCGGTTAAAGGGTTTTATGATTATAACGCCAAATACACCAATGGGGAGACAATGCATATTCTGCCGGCTGAAATTGATGAGCGCGTCGCAAAAAACGCAATGGAATATGCGGAAAAAATCCATAAGCTTTTGGGGTGCAATACCGTTTCGCGCTCTGACTTCAGGTATAATGATAAAGACGGCGTGGTGTTTTTGGAAATTAATACCAACCCCGGAATGACGCCGCTTTCATTGGTGCCGGAGCAGGCAAAATACGCGGGAATTTCGTATCCGGAATTATGCAAAAAGTTAGTGGAGAACGCAACGTGTCGGAAAATAAAGTAATTGTAATCGCGGGGCCGACCGCTTCCGGCAAATCGGCGCTTGCGGTTGACGCGGCAAATTTTTTGCATGGCGCGGTGGTTAACGCCGACTCTATGCAGGTTTATAAATATATGCCGATAATTTCAGCTTGCCCGGATGAAGCGGAACGGCAGCTTGTGCCGCATTATTTGTTTGAAATGTATGGACCGCAGGTACGGGGTAATGTGGTTGATTGGCTTAACCGCGCCGCGGAAGTGATAAAGCAGCTTTGGGGCGAAGGCAAAACTCCGGTGGTGGTCGGCGGAACCGGCTTGTATTTAGACAACTTGATTAACGGCACCACCCCGATACCGGAAACTCCGGCTGATATTCGCGAGCAAGTGGCGGAAATTATAAAAAAGCATGGTAATTTACACCTACATAATTTGTTAAAATCAGTTGATGCGCAGATGGCGGCGCGGCTAAGCGTTAATGACACCACGCGTTTGCGGCGCGCGTATGAAGTTTGGTTCCATACCGGCAAGGCGTTAAGCGAGTGGCACCAAATACCGATGATAAAAAAACTGCCGGAAGCAAAATTTACGGTAATTAAAATTTGTCCGCCGGTTGAAGAACTTGACGAGCGTTGCTATTTGCGTTTTGATAAAATGATAAACCAGGGCGCGTTAAAAGAGATTGAATATTTGTCAGGTCTTAATTTAAGCGCGGATTTACCGGCGATGAAGGCTTTGGGTGTGCCGGAGCTGATGGCGTTTGTTAAA
>CABQIK010000007.1 GCA_902464275.1 uncultured Alphaproteobacteria bacterium | reverse complement strand
TAAATAAATATAATAAAAAATTTAGTTGCTATTTCAAAAGAATTGTAAATAACAATATGGAGAATCAACACTTGAGTAAGTTAAGAAACTTTTTGCTTCCGTTATTGATGAACGGACAGGTCATAATTAGTTCTGCACACTAACTTGTCCATTCATGAGTAGTGGTAACAAAAAGTCTCTGATGTTTGTTAAAATGGTATTTTCTTCTCGTATAATATTTAATTTTTCATATATTGGAGCTACACAGATAGAATATTTGTTTTGTATTTCAAGGGAAGGAAATATAACATCTACATTTGAAAGCTGTTCTAAATTTATATACTCTTGAATTGTTTTTGACATCTTTTTTCTTAAGTGTTTTTTGAATTCTTGTGATTTCAGTAAAAATAAAACAAAAAGCGTATTTGTTTTATTTAAAGTCCTTAATATCGCGCTATTACAGTGAATTGCAATTGGCAAATCACACATAGTTAAAATATTAATTTTCCCGACAGTTCCTATTTTGGTGATAATAATATCATCTATTTGTGGCTGATAATACTTATGTATCTTTTCATAATCATTACGCGATATATACGTAGTTTCTTTGTAATTCAAGAACATCTCATCAAACATTGTTCCTGTTAACAATGGTATTCCTTCCATAACTCTTTTGGGAGGATTATGCGTACCGTCTTTGATTAAGGAAAAATAATCAGAAAGATGTTTTACTTCCCATCCATCTGGTATTTCTCGCTTTAGGACTTCATTATAAACCATCTTTCCGCCGCTGGATTTATATGGTCGTTTATTTCCCGCGTTTTTTATGAATAATGTTCTTCTCTAAAGAATCGAAAGGAGAAGAAATGATTTATGGATACATTAGAGTTAGCACAGATAAACAAACGACAGAAAATCAGCGTTATGAAATCGAAAAATTTATAAAACATCAAAATATTGAAATTAATGAGTGGATAATTGAAACTATCAGCTCTCGCCAAGATTTACAAAAAAGGAAATTAGGCAAACTTATAAAAAGGATTAAAAAAGGAGATATGCTTATTACCAGTGAATTGTCTAGATTGGGAAGAGATTTATTACAAATAATGGGAATATTAAACCATTGTATGAACATCGGTGCTAACATTTGGACCATAAAAGACAATTATCGCTTAGATGCAGGAATTCAGGGGAAAATATTAGCTTTTGCATTTGGGCTAACAGCTGAATTAGAGCGAAATTTAATAAGTCAGCGCACAAAAGAAGCTTTAGCCGCGAGACGTGCTTCCGGGAAAATTCTTGGTAGACCTTATGGCACAAAAAGCTCATATTTAAAACTTTCAGGCAAGGAATCTATTATACAAAAGTTGTTAGCTAACGGAGAAAGCAAAACAGCTATTGCCAAAAAATTACACGTAGACAGAGAAACCGTGCGAAATTTTATTAATAATGTAATCTTAACTGAATAATTTATTCCTCGCACATTTCCTCATAAACAATATTATTTCTATCAATTTGCCTGATGGTTTCGGGAGTGTCGTTGGTGTAATCGGTATAGATGGGTTTATATAAAAGGCAAAAATCACTGTTTATATTTGTTGTGCAAGTGGCTGATACACTCAGCATGCAGATTAAAGTGTCGGGTAATAACTTTACAGATATTTTCTTGCGTTTGAGAGATTTATGTTTTACAATTAGCACAATCATAAAAGGATTTAATATGTGTGTTGAAATTAAGATTGATGACAGCAAAAAGATAGATGTTCCGCTCAAAAAAGATGTATCTGCTGATGCAAGAGAATTGGAAAATGTTTTGCCTGAATTAAAACAAGCTTTAGTCGGGAAAAAACTAAAATACATTGTTAATAAAAGCATTTGGCATACTGAATTTACAAGCGATTGTCCGGTTATGTTTGATAATTATCGGAAGGTTTATTTTGAAGATTTCGGTTTTGTTTTTGATAATCAGTTTTTAAAAATTAAAATTTATGGCTCATATCAATATGATGTATCATTAAACAGCCATAATTATTTAAATCTTTTTTCAACCAAAGATGTTAATATTACGGAATGGAAACCCGGTTATAATGATACTAACGTATATAACGATATTTCTCATATCTTTGATTTTATGATTGATTCAGAGTTAGAAGATATATCACTTGTTGTTGATTCATATGAAGATGATTATGATTTGGAAAAGTTTATTATGTATTTTTCCGGTGGCAGGAGAATAATAATTGCAAACCAAGAAGATAATCCAAGCATTACCATAAAATAGATATAGCGCTTTTTGCCATCAATAAACGAATTTTTATTACTCAAAAATATAAATTTCTTCTTCAATGGTATATTCGTTAACAGAAATTTTTTTATTGTAATATACGTTTTCTTTTCCTCCCATCTTTTTATAAAAAGCAGAGGCGGGAACATTCCCTTTTAACATATATAAATAAAACGGCTGATTGTTGATTAATTTTTTATATTCATTGATTAGAGCTTGTCCAATCCCTAATCTTTGGTATTGCGGACTAACGTATATGGCATATATTTCATAAGGAATATCAATTTTATCTCTTTTTTTACCTGCCCATAAATAGCCGCAAACTTTGTTTTGTTCATAAACCAATACGGTATAATCGCTATTAGCGATATTATCTTTCCAAGCGGTTATTCTTTTTTTATCGGCTTTTCTGTTTAGCAACAATTTGGGCGGCAAGAGCCCTTTATAAGCACTTTTCCAACTATCAATACTTATCTCTGCAATAATTGAAGCATCATTGATTGTGGCTTTTCTTATATTATTCATTTTTTCTCCGGTTGATGTAATTATGCTGTACTAATCGGCTAATGTTGCTCCTGCCTTTCGCTTGTAGTGAACCAACTTTTTTCGTTGGTTCAACTCCTTGCAACACATTTAAAACAAAAACACACCCATTCTTACGAACGGGCGTATTTTAGTTTTATTGGTTGCGGGGGAAGGATTTGAACCAACGACCTTCAGGTTATGAGCCTGACGAGCTACCGGGCTGCTCTACCCCGCGATGTAAAAGTGAGTGTTGTATACGCCATTAAACGCGGCTTGTCAAGAGTATTTTTTTAATAATCAGGTAATTTTTGACATAAAATTTACGAATATAAATAAAATTGCCTGATTTCTGCAAAAATATATTGACAAAAAAGTCCATACGCGGTATAAGCATAATTGCAAATTTTATTTTTATGGATAGCTTGAATGTAAAAATCCTTGCTAAGCAAGGTCAAGTTCCGGCAGATATGCTACAACTTGTTGAGAGACTCATGGAGAATTTCGTCCCTAAGCGTTACGATTTTGACGGTGGACGGTTCGCAAATGCGGAAGAGTATGAGACAAAACTCACCTCTCGCTTTGAGGCGCATCGTAAAATGGTGGACGTTCAAATCATCGTGTCCGGTACAGAACTCATCCACTTCGCTCCTATCACGGACGAGTTTCAGGTAGAGCAGGAGTACGATGAGACAAAGGACATCATGTTCATGACCGGAGAGGTCAAAGATACTGTCCTTCTTCGTGCCGGCGAAGCCTGCATCATCGGTCCAGACCTCGCACACATGCCGGGTATGGCGGTGAACGGATCAACCCATGTCAAAAAAATAGTCTTGAAAATTCCGGTGGAGGATTTTTACGAAGTATAATCCTTCCTGGTCTTAGGTCTTAACCCAAAAGCATACGTTGTGAAACGTGTGCTTTTTCATTTTTTAAAGCAGTTGCTAGCGTTGCCAAGTAATAGCAAATAGCGCTATGCCGCCTTTTGTGTTTTCAGCGCAGAAAGTATAGATATCGTCTAAAGCTAAGTTTTTAAGGCATTTTTCATTACTAGAACAATATTTATCACCATATAAGCGATTAGTGCTCTCGCCTAAAGTCGCCGCAATTACGAGTATATTATCAGAATTTTCTTTAGAGGTAGTTAAAATGTTTTGGCAAATTGCCAGACTGTCAGAAGAGTTTGAAGATAAAAATGATGAACCGTTTTCACTATATGAGAGTAAATATATTAAACCTTCGCTATAGTATATCTGCCACTGCTGTCCGAAAATATCATATACATAGTTATTGTTGTTTGTTTTTATCATTTCAGTCGGGATTTCACCCATTTTGATAAAATATGAAGTTAAAGAAGTTTCATCTTGTTTGATGTTATCAAAGCTATGTACGTTGCGGGCAACAGCATTAATTACCGTGTTCATCTGTTCAGAGTGTTTGTTAAGTTTGTACTTGAACATAGCTTTGCTATAACCGGAAATAGCGCCAACGCTCAAAACCCCGATAATCGCGAGTACCCCTAACATTTCAACCATTGAACGTCCGGATTGTGTATTCATGAGCTAAAATCTCCTCAAAAGTTGGTTTTGAGAAGATTTTAGCTCGCGTTTTTTTTTTGCAATATTTACGAGTCCGGGGTGTGCATAAGTTGCAAAAGACCACCCCGTCTTCGGCATCCTTCCATAGAGAAGAGTTGGCGATACCTTTGAAATACTTTTTATTAATTTGATTAATTGCTTGCCTCGGGATAAAAAAATAAGTATGTTAATATCAAGAGGATAGATGATGGATAAACAATATCATAATATATTGGTGCTGACCGGCGCCGGAATTTCGGCAGAATCGGGGTTGGCAACTTTCAGGAGCAGCAACGGGCTGTGGAATAATCACAAAGTTGAAGATGTGGCGACGATTGAAGCCTTTGCAAAAAATCCGGAATATGTGCATGACTTTTATAATGAAATGAAGCCGGAGCTTTTGGCGGCAAAGCCGAACGCCGCGCATTTGGCATTGGCGGAATTGGAACAAAAATATAGCGGTAATGTCAGCATTGTTACCCAAAATGTTGATACTTTGCATGAAAAAGCCGGAAGCAAAAAGGTTTATCATATCCATGGGCAAATTAATCAGGCGGTTTGCTTAAATTGCGGGCATATTTTGGAAACATGGGGCGATGTTGATACGCAAACAGTGTGTTCTAACTGCGGCGTTGCCGGTATGATGAAGCCGAATATTGTGTTTTTCGGCGAATCTTTGCTGTGCATGAATGAAGTTGAACGCTTGCTTAATGAGTGTGATTTGTTTATTTCTGTCGGAACTTCAGGCGTGGTTTATCCTGCCGCCGGATTTGTCAAAGTCGCTAAGGCGCATGGCGCACACACTATGGAGTTTAATTTAGAAAATACATCAAATAATTATTTGTTTGATGAGCATATTTACGGTAAAAGCGGGCAGACTTTGCCGGTTTTTGTAAAACAATTACTTGAAAACAATGAATGAGGTCGGAATGAATACATTGTATGCAGATATGGATAAACGTAAAAAAATAGGCATCAGACTTTTGTTGAAAACAATAGTGTATGCCTTTGCCGTTTTCGGGGTGGTATTTATTTTAATTTTACTCGGGGTTTTAAGCATTATCAGCCCTCGCTCAAGAACAGTTACTATTCCGGATTCCGCGGTGTTGGAAATTAATTTTGATGATAATTATGCCGAGCTCAGAAGCGATGATTTTTTTGCCGAGTTTGCCGATAAATCAGTGTACTCAGTGTTTGACTTAGTGCGGGCGATTAATACGGCGGCCGATGACGACAGGGTTAAAGCCATTTCGGCAACCGTGAATATGTCGCCTTTAGGGTTGGCACAAATGCAAGATGTTTCGCAGGCAATATCTTATTTTAAGAGCAAAGGTAAAGAGGCTCATATATTTTCAAACACTATGGGTTCATTCGGACAGGGAACCAAAGAATATTATTTGGCAACATATTTTGATGAAATTTGGCTTCAATCAGGCGGTGATATCGGTATGACCGGCGTGAACATTGAAGTTCCGTTTTTTAAGGGTATTTTGAATAAAGTTGGAGTTGAACCGGAATTTTATACTCGTTATGAATATAAAACCGCGGTTGCCTCGCTTGTCAGCAAAGGGTTTACCCCCGCTTATAAAGAAGAACTTTCCAAGCTTGGAGGCAGTTTGTTTAATCAGTTGGTTGAAGGTATTGCCGAAAACAGGCACTTGAGCACGGAAAGGGTGAAAAATTTAATTGATAAAGCCCCGATTTTCGCCGGTGATGCGTTGGAAACGGGATTGATTGATAAAATCGGCTATAAGCAGGAAATGACCAGCTTTTTGGAACGCCGCTATCAGGCTAAATCAATTTCAATCAAAGACTATATGTCAACCATAAACGATTATGAACAAGACAATATTCCGTTGGTTGCTATGTTGGTGTTGGAAGGCACTATTGACAGCGGTACCAGTACCAATGCTCCGATGCGCGAGGCTATGCTTGGTTCTGAAACCGTGGTGGCGCAGTTAAAAGAATTGAGCAAATATAAAAATATTAAGGCTTTAATTGTGCGGATTAACAGTCCGGGAGGCAGTTATGTTGCCTCAGAAGAAATTTGGTACGCCTTAAATCGGTTTAAAAAATGGAAGAGCGTGCCGATTGTGGTTTCAATGGGCGATTATGCGGCTTCCGGCGGATATTTTGTGGCGATTGCCGGCGATTATATTGTGGCGGAACCGGCGACTGTTACCGGCTCGGTAGGCGTGTTGGGCGGTAAAATGGTGCTTAGCGAATTATGGAAAAAACTTGATATAAACTGGGGCGAAATAAAATATGGTAAAAACTCCGGTGTTTTGAGTGCCAATCACAAGTTCAATGCCTCGGAAAAAGCAGTGTTTAACCGTTCGCTTGATAATGTTTACAAAGATTTTACCGGTAAAGTTGCCAAAGCTCGTAATTTAAGTGATGAACAAATGGATAAGCTTGCCCGCGGCAGAGTTTGGCTTGGGCAAGACGCGGTTAAAGTCGGCTTGGTTGATGAATTGGGCGGGTTTGAAAAAGCGCTCCAAAAAGCTAAAGAACTTGCCGGTATTAAGCAAGGCGATACTTTCGGCATGATGTATTATCCGCGCCGCCCTAACTTGCAGGAAAAGCTTAATCGCTACCTAGAAAATGGCGGCGGTTTGCCGGCTATGCAGATTATGGAAAAGAGCGGCTTACTTCCGGAAGAGGTTAATTTGTTGTTCAGGCTTAAATATGATGCAGTTTTGCCGCCGTTTAAGCTGACAATGTGAGTTTTTAACTTGAAAAATAAGCGCGAGGCTGTTACAACAGCAAACAGTTTTGTTTTATAAAGGTGAATATTATGGCAATAGATAGTCAAACGGTTAAAAGAATTGCCTTTTTATCAAGATTGAAAGTTGATGATGATAAAATTGAGGCAACCAAAGACGAATTTAATAAAATTTTAGATTGGGTTGAACAATTAAATGAGGTTGATACCGAATCGGTGGAGCCTTTGGTTTCAGTTAATGAAACTAAGTTGGTTTGCCGCGAAGACGTGGTTAATGACGGCAATAAAAAAGCTGAAGTGCTTGCCAATGCGCCGATGAGCGAGTTTGGTTATTTTGCCGTGCCGAAAGTTGTGGAGTAAAATGATGACCGAATTAACAGATTTGACCGTTTCTGAGGCTTTGCAGTCACTGAAAAGTAAAAAAATAAGCGCCAAAGAATTAACGAAAGCTTATATTAAAAAAATGGAAGACGGGCGCAAATATAACGCCTATGTTTTGGAAACTCCGGAAGTTGCGTTAAAAGCTGCGGATATTGCCGACAAAAATTATGCCGCCGATACGGCTCGCGCGCTTGAGGGTATTCCGCTCGGAATTAAAGATTTGTTTTGCACCAAAGGTATTCGCACCACGGCATGCTCACACATTATTGATAATTTTGTGCCGCAATACGAATCTACTGTTACCGCTAATTTATTTAATGCGGGCGCCGGATTTTTGGGCAAGCTCAATATGGACGAGTTTGCAATGGGCGGTAGCACTGAAACCGGTTGTTTCGGGCCGGCGGTTAATCCGTGGAGCAAAGATGTTAAATTGGTTGCCGGTGGTTCTTCCGGTGGTTCGGCGGTTGCGGTTTGCGCAAAAATGTGCGCGGCGGCAACCGGTACCGATACTGGCGGTTCAATTCGTCAGCCGGCGGCATTCTGCGGAATTACCGGTATTAAACCGACTTACGGGCGTTGCTCCCGCTATGGCATTATGGCGTTTGCGTCATCGCTTGATCAGGCAGGCCCAATGGCCAAAGATGTTCGCGATTGCGCAATTTTGTTGAAGGTTATGGCCGGCTATGATAACAAAGATTCAACCTCAGCTAATATGCCGGTACCTGATTTTGAAAAAGTTTTGAGCGCTGATATTAAAGGCTTAAAGATTGGTATTCCGGCGGAATATCGTCAGAACGGTTTGAACAGTGAGATTGCCGCAGCTTGGGACAAAGCCGCTCAAATGCTTAAAGCGCGCGGGGCGGAAATTGTTAATATTTCATTGCCGCATACCAAATACGCGCTGCCGGTTTATTATATTATTGCGCCGGCGGAAGCCTCGTCTAACCTTGCGCGATATGACGGTATCAGGTTTGGCAATCGGGTAGACGGCGAGCATTTGGACAATTTGTATATCAATACCCGCACGGCCGGTTTCGGGCGTGAGGTTAAGCGCCGTATTATGGTCGGGACTTATGTGCTTTCTGCCGGATATTACGATGCTTATTACTTAAAGGCGCAAAAGGTTCGCCGCTTGATTAAAAATGATTTTATTAAAGCGTTTGAAAAATGTGACGTTATTTTAACGCCGACGGCTCCGACCGGCGCATTTCCGATCGGGGATAAGTCAATGGCGGAAAATCCGATAAATATGTACTTAAATGATGTGTTTACGGTTTCGGTAAGTTTGGCAGGATTGCCGGCAATGAGCCTGCCTATCGGGCTTTCGGCCGAAGGTTTGCCGCTCGGTATGCAACTTATCGGTAAGGCTTTTGATGAAGAAACCGTATTTAAGACCGGATACGCTTTGGAATGCGACGCGGAATTTAAAAGGAAATAAAAATGGCAGAATACATTATTGAAACCCCGAAAGGTAAATGGGAAATTGTGTGCGGGCTTGAAATACATTGTCAGATAGTCAGCAAATCTAAAATGTTCAGCGGCGCATCTACCGAATTTGGCGATGACGCCAATGAGAACGTTTCATTTATTGATGCCGGTATGCCGGGAATGCTGCCGGTGCTGAATGAAGAATGCGTGCGTCAGGCGGTTAAAACCGGATTGGGTTTGAACGCGGTTATTAATAAGCACTCGGAATTTTCCCGCAAAAATTATTTTTACGCCGATTTGCCGCAGGGATACCAAATTACGCAGTTTCAGTATCCGATTGTCGGCGAAGGTAAAATCACGATTGATTTGAGCGACGGCACCGCTAAAGATATTCGCATTGAGCGTATGCATATTGAGCAAGACGCCGGCAAATCGGTTCATGATATTAACCCGAAAAAAAGTTATATTGATTTAAACCGCGCCGGCGTGGGATTAATGGAAATTGTAACCAAACCTGATTTTAAGGCACCGGAAGAGGCGGGAGCGTTTTTGAAAAAACTGCGCTCAATTGTACGCTATTTGGGAACTTGCGACGGCAATATGGACGAGGGCTCAATGCGTTGCGATGTTAATGTTTCGGTGCGTCCGTACGGCTCTGATGAATTGCGTACCCGCTGCGAAATGAAAAACGTAAACAGTGTTAAGTTTGTGATGCAGGCAATTGAAAATGAAGCCAAGCGTCATGTTGAAGTTTATGAAAACGGCGGAATCATTGAGCAGGAAACTCGTCAGTTTGACCCGTCAACCGGACAAACCAAAGTTATGCGCAAAAAAGAATTTGCGCATGATTATCGTTATTTTCCGGAGCCTGATTTGCCGCCGCTTAATTTATCAGATGAATTTATTGATGGTATTCGCAAAGAAATGGTTGAGCTTCCGGACGCTAAAAAAGCCCGCTTTATTAAAGAGTTGGGTTTAACGGCTTATGACGCTTCGGTTTTGTGCGAAAATAAAGAAGTAGCGGACTTTTTTGAAAACGCGGCTGCCGGACATGACGCCAAAAAGGTGGCAAACTGGATTATGGGCGATTTTTTTGCTATGCTTAACGCTAAGCGTCTGCCGCTTGAAAAATCACCGGTTTCAGCCGAGCAGTTGGGCAAATTGGTTGACTTAATCAGCAAAAACGTTATTAACGGCAAGACCGCTAAAGACGTGTTTGCCATTATGGCCGAAACCGGCGGCGAGCCTGAAAAGATTGTTGATGAGCACGGTTGGCGTCAGGTTACCGATACCGGCGCGATTGAGGCGGTGATTGACAACGTATTGGCGGCTAATCCGGACAATGTGGCTGCATATAAAGCCGGTAAAGTAAACTTAATGGGTTGGTTTGTCGGACAGGTTATGAAGCAGTCTAAAGGCACGGCAAATCCGGCGATGGTAAACCAAATTTTGAAGCAGAAATTGGGTTAATTATGGCGCAAAAAAAGCAAAAAGAACGCACTATACCTGAAGTGTTGGTTTTTACCGACATTAACAATGGTTATTATGACGATTTGGCGGCAATGCCGGTTTTGGCTTATTTGGCGAAAACCAAACAGATTGAGCTTAAAGGCATAATAACCGAATTGGGCGCGTTTGAAACCCGCCGCCGTCGGGCGCTTTATGCCAAAGGGGTGATGAGCTTGCTTAATATGCCGTTTGTACGGGTGGTGCCCGGGGGCGATTATGAGCTGCAAAATGAGGCAGAGGAAAATATTTATCCCGAGAATGAATTTTCGCACGAATTTGAAGTTAATGGTTCGGCAATTTTGCGCAGCGGCATGACTTTTATGCAAGAGTATTTTAAGTCGGTTAAAGATAAAAAAATTGTGATACTGCTTAACGCGCCGTTTCCGGATTTTGCCAAGTTTTTGAGCGCGACCGCCGATGTGGTGAAGAAAAAAGTTAAAAAAATTGTGGTAATGGGCAATGTGTTGCCGCAAAAATCGGAAGGCGGAAAATATACGCCGGATAATAGCAGCTTTAACTTTAAGTTCGGTGCTCCGGCGGCGGAAACGCTGTTTGAATACGCGCAAAATAATGATGTGCGGTTAGTGGTTGTTACGCCGGAGAGCGTAAAAAGCTTAAATATGCAGACGGAATTTTCAGACGCGGCGGAAAACAGCAAAAATTTGGTGGTTAAGCAGTTGCGCGCGGCAAAGTGCGAATCGCCGGTATCGCAGCAATATGATATGCTTTCGGCTTTAGCGGTTGCCGACGCGGAATTTAAAAAAGCCGGCGGCGAATTTGCTAAACATGACGCGGCGGATAAAAATGTGTTTTTTGCCGAAGTTAATGATGCTGAGGCTATGAAAAACAAGTTTTGCTCTATATATAAAGATATGTTTGTGCCGCAAAAAATTACACTGGCGCAATTAATGAAAAAGCAAGGAGATAAAGAAGATGGAGGCTCTGTTAGCTAATCCGTCGTTTATAAGCGGATTCTTGGCGGCGGTGGTGGCCGGACTTTTTACCGGTATCGGCGGTTTTGCCGTTTTTTTGAAAAACAAATATTCTAAAGGCGATATTAACACGATGTTGAACGTGGCGGCCGGCGTTATGTTGGCGGCGTCGTTTTTTGCGCTGTTGGTGCCGTCAATGCAAGAAATTGTTAATTCCGGCGCCGAAATTCATACCGCAAGCTTTTGGTATTGCGCGGCGGTGTTTTTAGGAGTTTCGTTGGTATGGCTCCTAAATGATTTGCTGCCGCATGAGCATAACAATATGGGACATCACGGACCGTTTTTCAGTTTGCGCAAGGCATGGCTTTTTATTATTGCCATTTCGCTTCATAAACTGCCGGAAGGATTGGCGGTCGGGGTTGCTTACAGCGCTGAAAATATGATAAATCCGCTGAGCTTGGTTTTAGGAATCGCCCTGCATAATATTCCGGAAGGTTTGACCATAGCAATATCGTTGGTCGGCGCCGGTGAAAGCAGATTAAAAGCGGCGTTTACTTCGTGTTTGCTAGGACTTATTCAGCCGTTTGGGGCTTTGCTCGGGTTATTGTTTATCGGGTTCGGCACGGCGTTTATTCCGTATGCGATGGCGATGGCGGGCGGAACGCTGCTGTTTGTGGTGGTAAATGAAATTTTGCCGGAAACATATGGTTATAAACAAACGGAAAAATCGGCTTTTGCGGTGTTTTCAGGCTTTATTGTAATGACCTATTTGTTTATGGTGCTTGAATGAAACGCACAAAATATGACGATGTAAACGGTTGGCTGATAATTGACAAGCCGCAGAATACGGGTTCAACCGATGTGGTTAATTTAACCCGCCGCTTGCTTAACGCCAACAAAAACGGGCATGCCGGAACGCTTGACCCGTTTGCTACCGGAGTTTTGCCGGTTGCGTTCGGAGAGGCAACCAAACTTATTCCGTTTGTAATGGACGGTAAAAAAGAATATGAGTTTGTTTTGCAGTTTGGCACTGCCACCAACACTGATGACTGCGAGGGCGAGGTTATAAGCGAATCGGCAAAAATTCCGACCAAAGCGGAAATTTTGGCGGTTTTGCCGCAATTTACGGGGACAATTACACAAGTTCCGCCTGCTTATTCGGCCATAAAAATCAACGGGGAGCGGGCTTATAAGCTGGCGCGTCAGGGCAAAGACGTTGCCATACCGCCGCGGCAGGTTGAAATTTATGAACTGGAGTTAAAAGAGCAGCTTAGCGATATATTGTTTAAGTTCAGAGTGGCTTGCTCTAAGGGAACTTATGTGCGAACATTGGGTAAAGATATTGCCTTAAAACTCAATACAGTCGGGCATTTGGCGGCATTGCGCCGCACTAAATGCGGAATATTTTCGCTTGATGACACAATTTTACTGGAAAATGTAAAAAATATGGTGTATACCATTGAGCGACAGCAATTACTTCTGCCGACAGAGACGTCACTGCGCGACATCGCGGTGATTGCCGTTTCGGAAGAAGATGCCGTTAAATTAAAACAAGGACAAGGCATTTCGCCAAAATTATATCCGATTGAAAATTTAATCGGAAAAACCGCGGCGGCTTTGTGCTTGGGTTGTTTAACAGCGCTGGTTAGGGTTGACGAACGAAAAATTTCGCCAATTCGTGTTTTTAATTTATAACATAAGGAAAAAAAGATGTCGATTTCAAACGAACAGAAACAAGAAATTATTGCCAAATACGGCACAAAGCCCGGTGATACCGGTTCTCCGGAAGTTCAAATTGCTATTTGGACCTACCGCATCAATACTTTGATTGAACACTTCAATGTTCATACAAAAGATTTACACTCACGTTTGGGTTTGATGAAAATGGTTAGTCGCCGTCGTCACTTGTTAGATCACTTGAAAGCTAAAAGCGAAGACAGATATCAGGCTTTGATTAAAAAATTGGATCTGCGTAAGTAATAGTCACAGATTAAAAAACTGCGGGGCAATGGGGCTCCGCAGTTTTATAAAATCCCGAAAATGTTTTCGGGTGAGGTTTATAGGAAAAAGAAAGGTAAAGAAATATGATTGAATTTAAGGAATGCCGCCAAGAAATGGATTGGGGCGGTCGTAAATTGGTTTTAGAAACCGGAAAAATAGCTCGTCAGGCAACCGGAGCAGTGGTGGCTTCTTATGGAGATACTGTTGTTGTTGCTACGGTTGTTGCCGCAAAAGAAGCTAAAGCAGATCAGGATTTCTTCCCTTTAACCGTTAACTATCAGGAAAAATATTATGCCACCGGTAAAATTCCGGGCGGCTTTATGAAACGCGAAGGCAAACCGTCAGAACGCGAAGTTTTAATTTCACGTTTGATTGACCGTCCTATTCGTCCGTTGTTTCCTGATGCTTTTAAAAATGAAGTTCAAATTATTTGCACAACTTTGTCGCATGACCAAAAAAACGATTCTGATGTTGTTGCCATGATTGCAGCCTCTGCCGCTTTGGCAGTTTCAGGTATTCCGTTTATGGGACCTATCGGCGCTGCTAAAATCGGCTATAAAAACGGTGAATATATTTTGAACCCGACTTTGGAAGAACGCAAAACTTCAGAATTGGAACTTGCCGTTGCCGGTACGTCAGAAGGCGTGCTGATGGTTGAATCAGAAGCTGACGAGCTTTCGGAAGAAACCATGCTCGGCGCGGTTATGTTTGGTTTTGAAAGCTTCCAACCGGTTATTAAAATGATTAACGAGTTAGCTAAACAGGCCGGCAAACCGGCTTGGGAAGAACCTAAGTTTCCGGCAGAATTTGATGAGTTGTATACCCGCATTGAAAAAGATTATGCTAAAAAATATGAAGAAGCTTTTAATGAAGTTGATAAGCAAACTCGCAGCACCACTTTGGGACAGCTGGCTGAAGAAATTAAAGCCGGTATTGATCCTGAAAACGAACTTGAAGTTCGTTATATCGGTGATGTAATCGAGCACATTATGCACAAAGTTATGCGCGAAAAAGTTTTGACCACCGGCCGCCGTATTGACGGACGCGATACCAAAACCGTTCGCCCCATCAGTTGTGAAGTCGATGTTTTGCCGACTACTCACGGTTCGGCTTTGTTTACCCGCGGCGAAACGCAGGCTTTGGTTGTTACCACTTTGGGCACCGAAGATGATGCTCAGGTTGTTGACGGCTTAATGAATGAGTATAAGCAAGACTTTATGCTTTATTATAACTTCCCGCCGTTCTCGGTTGGTGAATGCGGTCGTTTAGGTACTCCGGGACGTCGTGAAATCGGTCACGGTAAATTGGCATGGCGCGCTATTCATCCGATGTTGCCGACCGATAAAGAAAAATTCCCGTATTCTATTCGTGTTGTTTCGGATATTATGGAATCTAACGGTTCATCATCAATGGCTACCGTATGCGGCACAACTTTATCACTTGAAGCGGCCGGCGTGCCGATGAAAAAGCCGGTTGCCGGTATTGCCATGGGCTTGATTAAAGAAGCTGACGGCAGAGTTGCCATTTTGACCGATATTTTGGGTGATGAAGACCACCTTGGCGATATGGACTTTAAAGTTGCCGGTACCAAAGATGGCGTTACCGCTTTGCAGATGGATATTAAAATTACATCTATCACCAAAGAAATTATGAAAAACGCTTTGGCGCAAGCGCATGAAGGTCGTATTCATATTTTGGGTGAAATGGCAAAAGCGATTGCCGAGCCGCGTGCTAATGTGTCGCCGCTTGCTCCGCGTATTATTTCAATCAAAATTCCGGTTGATAAAATTCGTGAAGTTATCGGCTCAGGCGGTAAAGTTATTCGTGAAATTATTGAAAAAACCAATACCAAAATTGATATTTCCGATGACGGCGTGGTTCAAATTGCTTCTGCTAACACTGAAGACGGACAAGCTGCTTTGGATATTATTAACGGTATTATTGCCGTTCCGGAAGAAGGCAAAATCTATAAAGGTGTTATTACCAAAATTATGGATTTTGGCGCATTCGTTCGTTTTGTCGGCACTACCGAAGGTTTGGTTCATATTTCGGAAGTTAAAGATGAGCGCATTGCCTCTGTTTCAGACTTCTATAAGGAAGGTGACACCATTTGGGTTAAATGTTTGGGTGTTGACAACCGCGGTAAGTGGAAGCTTTCAGCCAAACGCGTAAACCAAGAAACCGGTGAAGACCGCGAATAATCGCTGTTAAGCTTAAAAATAAACCCCTGCTTTTTAACCGAAGCAGGGGTTTAAGTTTTATTTATCCCATGTTATTTGAAAATATATAGGTTCATTGACGCCTTTGTGAGCAGTGCAGGCATTGTAAATACCGTCCATAGTAAATTTCGCAGGCAATTTGATTGGTGGCAATAGGCGTCGCCAAACCAAGCCTTATCAATTTTATTTTCCGTTCCGGCATTGCTGATGGTTTCTATATATCTGATACTATCGGCATTTTCTTTAGCTACGGTAAATGTGGTTTGGCAAATGGCTAAATTATCCGCAGATAAAGTTTTTAATGATGAGCCGGTCATTGATAAAAAGATTGTTGTGGCGGTTGAACCGATAAAAATTCGCCATTTTTGCCCAAAAACATCATATATACCGGTGAAGTTATTCGGTTTTGTCATATCAGTCGGGATTTCTCCCATTTTGATAAAAGTTTCAGTTAAGTCAGTTCCGTTTTCCATATTGTTAAAGCTCTGGGCATTACGAGCAACGGCATTGATAACAGTGTTAATTTGTTCAGAATATTTGTTAAGCCGGTACTTCATCATTGCTTTGCTGTAACCGCTGATAGCCCCGACGCTGAGCACGCCGATAATAGCAAGAACGCCGAGCATTTCCACCATAGACCGACCTGATTGTGTATTCATGAGCTAAAATCTCCTCAAATTGTTAAATTTAAGAAGATTTTACTCCGCGTTTTTTTTTTGCAATATTTACGAGTCCGTGCTGTGTATAAGTTGTATGCCTAATATGCAAAAGTGATAATCAGCGCAAAGGCCAACACCAGTAAAACTATCCAATGCCAAATTTTCATAGCTTTTCTCCTTGAAACATAGTCGCAATGCTGTTTATGTAATCAGGATTATAAGTTTTACAAGCTATACTTTTTTAAGATAAGAGCCCATAATTTTTTTGCGTCCGTATTTATCAAAATAAACTTCGCATTTTTCATCGCTGACGCTTAAAATTTTGCCATATCCGAATGAGGCATGATATACGCGCTGACCTTTCAGGCTATTGGCAGAAGACGCATAATCATCAGCAGGTTCATAGCTGTATTCGTGCTCGCTGCATTCATCATAATCGGAAGTTTGACGGTAATTATTAGTTTTTTTATAATCATTGTTCGGTTTGCGGCGATAATTGCTGAAATTTTGATAACCTCCGCTGTAATAACGGTTGGCATTGTTGCTGATTGCTAAACAATCAGACGGAAGCTCGTTAAAAAAGCGCGACGGCGTGTTGTTCTGCCATTGTCCGTAAATACGGCGGGTAAATGCGGTTAAAATATAAAGTTTTTCGCGGGCGCGAGTAATGGCAACATAGGCTAAACGGCGCTCTTCTTCCAAAGCGTCTTTGCCGCCTTCATCAAGCGCGCGTTGATGCGGAAACAAACCTTCTTCCCACCCCGGTAAAAATACTACCTTAAATTCAAGGCCTTTGGCGGAGTGCAGCGTAATTAACAGCACTTTGTTGGAATCTACCGCGCTGTCATTATCCATAACTAAGCTGACGTGCTCTAAAAAGTCGGCTAATGTGGGATAATTGTCAGAATCGCCCATGACGCCGACCAATTCTTTTAAGTTTTCAATACGTCCCGGGGCTTCAGCCGATTTGTCGTTTTTAAGCATGTCTAAGTAACCGGAATCGTCCAAAACCTGTGCGGCTAAATCGTCCGGACTGACCGCTTGCGCCGTTTTTTGCCATTCATTGAAGTGCTCCATTAATTCAGTAAGGGCGGTTTTGCTTTTGCCGGTGATTAAACCGTTGCCGAGCATTTTATTAACGGCGGCAAACATGGAAATATGATGTTCGCGGGCGTAATCCTGAAATTTTTCAACGCTTTTGGCGCCGATGCCGCGCGCCGGTTTGTTGATAATGCGCTCAAACGCCAAATCGTCCGCCGGTTGCAAAATTACTCTGAAATAAGCAAGCAAATCGCGCACTTCCTGCCGCTCATAGAATTTGGGACCGCCGATAACCTGATACGGTATGGCTTCGGCAATAAATTTTTCTTCAAATTCACGGGTCTGAAAAGCAGTGCGTACCAAAACCGCCATATCAGAATAAAGATAGCCGGAGCGCTTTAAGTTTTCAATTTCATCAGCCACATATTTGGCTTCTTCCTCGCCGTTGTAGGTGCTTATAACTTTAATTTTTTCATTCGGGCAACGGTTGGCGGGGGAGTTTTCCGCCACTTTAAGGGTTTTGCCGAGTCTTGCCTCGTTGTGTCCGATTAAGTTGGAGGCGGCTCTTAAAATATTGCCGGTGGAACGGTAATTGCGTTCAAGGCGGATAATTTTGGCGTTGCTGAAATCTTTTTCAAAGCGCAAAATATTTTCAACTTCGGCGCCGCGCCATGAATAAATGGATTGGTCATCATCGCCCACGCAACATAAGTTATGATGAATTTGTGAAAGCAGACGCAAAAACATGTATTGCGTAACGTTGGTGTCTTGATACTCATCAACCATAATGTATTTGAACTGATTTTGATATTTTTTTACAACCTCTTGGTTTTCAAGCAAAATTTTGAGGGTGTAAAGCAAAATGTCGCCAAAATCAACGCAGTTAAGCTCAAGCATACGCGCCTGATATTTTTGATAAACCATTAGCGTGATGTTGTCTTTGTTATCGGCGGCAACTTTATCTACCGGCAGATTTTTATCTTTCCAACGCTGAATTTTATCAACAAAGGCCTGCGGCGGATATTTTTTTTCATCTATGCCTTCGGCTTCAAGAATTTGCTTAATCAACCGTCGTTGGTCGTCCTCACCCAAAATGGTAAAATTAGATTTTAAGCCGGCAAGTTCGGCATGCGAACGCAAAATTTTAACGCAAATGCTGTGAAAAGTGCCGAGCCAAACCGAATCGGCAACTCCGCCAATCATTTCTTGCACGCGGGTTTTCATTTCTTTGGCGGCGCGGTTGGTAAAAGTTACCACCAAACAATTCCGCGGCTGCGCCTTCATGGTGGCTAAAATGTATGCCAAGCGGGTGGTTAAAACTTTGGTTTTGCCGGTTCCGGCGCCGGACAGCACCAAGAGCGGGCCTTCAGTGGTTTCAACCGCTTGCCTCTGTTCGGGATTTAAGGTGTTCAGCCACGCATATTCAGGGCGCAGGGCGCTGATGTTGTCATAATCTTGAGCGGCGGAATCTTCCAAATCAAAAATGTTGTTCATGGTGCAATACTTCTTGTTTTTTTAACCGATTAGCCATATATATAATATTATTATCCGAAAGGGAAGATATTTTATAGGCACTTATGAACAATTAAGAGGGTATTATGTCAGAATTGCGCGATAAAATCATAAACTTAAAAAATCATTTGGAAGAGAGAATTGTCGGCCAGGAAGATTTGGTTAAAAAACTGCTGATTACAATGCTTGCCGGCGGTCATGCGTTGGTGGAGGGCGCTCCGGGGCTTGCCAAAACCAAAGCGATTAAAACGCTTGCCGACAGTGTAAACGCTGACTTCAGCCGCATTCAGTTTACGCCTGATTTGCTGCCGTCGGATATTACCGGAAGCGATATATATGTTGCCTCTGCCGGAAATTTTGAGTTCAGGCGCGGACCGATTTTTTCCAACTTTGTGTTAGCCGATGAAATTAACCGCGCGCCTGCCAAAGTGCAGTCGGCGCTGTTGGAGGCCATGGCGGAATGGCAGGTGAGCGTTGGCGGCAAACGTTATGCTCTGCCTGAATTGTTTATGGTGCTTGCTACCCAAAATCCGATTGAGCATGAAGGAACTTATACTTTGCCGGAAGCGCAGCTTGACCGCTTTTTGCTTTATATTAAAATTGACCAACCCGATGCTAAAACCGAAAAGAAAATTTTGGAATTGGTGCGCGCTGAAGACAAAGCCTGCAAAGACGGTGAAATTTGCCGCCAAGAGGCGGAAAAATCGTTTGCCAAATTAGATATTGCCGAAATTTTGGCGGCTCAGCGCGAAGTTTTGGACGTGCATACTTCTGAAGCGGTGGAGCAATATTTGATTCAGTTGATTATGGCAACTCGCAAGCCGGAAAAATATAACGGCGAGCTTGCCGGCGCGGTTCGGTTTGGGGCAAGTCCGCGCGCCACCATTGCGCTTGATAAGTGCGCTAAAATTAACGCATGGCTCGCAGGGCGCGATTTTGTTACGCCGGAAGATATTCACGCCGTGGTTTATGATGTTTTGCGGCATCGTGTAATCTTGAGCTTTGAGACGCAGGCGGAAGGCATCAGCGCTGATAATGTTATCGGCTCTTTGCTAAAAGCGGTGCCATTGCCGTAAACGGAAGGAAACTCCGATGTTTAAATTCAAGAGTCTCTCGGAATTGTTGAAGTCAGAACAAACGCCTAAAATTAATCCGGCGTTGGCGGCTGATTTTAAGCAGTTGGCTCTGATGCGGCGCTATGTCCCTTATTTGCGCGATTTTAAGCTTAATCAAACCTCATTGCAGGCAGGGGATTCTCGTTCGGCTTTTAAGGGCAGAGGCATTGAGTTTGAAGAGGTGCGCGCTTATAACTACGGTGATGATGTGCGCGATATTGATTGGCGGGTTACGGCGCGCAAAAATCAGCCTTTTACCAAACTTTATAATGAAGAAAAAGACCGCGAGGTTTATATTTGGCTTGATTTGTCGGCTAAAATGCGTTTTGGCACCAAGCGCGAGCTTAAATCGGTTACGGCCGCCAAAGTTGCGGCGTTAATCGGTTGGTACGCGCTTGAAAATAAAGACCGTGTTGGAATGGCGGTCTTTGACGGCAGTAAAACGCTTATTTTTGAGCCTAAGCGCACGGTTGAAAATTTGTTTGCGGTTTTTAAGCAGATTGAAAAAATCGCCGCTGAAAGTTTGTATCGGACAAGCGAATCGGAAAGCGCGGTTAAATCATTAAAACTGTTGCGGCAAAAAGCCAAACATCGGGCGATTGTGTTTGTTATCGGCTCGTTTACCGATACTGAGGCAGAATCGGCGGCGGTGCTTTCAGGTTTTGCCCGCAATCATGAACTTTATTTGATAAATGTGTTTGATGAGCTTGAGGCTAAAGCCCCGCCGGTCGGCGAATATTTGGCGCAATATCAAAATCAAAAGCAGCTTTTGGTGGTTGCCGGTAAAGATTTTACAGAAGATTATCGTCAATATTTTGCCGAAAAACGCCAAAAAATGAAAAATTTTTGTGCAAAAATTAATTGTCGTTATCGCGAGGTAAGGCCTGATTTGCCTATATATAAGCAAATAAAACCCGTTTAGGCGATGCGATTCAAAACTTGACATAAAAGATTTATAATGATATTGTACTTTTTACCAATTATTTTGTAACTTTGGAAAAGAGAAGAAAATGGTAAAAATGAACGACAACAACGCCTATAAAAGAGGGCAGGAATTATTAGACAGCGGTATGTATAAAGAGGCTGTTGCACAATTTGATGAAGTTTTAACCGAACAGCCGGATTCATGGAAAGCTATGAACTCTAAAGGTTTTGCTTTTCAAAAAATGAGCCGCTATACTGACGCGGTTGAATGTTTTGATAAAGCGCTTGCGCTTAATCCGAAATCAGTTGAAGTGCTTAACAATAAAGGGGTTACCCTTTCAATGCGCGGGCTTTACAAAGAGGCGATTGCCTGCTTTGACGAGGCTTTTGCCATTGATCAAACTTCGCTTGAGGCCTTAAACGGTAAAGCGATTGCTTTGCAACACATGTTTTTGTTCAAAGAAGCTTTGGATGTTTTGGAACAAGCCATGAAGATTGACAACAAACACCCGCAAACCTTGCTCAGCATTGCGGTTACACTCCAAAAGCTTAAACAGTATGACCGCTCAATCGCGTTTTTCAAAAAGGTGTTGTCATCGGATAAAACCAACGTTAAAGCATGGAACGGTATCGGCGTTACCTATCAGCTGATGGGCGATAATGATTCGGCCTTAAAATGTTTTACCAAAATTTTAAACATTAACAGCAGCGAAATTCAGGCTTGGATTAGCATCGGCTTTGTTTATCAAAAAATGTTTAAGTTTAAAGATGCTCTTAAATGTTACAAAAAAGCTCAACAGCTTGTAAACGGTCGTTATCATCACAAAATGTATGATGGTTTGGCTTCATGCTTAACCAAGTTGTCTGAATTTGATCAGGCGATTGAAGTTTACAAACAAATCTTTCAGCATGAAGAAGGTAAAAAGAAGTGGGATGCTCAACGTTCAATTAAGTTTGTAAACAAGTTGAAACGTAAAAAAGCTATCGGAACATTGCCGGATATTATGGCATCGGCTGATGCCGAAGGCGGATCGGAAGAATAAGCTTAAAGCCATCAAATTAAAGCGTCCGGTTATTTTGCGGGCGCTTTTATTTTTAAGAGTTTAGCAAAAAGTGTTTGACATTAAAAATTTTTATTGTAATATGCCCGCATACCATCACTGATGGGGTTGTAGCTCAGTTGGGAGAGCGCCTCAATGGCATTGAGGAGGTCAGGGGTTCGATTCCCCTCAGCTCCACCAATTTTTAAGCACTTAGGCTTTTGCTTAAGTGCTTTTATTTTTAAGAGGGGAATCTAACCCTAGGGGTTCGGTCTTGCTTGTAAGCTCTGCCCAAAGGGCAGTCGCTAACTGCGCTGCGGTCAAGCAGCTGTAACGTTCGCTCTTATCGCCTGTCGGCTCATCGCTCGCTAACAGCAGCTGATGCTTGCCGGCAAAAAATGTCCACCGGACATTTTTGTGACTCTGCAAGCCCCCTCAGCTCCACCAATTTTTAAGCACTTAGGCTTTTGCTTAAGTGCTTTTGTGTCTTTAGAAGAGGGGAATCTCACCCCTGCGGGGTTCGGTCTTGCTTGTAAGCTCTGCCCAAAGGGCAGTCGCTAACTGCGCTGCGGTCAAGCAGCTGTAACGTTCGCTCTTATCGCCTGTCGGCTCATCGCTCGCTAACAGCAGCTGATGCTTGCCGGCAAAAAATGTCCACCGGACATTTTTGTGACTCTGCAAGCCCCCTCAGCTCCACCAATTATAAAAATACTCAATCTTATGATTGAGTATTTTTTTTAACCGAGAGGGGAATCTCACCCCTGCGGGGTTCGGTCTTGCTTGTAAGCTCATTTTACGCTTGCGTCTAGCGGGCAGCTGCTAGGGATTTTCTCGCTCGTGTACCTTTTTGTGTACAAGTCGCTCCAAAATCCCGTCGTATCTGCCTCACCATCCGCAAGCTTAGCTAGTATATTTTGGATAAACATTAAAAATCTCCTCAAATTGTTAAATTTAAGAAGATTTTAGCTCGCGTTTTTTTTTTGCAATATTTACGAGTCCAAAGCTGTGCATAAGTTGTATAAACCACCCTGTCTTTGAACTGTATCTTAGGGGTTATAGGCCTATATCCGTTTAAAAAACGGAGTATTATCTTTTATTTTTTCAAAATATAATAGGTTCCTTTTGTTGTCCCTTGTTTTTCTAAAATGTCTTTTTTTACAAGATTCTGAACATTCTTTTTAACTGTCTCGTTGTTTTTACCTAATGTTTCAGATATTTCCAAAACAGACCAATTTGATTTTATATCAAATAAATTTATTATGCTTTGTTCTGTTTTATTGTATCTTATTGTATCAGATGATTTTTTTATTTTATATTCCAAATGGCGTTTTTGTTTTTGCAATGATGTTACAAAGAAAGTTAACCAAGGCTCGTAATTTACTTTATCATTCCAAATAGTTTTTTGGGTTGCTCTTAATGCCCTATAATATAAATCTTTGCTTGCTTCAATAACAGATTCCATAGAAGCGTAAGGCATGTAATTGTAGCCGTTTTGCAGTAATAACATTGTTGTTAATGCTCTTGACATACGACCGTTGCCGTCAGTAAACGGGTGTATTGCCAAGAAGCGGACAATAAATACGCCAATAGTTATTATCGGATGAAAATATCCATCATTGAAATTTCTGTTGGTCCAATCAATCAATTCTTGCATCAAGCGTGGTGTGTCAAAAGGAGTGGCCGTTTCAAAAATAGTACCGATTTCATGACCATTTGCATCAAATGCGGCAACTCTGTTTGAATCTTTTTTATATTCTCCTCTGTGGCGTTCATCTTTATCAGAATAGTTTAATAAAATTTTATGAAGCTGTCTGATATAATTTTCCGATAATGGAATGTTTTGATAATTGTCAAATATTGTAGCTAATAAATCAGCATAACCGGCAACTTCTTGTTCATCACGAGTTTGAAATGATTTTTTATTGATGTTGTTAAATATGGTTTCAACATCAATATCATTTAATTTATTGCCTTCAATACGATTTGAGGAACCAATGGATTCAATCGTGGCAATTCTTTTCATCGTTTTTAATTGTTCAGGCGCAATTTTAATACCGCCACTGTTCCAAGATCCTTTAAATGTATCTATTTCAGATATGCTTCGCAGTATATCAGGTGTAATGATAATATCACTCATATTAGGCATATTTTGTCCTTTCTAAATAAATTTACCTAAATATTACCGAATAATTACCGAAAAGGCAAGAAAAATTACCGAATAGCTTTAGGAATTTTATTTATAATAAATAAAGAAAACCCCCGCTTTAATTAAAAAGCGGGGGTGGTTTAAGAATTTATCTTAATCTTTTACGGTTGGTTCAATACGCATAGCGTAAAATGAACGCCATACAAATACCAAACCAAGCAGGAAGAAGAAAATTCCGAGCCCGAAGGATACGCAAGCCGGAGCTTTGGCAGCCATTTCAACCGCCAACAATCCGAACAAGGTGGTAAATTTAATAATCGGGTTTAAGGCAACCGATGAGGTGTCTTTGTACGGGTCGCCGACGGTATCGCCAACCACAGCGGCATCGTGCAACGGGGTGCCTTTTTCCTGCAAGTCTACCTCAACAACCTTTTTGGCGTTATCCCAAGCGCCGCCGGCGTTGGCCATATACAAAGCTTGGAACAATCCGAAAATGGCGATTGAAATTAAGTAACTTGCAAACAGGTTGGCGTTAAAGCAGGCAAACGCAATCGTAAATGAGAAGATTACGATAAAGATGTTAAGCATGCCTTTTTGCGCATAAATAGTGCAAATGCGAACCACATTTTTGGAATCTTCAATAGAAGCGGCACTTTTACCGTCAAGGTGAATGTGCTTTTTAATGTAGTTTACGGCTTTATATGCGCCGGCTGAAACCGCCTGCATAGACGCGCCCGAGAACCAGTAAATTACGGCGCCGCCTAAAATTAAACCAAATAAGACGTACGGGTCTAAAAGATTTAATGAAAGGTTTAACAGCAAGATGATTGAGAAAATCATGGTGGTTGCGCCGATTACAGCCGTGCCGATTAATACCGGTTTGGCAGTGGCTTTAAAGGTGTTGCCGGCAGAATCGTTTTCTTCCAACAAGTGTTTGCCGACTTCAAAGTTAGGTTCAAAACCGTAGTCGGATTTGATTTCTTTTTTAATGCCTTTAATCTGCTCAATTTGGGAAAGTTCAAATACGGATTGAGCGTTATCGGTAACCGGTCCGTAAGAGTCAACGGCAATGGTAACAGGTCCCATACCGAGCATACCGAAAGCAACCAAGCCAAACGCAAATACGGTCGGGTAAACCATGTACGGGTCAAGTCCGGTACGGGCGGTTAAAAAGGCAATTACCATTAAGCCTACCATTACAATACCTTGCCAAAAGCCTGAGAAGTTGCCTGAAACAATACCCGAGATAATGTTTAAGGAAGCGCCGGCTTCACGGCTGGCGTTTACAACTTCTTGAACGTGTTTAGACTTTGACGAGGTGAATATTTTGGTAAATTCCGGAATTAAGGCGGCGGCTAAAGTTCCGCAGCTGATAATAACCGAAAGTTTCCACCACAAATCAGGTCCGAATACGGCGCTGTCAATCATAACATAAGACACGCCGAAAGTTACCATAATGGAAATGATGGAGGTGAGCCATACAAGGCTGGTGAGCGGGGTTTCAAAGTTAAAGCTGTCTTTGTTGCCGAACAGAGCCTTAGAAAGCACGTTGTTGAGCGAGTATGATAAAATTGAGGTCAAAATCATCAATACGCGCATGGTGAAAATCCAAGTAATTAAACGCGCCTGAATGTCAATACCGTTGGCCATCGGAGCTAATGAGCCGTCAGCGGTATACATCATGCCGGCGCCCAATACGATAAAGCTGATTAAAGCCACGCCGGTAACGCCGTAAGTTTCAAAACCATCAGCGGTAGGGCCGACCGAATCGCCGGCATTGTCGCCGGTGCAGTCTGCAATTACGCCGGGGTTGCGGGCATCGTCTTCATCAATTTTGAAAATAATTTTCATTAAATCGGCGCCGATGTCGGCAATTTTGGTAAAAATACCGCCGCAAATACGCAAGGCGGAAGCGCCTAAAGATTCACCGATGGCAAAGCCGATAAAGCAAGCGCCGGCATTATCACGCGGAACAAACAACAGAATGAAAATCATCATGATAAGTTCAACGCAAATCAGCAAAACGCCGATTGACATACCGGAATGCAACGGCAGGTTCATAACCGGAAAAGCTTTGCCCTTTAATGAGGCAAATGAGGTGCGGGCGTTGGCATAAGTGTTGATACGCATACCGAACCACGCAACCGAGAATGAACCCATAATACCCAAAACCGACCATAACAAAATATTTAATACTTTCATTAACGGAACGGAGTTAAGGTAAAAGAAGTAATAAAAAATGCAAACGGCAATAAAGCACTCAAGCAACAACAAAAGCTTGGCCTGCTGCTTCATATAAGTTTTGCAGGTGGTGTAAATGGTTTCAGCAACATTAAGCATAGCCTGATGTGCCGGAAGATTTTTGATTCTGATAAATTCATACAGACCAAAAAGCATTCCTAAAATGCAAACGACCATACCGGCAAGCAAAATGTTTGAGCCGGTGACGGTTGTTCCGAAAATGTTAAACGCAACATTCAATGACGGAATGTGTAAATCAATTTCAGAGGCGTGTGCATTGTTAAGAATAAAGAACATTGAAAATAAAGCGGCGGAAGCTGCTTTAAATAACTGATTTATTTTTAGCATAATACAATCCTTATAAAAGTTTATTATACCCATACCAAGAATCGGGGTATGGGCATTTATGGCATTATTGTATGCTCTCTTTTCTAAAGAATCTATTAAATTTTACGGATATTAACCGCAACGGCATAAATATGTTGATTTATAACGGGCTTTCAATGTGTAAGCGTTCAATTTCAAGATAAGTTTTGCCGTTGTTATCTTTTATGTCGGCATCGGCACCTGATTTTAACAACAACATGGCAATGTCATCGCTGTTGCCGGCGGCAGCGTAAAACAGCGCGGTTTTGCCGTTTTTGTCCCGAGCGTTTACATCAGCGCCTTTTTCAATCAGCATTTTGGCAATTTCATAATTCCAGGCATTGGTGGCGGCGTTCATAAGCGGAGTTCCGAGAGCTCCTTCCCGGTTAACATCAGCCCCGTTTGCAATCAGCATTTGCGCCATTTGGAACATGCGTTCCATTTCATGAAAAAGTTTTTCCTGCACTTTTTCCTGCACTTCAGGGTCATTTAAATCAAGCCCCATGGCCTGCATCATAATAATCTGCAGTTGCAGTTCATTAGCTTTAGAGGTGGAAATATTTATCGGCAAAATGCCGGCTTTGTTGGGAGTGTTTACATCAGCGCCCAGGTCAATGGCTTTTTGAGCAACTTCGCGGTTCGGGTTGCGGGTTAATAAATAAAATAAGGGAGTGTTGCCGTTGGAATCTTGAGCGTTAAAGTCAAAATTTTGTTTTTGTAATTCTTCCAATGAAGCGACAGTGGCGTTTTTCATTTGCTCTTCCATGTCGCTTTCAGTCGGTTTAAGCACCACGGTTGCCGTTGCCGGTTCAGGAGCCGAGGGAGCAGTCTGTTCGGCGGCAAAAGCCGGAAAGGTTAAGGCAAATAAGCAGGCGGCGATAATTAATCGGTACATAATTTGTATTCCTTTAAGGTTAACTTATGCTTTTACAATAATAAATTTTACAAACTTTGCAAGGGGTAAAATAAAACATATATCATCGGGTATTTTTTTATGCCTTGCTTCTTGACAAGGGCGGTTGCAAACACTAACTAAACATTAGTTAAAAACTTATATGAGGATTGTACAATGAAAATTAAACCTTTACATGACAGAGTTTTGGTTCGCCGCGTTGACGAAGTTACCAAAACGCATGGCGGAATCATTATTCCGGATACCGCAAAAGAAAAACCTTCAGAAGGTGTGGTTGAGGCTGTCGGAACCGGACGCGTTGCTCCTGACGGTAAAATTGTGCCGATGACGGTTAAAGAAGGCGACCGCGTTTTGTTCGGTAAATATGCCGGTACGGAAGTTAAAGTTGACGGTGAAAGCCGCTTGATGATTCGTGAAGAAGATATTTTGGCAATTATAGAATAAGAAAGGATTATCCATTATGGCAGCAAAAGATATTGAATTTGGCAGTGACGCTCGCAGCAGAATGTTGCGCGGTGTTGAAAAATTGGCAAAAACCGTTAAAGTAACTTTGGGTCCTAAAGGTCGCAACGTTATGTTAGATAAATCTTACGGCGCACCGAAAATTACCAAAGACGGCGTTTCGGTTGCCAAAGAAATTGAATTGGCCGATAAGTTTGAAAATATGGGCGCGCAACTTGTTAAAGAAGTTGCCCAAAAAACCGCTGATAAAGCCGGTGACGGTACCACAACCGCAACCGTTTTGGCGGAAGCCGTTATCAGAGAAGGTTGCAAGGCCGTTGCCGCCGGTATTAATCCGATGGATTTAAAACGCGGTATTGATATGGCGGTTGAAGCGGTGGTTAATGATGTTAAATCACGCTCCAAAGAAATTAAAACCTCTGAAGAAATTGCTCAGGTCGGCACTATTTCAGCCAACGGCGATACCACTATCGGCGAATATTTGGCTCGCGCGATGGAAAAGGTCGGCAATGACGGCGTTATTACGGTTGAAGACGCTAAAGGTTTGGAAACTGAGTTAGACGTAGTTGAAGGCATGCAGTTTGACCGCGGTTACTTGTCACCTTATTTTGTTACCAATCCGGATAAAATGAGTTGCGAATATGACAATCCGTATATTTTGCTGTATGATCAGAAAATTTCATCATTGCAACCGCTGTTGCCGGTTTTGGAAGCAGTTGTGCAATCAGGCCGTCCGCTTTTGATTGTGGCTGAAGATATTGAAGGTGAAGCTTTGGCAACTTTGGTTGTTAACAGAATCCGCGGCGGCTTAAAAGTTTGCGCGGTTAAGGCTCCGGGTTTCGGCGATCGCCGCAAAGCCATGTTGCAGGATATGGCCATTTTGACCGGAGGTCAGGTTGTTTCGGAAGAGCTTGGCATGAAAATTGAAAACGTGGCCTTAGATATGCTCGGCGTTGCCAAAAAGGTTGAAATTACCAAAGACGATACCACCATTATTGACGGTGCCGGTAAAAAAGATTTGATTGAAGCTCGCGCGGCTCAAATCAGAAAAGAAATTGAAGGCACAACTTCAGACTATGACCGTGAAAAATTGCAAGAACGTTTGGGCAAAATTTCAGGCGGCGTTGCGGTTTTGCGTGTCGGCGGCTCATCTGAAGTTGAAGTTAAAGAAAAGAAAGACCGTATTGATGATGCTTTGAACGCTACCCGCGCCGCAGTTAAAGAAGGCGTGGTTGCCGGCGGCGGCGTGGCTTTGCTGTATGCCACCAAGGCTTTGGATAAATTGACTCCGGAAAATCAGGATCAGAAAGCCGGTATTGATATTATCCGCAAAGCTATTCAGGCTCCTATCCGTCAGATTGCCGAAAACGCCGGTGTTGACGGCGCGGTTATTGTCGGCAAATTGCTTGAGAGCAATGATACCAACTATGGTTACAATGCGCAGAAGGGTGAATATACCGATATGATTAAAGCCGGTATTGTTGACCCGACCAAAGTTGTTCGTACCGCGTTGCAAGATGCGGCTTCGGTCGGCGCTTTGCTGATTACTACTGAGGCTATGGTTACGGAAGTTCCGAGCAAGGAATGTCACTGTGGTGAAGCCGGTGCCGGTATGCCGAACGGTATGGGCGGCATGGGCGGATTTTAATCTGATTTCCGCTAAAGCTTATAAACCGGCCGATGATTTTCCATCATCGGCCGGTTGCTTTTTTATCTTTCGGGCAATATGTTATAAGTCAGATTTTTTTATAAACCGGAGCGGAATAAATGGATTCCGTTTTTTAAATTTTTAATTATACCGGCAAGCGGTTTTTGATGATAACCTGTGTCCTTAACGGCAAAAGTGCTTCCGTAACTGATGGGAGTTGCCAGACGAATCGTTGAGCCGCTTAATTTTAACGGTGTCTGCTGTTTGTAATTTTTATAATCGGTTTTGCCGTTAAAACCTAATTCTTTTAAGAACGGGGTTAAAATGGTTTTGTAGGTGTAGCGCTTGTCACGAAAAATTATATTATTCCAAAATTCTTGAAATTTGGGGCTTTGAATTACGTTGTGTTTAAATATGATAAAGCGCCCGTTGTCTTCAGGATTGTGATTATATTTTTCCGCCATGCCCCAAAAATCGTAATTTTGAAATTTGAGATATGCTGAAATGTTTTGCAAATGCGCTAACGGGGCATAAGTATTTTCATTGCAAAAAGCAACTTCATCATACTCTGACAGCTTTTTCCAACCTAAGTGATAAATTAAATATTGCCATGAACCGTAATCATTGCCGTTGTGCAATACCGAATCGGCAAAAAAGGCGTGTTTTTGCAGCTTTTGTAATTCCGCTTTGGCAAGTTTGCCGTTGTTTAAATAATAAACATCGCCGGTTTCGGCTAATTTTTGCACTAAAAAAACGGTATAATCATTAAGAATATTACCGTTATTGCATCCGGCCGCAAGGTAAATTCTGCTCATGTTTTAATCTCCTTAACGCAAGGAGATATAATACTTAACTTGCTTTTTTAAACCTTGCGGCCGTTTATAATTTTTATACTGACCGATTATTTGTTTTCATCAGGGTCACGTAATACGTAGCCTCTGCCCCAAACGGTTTCAATGTAATTTTTGCCGCCGGAAATGTCTTCAAGTTTTTTACGCAATTTGCAAATAAACACGTCAATAATTTTAAGCTCAGGTTCATCAATCCCGCCATATAAGTGGTTTAAGAACTGGTCTTTGTTTAGGGTTGAACCTTTGCGCAATGAAAGCAATTCCATAATGCCGTACTCTTTGCCGGTTAAATGAAGCGGTTTGCCGCTGACGGTAACGGTTTGAGTATCTAAGTTAACTTCAACTTCACCGGTTTTAATAATGGAGTTGGAGTGTCCTTTGGAACGGCGCACAATCGCTTGAATACGGGCTAAAAGCTCGGCCTTATCAAAAGGTTTGGTTAAATAGTCATCGGCACCGTATCCCAATCCTTTAACTTTTTTATCAGGCTCAGACAAACCGGATAAAATCAGCACCGGAGTGTTGACTTTGGCGTTGCGCAGGCTTTTAAGAACTTCATATCCGTTCATGTCAGGCAACATTAAGTCAAGAATAATGATGTCATAATCATACAGTTTGCCGATTTCCAGTCCGTCTTCGCCTAAATCAGTGGCGTCAACAATCATGCCCTCTTTTTTGAGCATGGTTTCAATGCTTTGTGAAACGGCGTAATCATCTTCAACTAACAGCACTCTCATCTTTTTATCCTTCCGTTGTTTTTTTAACAATGATGTTAATACTATAACGCCATATTTTTTATTTGTGAATCATTTTAAACGCCTGTTAATAATTATTAACAAGAAATTTTCATTATAGGGCTAATGTATTGATATTGAATGATATTTTTTATAGCAAAAATGCTTATTGAGCCTGTTCAAGCACTTTCATGCCGGCAAGATAGGTATTTAAGAGCAATTCGCACAAGGTGTTTTTGTTAATTTTGGTAAAGCTGTCTAATGTGTCGGTGGTTAAAAAAGAACTTAACGAAAACAACGAAAGCCACAAAATTTGAATGGAAAGCAAGCGTTCAGGCAACGGAATTTCAGGAAACAAGGCCTTAAACGAGCTTTCAACCAGTTGGGTAATTTGCACCACGCGGCGCAGGTAAACTTTTGAAAAGTGGCGGTTGTTGTTCAAAAGATGAAAGTTGTGAACCAAAAACCACAGGTTTTTATTTTCAAGCACAAAATTAATAAATTCACGCGCGTACAGGTTAAGCCGTTGGTACGGGGTGCCGGAGGCCTGTAAACGCGCCAGACGAATGTAGAGGCTGTCTAAAGTCAGGTAATTTTGAATTAAGATAAAGTTATCCATGTTGCCGAACTGATTGTAAATGGTGCCGACCGAATAACCGGAAGCTTCGGAAAGTTTGCGGGCGGTTAAAAATTCGGCGCCTTTTTCTTGAATCAGTTCACGACCTTTGTTGACTAAAATTTCTTGAATATTATCTTTATTCATGGTTGATTCTTATATCTAAATTAACAAATTTGCGTTACTATAGCAGAAAAATGAACAGTGTTCAACTTTTTTTCTTCAATATGCAAAAGGAGAAGATTTATGAAAAAAATATGGTGGTTTTTAGCGGCTTTAGGACTGCTTGGCACTAATTCGGCAAAAGCGGAAGAGAGCTTTTTCGGCGATTTGGTGGTTTCAGGTCAAATGAAGCAGGAAGCGGCCGGAGAATCGGGGCAGACGGAAGCCGGTAAAATTTTAGACAGTCGTCCGGCAGCGCTTAAAATTAAAACCGTCAGTAAAAAAATTGAAAAAGTTAAAGACGTTAAGCCGCAAAATATTTATGCACCGGCGCCGTTCGGGTTAAGTTGGCTTGCGCCGGTTAAAGATATTGAAGCCTTAAAAGTTTATTTAACGCCGATTGAGCTTAAAGATACGCCCGGAACATATAAAGCAATTAATCTGCCTAAGCCGGTTTCCGATTTTAAAGAAGTTGACATCAGTTTTGGCGATAATAACCAGTTGTGGCGGATTATTGCTTACGGCAAACCGCAGCAAGATGACGCTTCGGCAAGCAAGGGGTTGAAGCTTTACAAGCAATATTACCAGATGTTGGCTAAAAAATACGGTAATGCTCAGCAGTTTTATACACCGGCGGCGGTTAATGTTGATGAAGCCGATGCCGATGGCAATGTTATATCGCGCGTGGTTGAAATGCCGCTCGGCGCGGAAGGATTTTTGCAAAAATTGGTAAGCGGCGAAGCGACTTTGTACGCAACTTTTGAAAACGGCAAAACCGGCGTAACCTTGGCGCTGTATGCGGACGGCGATGAGCAGACTTATATTGTGGTTGATTATAAAGATTTGCAAGCTGGCAAACAGAAACTTGAAGATATTTATGACGCGTTGTAAAGGAACTTAAATGATGAAAAAGGTTAGTTTTTGCGGAATATCCGGCAGCGGCATGAGCGCATTGGCGCAGGTTTTGAACGCAAGAGGAATAAATGTGCGCGGTTCGGACAGAAGTTTTGATAACGGTAAAGATGAGGCGAATCGCAAGGCTCTTGAAGATGTCGGAATTAAAATTTTTCCGCAGGACGGCTCCGCGATTACAGATGATTTAGACTGTCTTTATGTTTCAACCGCGGTGGAAGATACCATTCCGGATGTTAAAGTGGCAAAGACAAAGCATATCGCTATTAAAAAACGTTCGGATTTGCTTGCGGAAATTTTTAATCAATCACGTTACGGAATTGCGGTAGGCGGAACCAGCGGTAAAACCACTTTAACCGCGATGATAGGTTTTATTTTGGATAAATTAGGCAAAAAACCGTTGGTTATTAACGGAGGATTGCTCAAAAATTACGCCAATCAGGCGGGGATTCCGAATGTTATTTTAAATAACGGCGATATTTGCGTGGTGGAGGCTGATGAAAGCGATGGTTCGGTTGAAAAATATGTGCCGTATGTGGCGGTGGTTAATAATATTACGATAGACCACAAAGAAATCAGCGAACTTAAAAAATTGTTTGCCGATTTTGTGCAAAAAGCAACCGGCGGCGCGGTGATTAATGCCGATTGCGTTAATTCGCAATGTTTGAAAGATTGCAATCCGCATATTAAAACTTTTTCGGTTAAAAATCCACAGGCTGATTTTTACGCTTCAGACATTAAGCCTTTACCGCATGGCATAAGCTATGATTTAAGTGGCAAAACGTTTACTTTGCAGATAATCGGCGCTTTTAACGTGGCTAATGCGATGGCCGCGATTGCCGCCTGCTCATATTTGGGGGTTGATAAATTTGCAGCGGCAAAAATTTTGCAAGATTTTACCGGTACCAAAAGGCGCTTAGATGTTATCGGCACCCGCGGCGGTGTTACCGTAATTGATGATTTTGCGCATAATCCCGATAAGGTTTTGGCTTCAATGCGGGCATTACGCGATTACAGCGGCCGGCTGTTGGTTATGTTTCAGCCGCACGGATTTTCGCCGATGCGCATGATGGGCAAACAAATTATGGAAAGCTTTGCGCAAACCATGCTGCCTGACGATTGTTTGTTTATGCCGGAAATTTATTATGCCGGAGGAACGGTAAAACGCGATATTTCATCGGCGGATTTAATTAAATATGCTTGTGAGCTTGGCGTTAACGCTAAGTTTTATCAGACCAGAGATGAAATTAAAACGCAAATAATCGCGATGGCAAAACCAGGTGATCGGGTTGTAATTATGGGAGCCAGAGATAATTCACTGCCGGATTTTTGCCATAGCATTTTAGAAGGGGTAACAGCATGACGTTATTACGCGCGGGCGATAAAATAGCCTTGGTGGCGCCATCGGGCTTTATTGAGCCGGAATCATTAAAAACCGGCGCGGCTTGGCTTGAAGCGCAAGGTTTTGAGCTTGAGCTTATGCCGCACGTGTTTGCGCGCCGTTATTATATGGCAGGCACGGATTTTGAGCGGGCGAATGATATTAATGAAGCATTTGCTCGCCCTGATATTAAAGCGTTGTTTTGTGTGCGCGGCGGGGCGGGAAGCTCTAAAATTTTACCGTATCTTGATTACGCAACTGTTAAAAAGAATCGCAAGCCGGTGTTCGGGTTAAGCGATTCAACCGCTTTGCAAAATGCCTTGTTTACGTTAGCAGGCAATGTGTCATACACCGGATTTTTGCCGATTTTTGATTTTAAAACCGGTGAACTTGATGAAAAAATAAATTGCTCGTTAAATGAGGTTTTTGCCGGTCATGAGCAAAAAGTGTTTGGCGGCAAATGCTTAAACGCCGGTTTGGCGCAAGGGATTATGGTCGGTGGATGTTTGAGCGTGTTTAATTATTTGTGCGGCACGCCGTATTTTCCGTCGTTGCAGGGTAAAATTTTGCTGATTGAAGATGTGGGCGAAAAAACATATCGGATTGACCTGATGCTTAATCAGCTTAAAGCGCAAAAAGATTTTGCAGGCTTAAATGGTATTGTATTCGGGCAGTTCTTAAATTGCACAGAAGCTGATGAGGGTGACGGCTCTGTTGCGGAAATTATTGCTGATTTTGCGCAAGAGTTGGATATTCCGGTAATAACAGATTTTCCGTACGGGCATATTGCCAGCCGCTATGTGCTGCCGATTGGTAAAAAAGTTTGCCTAAATGCCGATGAAACGGAGCTTGTTTATTAAAACACAAGGTTTAGCACATATTTTAAGTTTTGCAGATTAAGCCGGTTGATTAAGTCAAAATACAACGATACACCTTCCCAACCGCGGCTGTTGAAAGCAAGTATACTGCCGATAACCCACAAATTGGCAGAGGGGAGAAACATCCAACAAAATTTATACGATACTTTGGGCAAATCAGTTTGTTTGTCATGAATTTGAGAGCCGACAGTATCAGTATGATAGCCCAGAAAATAGCCTAAAATTCCGTTCATAATCAGGTTAGAAGGCAAAAAGCCCATAATAACCATATAAATTGACGCAAATAGCGGAAAAAAGTATGGAGCAATTATAATGAGCCAGTTCCCTTCGCCTTTAAAGCCCATTTCGCCGCCGCTGTTATCAGGGTCAAGCCGGATATGGTCAACTTTATGAAAGGTAATGAGGGCGAAAAAGGAGTGAGTTAGCTCATGGGCGATAATCTGCATGGAAGTTTTAACTGACGAATCGGCCATGGTGCGGGCGATAAAATACATGAAAAATCCGGCGATGAGGGCTAAATATTTAAATGATGCGAATGAAAAAAAATCAACCGACATGAAAAGCGCGGGCAAAGACAGCAGCATGTAAACCGCTATCGGCCATTTGAACAGATTAATGATTTTATCTAAGGTCGCAGACATAACTTTCCTTTCTTGGCTATAATATATACACCGGCTTAAATCAAATTTCAGCACTTTTCGGATTCTATTAACATTTACTTTAAAAACAGCTTGACAAACCCGATAAAAGCTTAACATATAAAAAGTAAATTTGTGAGGGTGTTATGAACAAGTATGAACAAATGGTGGCAGAATGCCATAAAGCTATGGAATGTGCCGTAAATGAGCCATTTTCAGTTGATTTGCTGGCATTGCGCAAGCGGTTAATTAATGAAGAAACGGCGGAGCTTAATGCCGAGATTGATAATTTAATTAATGAGTTGGAGCAAAATGGCAAAGTTCAAAAAGAATCAGTGCTTAAAATGTATAAAGAGCTGGCGGATTTGCAGTATGTGTTAAGCGGCATGGCTGTTTGTTTCGGAATTCCGTTTGAAGAAGTGTTTAAGCGCGTGCATGAAAGCAATATGTCTAAACTGGTTAACGGTAAACCTTTAAAACGCGCGGATGGCAAATTTTTAAAAGGCCCGAATTATAAAAAGCCGGATTTAAGCGATTTATATTAAATAAAAAAGACAGCCGTTTGGGGCTGTCTTTTTTATAAAATTATTTTTTGTTTCCGTAGAATTGCGTTTCTGAAGATACGGAAGTGTCGCCTTGGTGGATAACAATCTGTTGGAACGGAATTTCAATTCCTTCTTCCATAAAGCGGCGGTTAATTTCATAACGCAGTTCGCTCGGGATGTTCCAACCTGCCCAAATGTTGTTAGAATAGCAACGTAATTCAAAGTCAAGCGAGCTGGAGCCGAAGTCTTTGAAAATTACATACGGCGCGGGAGTTTTTAAAACCTTTTTATTGTTACGGGCGCATTCTAATAAAATTTCAGTAACTTTATTTACATCGGTACCGTAAGCAACCCCGACGCTGACAGCTTGTCTGGTCCAGTTGTTGCCGTGGGTTAAGTTGGTTAATGCCGATGAAATTAATGTGGCGTTAGGAATAATGATACTGGTTTTTTTGAAGGTTTCCAATTCGGTGGAGCGAATGTTGATTTGTTTAATTTGGCCTTCTTCACCATTAAAGACAACCCAGTCGCCGACTTTTACCGGACGTTCAAACAAAATGATAATGCCGGATACAAAGTTGTTGAAAATGTTTTGTAATCCGAAACCGATACCGACCGATAAGGCACCGGCGATAACGGCCAAACTGGTTAAATTGCCGCCCATGACTATAATTGCCAACAGCGAGGCTATTACAAAGCCTACAAAGCTGACACCGGATGATAATGAGTGCTTAATGCCGTCATCAATATCAAGTTTGGCAAAAACGTTGTTGGTTAAATTGTTTTTTAAGGCTTTCATGATGGCAAGCGAGCCGAAAAATACCACAATGCCTAAAATTATGGCAATTAAAGAAATACGCACGCCGCCGATACTGAAGCCGAACAGAATTTTTTTAACTACGTGCAAAATTAAATCGCCCGATAAGCCCCACAGATTCAAAAATACAAAAATAAAAAACATGGCAAGCAGAGGAGTTAAAATCAGGCTTAAACCAAAGTTTATTTTGGTTAAAATTTTGCGGCGCATTTTAAAGGTTTTGGCCCAAAAGCCAAGCAGTAAAATGTGCTTGATGATTTCAGCAAATAAGCGGTGACAGATTATGAATAACACAAACAGCAGAGCGCTTAAAATATAACGATTAAAAATAAAGGCCGACAAATCAGGGTAGCCGAACAAGGCTATGCCGAAAGTGGCAATGCTGATAAACGAGGTGATGAAAATAATTTTAAATGAATTACTCATGCTGTCATCGGTATCATCATCAGTTTCGGCTGATAATTCCGGTTCTTCTTCATAAAAAATGCGGCTGACCAATAAGATAATGGCAAAAGCTTTAACGGCACAATCGGTTGCCACAATAAAGTTAATCAATTCAGCCTGATAGTTGGCGGTGCGGGCAATGTATTCAAGCAATGAAACAATGCCAATGAGCCAAATGCTTAGGTATAAAGCTTTAACAATGCCGATGGCTTTTTCGGTGCCGAGGTTAATCAGGCGCCATTTTTCATGATAGGGAGCAAAAGTTACGCGGGCGATGGCGCGCGCCATAATAATGTATAGCAGATAATAGAGCGTGCTGTTAATGGCTATGCCGAAAAATCCGGTGGTAAAAATTTGCATGCCTATCATCCAAATTAAAAATCCGCCGATGATTAAGGTCGGAATAACGCCATAGGCAACGGCAACCGCCATTGCGGCAAACAGTTTTTGCCCATAACGCGGATTTTCAATGTCAGCGCGGTAGCCCCAATTACGCATAATCAGGCGGCGCAAAATAAGCCCGACTCCAAAAGCGCCGATAAGAATAATCAGTATCGGAATAAAATAAGTTAAGATGTAGTTTTTACCGGAATCATCAAGCATTTTATACCAATTTATCGGGGATGTAATAATATCCCAGCTAAAACCGGCAAAGGCTTTAATAGCGGCAAAAAAGTTTTGCGGATTGAGCAAAATGTCTTGTTTGGTAACCAAATTGCCTAATATTTTCTGATTACGGGAATTTAAAACCAATAAATTAAGTTCTTCAATTTTAACTTCCAAAATTTGCACTTCGGCAATTTTGCTTTTGATAACCGCTAAGGTATTGTTAAATTCATTACGTTTTTGGGCAATGACTTTAAGCTCTTTAGAACCGTCTTCCGGTGCAGAGCCTAAAGCTTCTATTTGTTTTTGCACATAGGCGGCTTCACGCTCGTATTCGCGCTTAAAAGCTGAGAGACTGCCCGATGTTTGATATAAATAATTAGCGTCTTCATCTATGCTCTGTACTGTGGAATTACCGCTTTTAAGCTTTTTTTCAATAGTTGTTAATTGCTTGGAAACTTTATCAAATTGCAAAGTTTCGTCAGCCGCGTTGGCCGGCAGGGCAACAAGTAGGTTGAGCAATATAAAAGCACTTATAAAAAACTTACATAAGCGAAACATCGGGAGAATCCTTTATCAGTGGGTTTTAAGCATAAGTTTCATAACATTAAAAGCGTTTTTGGCCATACCGGCGCGCAGGTTGTCGGCAACGCACCAAAAGCTAAAGCCGTTTTCAGCCGATAAATCTTGGCGCAGGCGGCTGATATAAATATTGTCTTCGCCCTGAACATCATTTAAGCTGACGTAACCGCCATCGGTTTGTTTGTCAAATACAACCACGCCTTTGGTACTTTGCATCAGTTTTCTGACTTCATCAACATCAGTGTCGTTGGCACATTCGGCGTTAACGTACATGGCGGCGCCGATAAAAGCCGGAACAAACGCGCAGTTGGCATGAATTTTCATGTTACCGTTTAAAACCTTTTTGGTTTCGGCGTTAATTGCCCATTCAAATTTGGTTTCTTCACCGATAAATTCTCCGACCTGCGGCAAAACGTTAAAAGCAATCTGTTTTTTAAATACCTGTTCATCATCGGCTAAAGTGGTGTTCATATAAATTTTGCGAGTTTGGTTAAAAAGCTCGTCCATGGCTTCTTTGCCGTAAACGGAGGTTGAAATATAAGCCGAAGCAATCAGGCGTTTTAAGCTCAGCTTTTCATTAACTTTGGCAAGCGGAGTGAGCATTTGCGTAGTGAGCGCCGACGGAATGGAAACAATGTTTTTGGCAGTGCGCTTAACATCTTCATCGTTAAGGCCGGCAATAATCATCGGAACATCAGAATCGGCAAAAGTTGCTCCGGAGCAATCAATAATTTTAATGTTTTTAGCGGCAGCTTTGGGCAGATAGCGTTTGGCAATTTCTTCCGTAGTGGCAAAAATGGCAATGTCGGCTTTGCCGAAATCAAAATCATCGGCATTGTAAACGTCAAGCTCATCGTCTTCACCGTATGAAACCAAATTGCCGAGCGGACTTTTGGGTTCAAGAGCAATTACATCATCAGAGCTGATGCCGTCGGCTTCCAAAAAAGTTAAAATTTCACGGCCGATACTTTCGGTCACACCAAGTACAGCGATTTTAGTCATAACTTATCCTTTGTTAAATTTTACATTTTGCATAATCATAGCGTAAATTTATTTATAAAAGGATAATATTAAAGTGCAAGAGTTAATTTAGAAGCTGATAGTTTGCATAATTTATAATGTATGAAGTTATATTATGTGATTTTTTCACAAAATCTGTTGATTTTTTGCCCAAAATAGCATATATGCATATTTAATATGATAAAAAACGGAGAATAAACTATGCTTTTGAATTTTTCTGTATCAAATTTTGCTTCATTTAATGAAACAGCGACTTTTTCATTATTTCCGGGGAAAATATCAAAACAACATAAAAAACATGTGCTTGACGGCAAGCCTTTCAGCGCGTTAAAAGGCGCTGCTATTTATGGGGCAAACGCGTCTGGAAAATCTAATTTTGTACATGCGTTAGAAGCCTTGTTTTGGTGTGTTATGTCTGATAGCACAGCTTTTGTTTTGTCGCATCAGTTTAAATTGGCAAAAAAAATATTTAATACTGAATTTGAAATAGATTTTCAAATTAATGGAACGGCGTATAGGTATAAGTTGGTTACAAACGGAATTCAAATTCCGTTTGAGCAATTATCAATATTACAAAAAAGCGGAGAGATAAAGCCGTTGTTTAGCAGACGTTTGTCTGAAATTGAATTGCATGGAGCGTTAAGTAAAAGTGAAGATTGGTATAAAAACCGCACATTTCAATCGGTAACCACATTTTTATTTAAACTTCGCCAAGACGGAATAATAGAAAATGCCGCTAAAATATCGGGAGCAAAATATATAACAGATGTTTTAAAATTTTTTGAAATGTTGGTAATAACATCGCCCAATAGTTTAGTAAATCCGGTTATTTTCGGAATGTTTTTTAACCAACAGGAATTTCAAGATTTTTTAAGACGGTTGTTAAGAACGGCGGATGTAGGAATTTCTGATATACAATGGATTAAACTTTCAAATAATGAAACGGAATATTTTTATAAAGAGGCACTGGCATCAGGGCAAAAACAAGGTTACGGCACATTGTTTTCTAAGTCAACAGAAGGAGATGTTGTTGCAATCAGTATAACGCCTGGTGGAAAAAAAGGGCTTGCTTTAAGAACCATTCATAATGATGTAAGGTTTAAAATCGGAGAAGAATCTGATGGAACAAAACGCTTAATAGATTTGGCGTTGTCATTTTATTTGCTCAGAGATTCCAATACATGTTTGATTATAGACGAGCTTGATTGTCGGTTGCATCCGTTTTTGAGCAAGTTTTTAATTCAAGAACATTTGGAAAATGATAAAAATAAAGGGCAGCTTATTGTTACTTTACATGATTTAAATTTAATGACTAATGAGATTTGGCGTACCGATGAAATTTGGTTTACAGAAAAACGCCAAGACGGATCCTCTGATTTGTATTCACTATATCAATTTACTCCTCGCTTTGATAAAAATCTGCAAAAAGGTTATATGCAAGGTAAATACGGAGCAATTCCTATGATTGGGGGCTTCAATAATGAGTGATTTCGGTAAACGTTCAGAATTTAAACTGGTAATTCAACTTTTTTATGAGGGTAAAACCGAATTGGATTATCTGCAAAAATTTATTCAGCAACAAAAGAAAACTTCGTTGGTAAAATTGAATAAAATTCATATAAATCAAAATCCGGTTACGTTAGCAAGAGAAGCTGTAAGAAGATATAATGATTTAAAGATGCCAAAAAGTGAAATATGGGTTATCTTTGACCATGACGGAAGAGATTCTGAAGTTAGAGAGGCTATTGACATAATCAGGCAAAGCGGTATGAATATTTATATGGCATATATGAAACCATGTATAGAAATTTGGCCGTTGCTCCATTATGATATTGACAATGTAAATTCTCAAGGCGAAGCGCAATCAAGATTAGAAAGCATTATGCTTTTTTATAAACATGATAGGAACCCTTATTTTGATTTAGCCAAAATGCCGAATTATGAACATGCTGTTAAAAAAGCCCGTCAATGGGAAATATCATTAAGTGGCGAGCCGGAATATAATGCCTCAAAATTTGCCGGAATATATAAATTGACTGAAAAGATAAAAGCTGATTTCTAATGCGGGGTAAACGTTAGTTTAATTTAAATTGCTTGTCTGCTTGCTTATATTGAGTTTAAGGAGGAGCAGATGAGATTTATAAAACCGAAAGATTTAACCACCAATTCTTTGATTTTAGACGTGCGGGATGAAAGCGAATATGCCAAAGAAAGCTTAGCTTATCCGCATTATTTTGAGCCGTTAAAGCACCTGCATCCTGAAATTTTTGTTAAAACGCATCATCTTGACGGCTCGCAAACCATTAATATTATTTGCGCTTCGGGCGGGCGCTCGTCACAAGCGGCGCAAATGTTTGAGCAGAGTGGCTATGATAATGTGGCGGTGGTTATCGGTGGCATTATTGAAGCCGATTATGAAGGTTTGCCGATTGTGCGCAATTAAAATTCAGCTGGCATTTATTTTGTTAAGGTGTTAGAGTTTATCCCGATAATTGCAAGGAGAAACTTTTATGCCTGATTGGTCAGAAGAAGATAAATGCCAGGGTTTAATTGCCGGCGTTGACGAGGCGGGGCGCGGTCCGTGGGCCGGTCCGGTGGTGGCCGGTGCGGTAGTGTTTTTTAATCGCAAGATTAATCCTGTATTGTTAAATTCGCTTGATGATTCTAAAAAGTTGTCCGCAAAAAAGCGTGAAGAGCTTTATAAATTAATACAAGAAGAAGAAGCCGCGGGCAATTTGTCATACGGAATCGGCGAGGCATCGGCGGCTGAAATTGACGAGATTAATATTTTGCAGGCAACTTTTTTGGCAATGCGGCGGGCAATGGCGGCATTGAAATGCAAGCCGAATACGGCACTGGTTGACGGTAACCGTATGCCTGTCGGCTTTGTTTGTCCATGCAAAACCATTGTTAAAGGCGATGCAAAATCATTCAGTGTTGCGGCGGCCTCGGTTATGGCTAAAGTTTATCGTGACCGCTTAATGGCAGAGTTGGCGCAAAAATATCCGTGGTATGGGTTTGAAAAAAATGCCGGATACGGCACTAAAGCACATATTGCAGGATTAAAACAGCACGGAATTACGCCTCAGCACCGCAAGTCATATCGTCCGATAGCGGAAATTATTGCCGCACAGTGTTAAGCAGGTTTTTTAAATCATTAAGTTTAAGCTTTAATTCAGGCGAGGGGTTGTTTTTTTCAGCCTGCGTGATTTGCTTTTCAGCGATATTATAATTTTCAAGCATTAAATTAAATTGAGCCGAAGCATAAAGAGCGTCAGCTTTGCGAGAGGCCTCATCATAAGCGCGGGCAAGCAAAAGCCAAGTATCGGCTTTGTTCTTTTTCAGAATGCTGCGGTTAAGCGCGGATATAATTTGCGTAAGCTCGTTTTTGTTGTGCGGAGCTTCAAGCGCGGTTTGCGCCCAACCGAACATTATTTCGGCCGAATCGGGGCGCAGAGTCAAGGCTTTTTTATAAGCGGCGAGCGCTTCCGGCAATTTGCCTTTTTCAAATAAAAACTGTCCTTTAAGTTCGTAAAAAAACGGATTCTCCGGTTGTTTGGCAATTAATGAGTCTATATTTTTTAACGCCTGCGGCAAATTGTTTTGCCGATAATATAAAATGGCGCGGGCGTATTGCGCCGGTGCCGATTTATCTGACAGCGGGTAAAGCTTAAAGCCACGCTTGGTCGGCAGTAAAAATGCTGACAATTTGGCTTTAACCATTTTAAATTCGGTATCAAACGGCGAGGTTATGGCTCCGGATGAATTTTCAGCGGCTTGCGTGAAAAAAGCGATACGCTCGCTGTTCAGCGGATGGGTGCGGAAATACGGAATGTCCTGATAGCCGTTAAGCCGGTTGGCGCGAGCCGATTTTTGCATAAAGTTTTTTAATCCGAATGCTGATTGGTTTAATTGTTTTAAATATTTTACCGCGCTTTCATCGGCGCTGCGCTCTTCTTGCATTTGGTAGGCTGTCATAGAATTTAAGAGCGAGCTTTGCGACCCCAACATAACGGCGAGAGCGGCCTCGGCATTGCCGGAAGCGGCCGCGGCGGCGCCGGCAGCAATTAAGGATGCCACGCTGGCAATTTGCGCTTGTCCGATACGAATTTTTTGCCGCACAATATGTCCGCCGGCAATGTGTCCGGCTTCATGCGCTAAAATACCGTTAAGCTCATTAACGTTATCGGCGTTCATTAAGGTGCCGCTATGAATTACTAAATAATTGCCGTCGCTGACAAAAGCGTTAAGAGTGGAATCGTTGGCAATTAATATTTTATCGGGATTAAAAGTAATGCCGGCGGCGCTGAATATCGGTTTTACGATATTGTGAACAAGAGATTCGCTCTCATCGTCAGAAATAAATGACAATGCGGCGGCGTTAAATGAAAAAATACATAAACTGAAAATTAAGACAGGCAAAGCAAAATACCGGCAGATTTTAGTAATCTGCCGGATTTTTGCGGAATTAATTAACCGATTAATTTTCTCCACCATGCAACTTTGCCTTCTTTTTTAGGTTCTTCGGTATTGACCGGAGCGGGAGTTTCAGCGGCATTATTGTAGCGTTGGCGGTAGTCATCGCGATTGTTGTAATCGCGGCGCCCGAATTTACCGCGGCGACGGTCATAGCGATTGCGGCGTCCGTGAAAACGGCGATTATAACGGTTATCGCGATCATCATTTTCTTCATCGGAAGGTTCCGGCATGTTATCATTTTCAGGAGCTTCTTCAGCGTCATCTTCTTCGGCTTCAGAAAATTCTTCCGCTTCAGAATATGCGGTCATCGGAGCGTTTTCATCTTCTTCGGCCGGTTTGGTTTGGCGAACGCGCTCAATGCGATAGTCAGAAATATTTTTAATTTCGCTATCGGCAGAAATTACGACTGACATTTTGTATCGGCTTTCCAAATCGCACAAATTTTGGCGCTTTTGGTTAAGCAGATAAATAGCGGTTTCAGTCGGAACAAAAACCGTAATGCGTGATGAGCGGTTTTTAACACCCTCTTCTTCAATGGCGCGCAAAATAAGCATGGCTCCGGATTCCGTGGTGCGGATAACGCCTTGGCCATGACAGAACGGGCAGGGTTGATAGTTGCTTTCAATAAATGAAGAGTGCATGCGTTGACGGGAGAGCTCAAGCAGGCCGAAACAACTCATTTTGGCAACCTGAATGCGCGAGCGGTCGTTTTTGAGCGCGTCTTTCATACGTTTTTCAACCGCGGCATTGTTTTTGGGTTCGTCCATATCAATAAAGTCAATAACCACCAAACCGGCAAGATTACGCATGCGCAACTGTTTGGCAATTTCATCGGCAGCTTCCAAATTGGTCTTTAAGGCAGTTTCTTCAATGTCTTTTTCTTTGGTGGCGCGGCCGGAGTTAACATCTATTGATACCAAAGCCTCGGTCGGGTTAATAACTAAATAACCGCCGGATTCAAGCTGAACAATCGGGCTATGAAGTTTATCAAGCTGCGATTCAATTTGAAAACGTTGGAATACAGGCATTTCGTTAGGCTTGCGGCACTTAATTTTCTTTAGACTGCTCGGCGATAAAATTTTAACAAAATCGCGGGCGGCTTTATAAGCCTCGTTGCCGTCAACAATAACTTCGGCAATGTCTTTGGTGTACATATCGCGCAAAGCACGTTTGATTAAGTCGCCTTCTTCATAAATAAGGCTCGGAACTTTGTTTTTAAGAGCGTTTAAGCGAATGTGATTCCATGTACGAATCAAGTAATTGTAATCGCGAACAATATCGGCCTTGGTTTTATCTTCGCCGGCGGTGCGGATAATCATGGACATGTTGGCAGTTAAAGGAAGTTCTTTCATAATCTCTTTTAAGCGCTTGCGGTCAGCCGCATTGGTGATTTTGCGCGAAACGCCGCCGCTTTTAATACGATTGGGCATTAATACGCAATATTTGCCGGCCAAAGATAAATAAGTGGTGCAGGCGGCGCCTTTATTGCCGCGTTCTTCTTTTACCACCTGAATAAGCAGGGTTTGACCTTCTTTGATAACGTCTTGAATAGTGCTGTAATGATAAAGTTTGCGAGCGCGTAAAAGTTTGCGTTGCAATTCAAAATCTTCATCGGAATCATCATCGTCATTGTCGGCAGCATCATATTCAGATTCAGAATCGAAAGAATCGTTTTCATCGTCAGAGCAGTCATCGCAAATAACCGCGTCATTGTTATCAGAATCGGCGGATAAAACTTTAAGCTCTTCTTGCGGTTCTTCAGTTTTTTCGGCGGTTTCTTCAGCCGGAGTTTCGGCCTCGGTCTTTTTCTTCAACGGCTTGCGGCGGGTGTATTTTCTTTTGGGTTTAACCGCAGGCTCGGCAGCCGGTTCGGCAGTTTCAGTTACAGGTTCGGCAGAAGTTTCCGGTTCGGCAGCTGCCGCGGCGGCTTCTTCAGCCAAACGGGCTTCTTCAGCCAAGCGCGCCTCTTCGGCCAAGCGGGCTTCTTCTTCACGTTTGCGAGCTTCATAAGCGGCTTGTTTTTCAGCGCGGATACGCTCGCGTTGTTCTTCACGCTCTTTAATGTATTGTTTTTTGCGCTCAATAATTTCATCAACCTCGCGGTCAACAGCTTCTAACAACTCGGGTGAGGCATTGTAATAATCAGGGTGAATTTCGCCAAAGGCCAAAAATCCGTGGCGGTTGCCGCCGTAATCAACAAAGGCGGCTTGCAGCGAGGGTTCAACTCTGATAACTTTGGCGGTATAAATATTGCCTTTTATTTGTTTGCGGGAGCTTGATTCAAACTCAACATCTTCAACTTTGTTCCCGTCAATAATAACCACGCGGGTTTCTTCAGGCTGCGTGTCATCAATCAACATTCTTTTTGTCATAACATTTTCCCATCATAATGTTATCGCTTGCGGCGATATGTTTACATCTGCTTGCGGGGATATTTCGGCATAATCAAAAGGAAAGGCGCGCGGCCCTAAACAATCAGCGGCGGAATTTGTAAATCCGCTCATTTCAGTTTTTGTCATGTCAGTTTTAAGGCTAAGCTTTCTTAATTCTTGTTTTTTATAGCTTTAAAACTAAAAAATATCCCGTTTCGTTTATGCCAGGCTGCTCACTTTTATCCGTATTTTCAGTATATTAAAAGCAGCGGCACCTTTTTAAGAGAAAAAATCCGTCATTTGTTAATACCAATCCCTTAAATCAGTGCGCAATCACCTGACAGAGTTTACAATATAGGATTTGTTTTAAATTACAATTAAAATTTTTATCTTGTGACAAATTTTATGTTATCGGGGCGGATTTTAACTCATTGGTAATAACTGTGGCGTACAATGGCGCAAATTGTAACGGAGAGCGTATGAAAAACATAATTAACAGACTATTTATGTTGTTTGGGCGTGCCTGCCTGTTTGCGGCGGGGCTGTTTTGCTGTGTTACAATGTTTGCCGGAAGCGTTAAAGCCGGTAATATTACCAATATGCGAATCGGGCAGCAGGTCGGCAGCGTGCGCATAGTATTTGAGGCAGATGCCAAGCCCGAATATCGGACCTTTTTGTTAAGCGAACCTAAGCGTTTGGTGGTTGATATTTATGATATGAATGTTAAACAAGCCTTGCAGAGCGATAAAAATAATTTAATTAAACAGACCAGAATCGGCAAACTGAGCGGTAATGACAAGCGCATAGTTTTTGATTTGCAAAAACCGGCGTTTATTAAAAAAGCTTTTGTTTTGGCGCCGCAAGGCAACGGTAAATGGCGCTTTGTGGTTGATGTGGCACTTTGTTCAGAGCGTGATTTTAATGCTAAAGTAGGCACTCGTTATGCTTTTTCATCAGAAGGCGCCGGAAGTTCGCAAAAGGCTGAAACTAAAACAGCATCAGCGAGCAGTTGGTTTTTTAGCCCCGACAGCAGCAAAAAAAGCGCTCCGCGTAAAAAAATCATAGTGCTTGACCCCGGACACGGCGGCAAAGACCCCGGAGCAATCGGCGCATACGGCAAAACTTATGAAAAGAACATTACTCTGGCGATGGGCAAAGAGCTTAAAGCCATTTTGGAAAAACGCGGCTATAAAGTTTATTTAACCCGCAACACCGATATTTTTATTCCGCTCAGGCAGAGGGTTAAAATTGCGCAGCGCTATAAGGCCGATTTGTTTATGTCTATTCATGCCGACAGCGCCGTTAACCGCAATGCTAAAGGGCTTTCGGTTTATACGCTTTCGGAAACCGCGTCGGATAAAGAGGCGGCGGCTTTGGCGGAGCGCGAAAATAAAGTTGATATTATCGGCGGAGTTGACTTTTCGGAAAACTCTAAAGAAATTAATGATATTTTAATCTCGCTCTCGCAAACCGACAGCCGCAACAAATCATCAAAATTTGCCACTTATATGGTCGGCGAGATGCAAAAAACCGTGCAGATTGTTTCAAACACACACCGTTTTGCCGGATTTGCCGTATTAAAAGCGCCGGATATTCCGTCGGCATTGTTGGAAATGGGCTATCTTTCCAACCGTAAAGAAGAAAGTTTGCTCAAACAACGTAATTATCGGCAAAAATTGGCAAAATCCGTGTCATCTGCCATTGACAAATACTTTAACGACCCTGAAATTGCCGCGTTGTATTAATTTATAGCGCTTTGTGCGGTATAGGTTACATTTTTCTTTTGCAATTTTGCTAAAATGTAATAAAGTGGCGGCAATGTCTGATTTTATTTAACGGAATTTTATGTATGTTTAAGTTTTTTTCAACATTAATAAGCGCCGGATTGTTTTTTGGTATTTTAGTGCTGCTGGTTTTGGTGGCGTTTATCGGCAAACTGAGCTTTGATTTGCCGGATTATCATCAGCTTGCTAAATATGAACCGGCGGTTACCACTCGTTTGTTTGCCGGCGATGGGCAGCTGTTGATGGAATATGCCGCCGAAAAGCGTTTGTTTGTTCCGGTTGATAAAATTCCCGATAGAGTTAAACAGGCGTTTATTGCCGCGGAAGACAAACATTTTTACCAACATGGCGGAATTGATTATATCGGTATTGTGCGCGCCGTTTTGCACAATATTAAAAATTTGGGTTCGGGGCGCCGTCCGTCAGGAGCCTCAACCATTACGCAACAGGTGGCTAAAAACTTTTTATTAAGCTCAGAAGTTTCATACGTGCGCAAAATTAAAGAGGCGATTTTAGCTAACCGCATGAATAAAGCCTTTACCAAAGACCATATTTTAGAATTGTACTTAAATGAAATTTATTTGGGCAACCGCTCATACGGAGTGGCGGCGGCCGCGCTGAATTATTTTGACAAGTCGCTTGATGATTTGAGCTTGGAAGAAATTGCTTATTTGGCGGCTTTGCCGAAGGGGCCGAACAATTATCATCCGATAAAAAAGCATGACGCGGCGGTGGCGCGCCGTAACTGGGTTATCGGCCGTATGGTTGAAGACGGTTATGTCAGCGAAGAAGAAGCCGAGGCGGCAAAAGCCAAGCCGCTTGAAGTGGTTAAGCGCGAGAACGGATTTTTGAAAGACGCTGAGTATTACAGCGAGGAAGTTCGCCGCGCGATTGTGCACAATCTTGGCAATGACGCTTTGTATGAGGGCGGCTTGATTGTGAGAACAACGATTAATCCGCAAATTCAGTCAATGGCGACGGCGGCTTTCCGCAAAGGGTTGATTGATTATGACCGTCGGCACGGTTGGCGAGGAGCGGAAAAAAATATTGCCATTGACGAAAATTATAAAAAGACGCTGCAAGATACGGAACTTACCGCCGGAGCGGAGCCGACATGGCAAAAAGCGGTGGTGCTGAAAGCTGAAAAACAGCAGGCGGAAATTGAAACCGCAGACGGAGAAAGCGGGCATATTTATCTTAAAGATATAAAATGGGCAAAACCGGCCTTAAAAAACAAGTTTACGGGCGCCGAGCCGGTTTCGGTTGCAAATGTGCTGAAAGCGGGCGATGTGATTTACGTTGAGCCGATTAAAGACGCTAAAGTAAAAGACGCTTTTGCTTTGCGGCAAATTCCCGATGTGGAAGGCGGCATGGCGGTGATTGACGCGCATACCGGCAAAGTGTTGGCGTTGGTGGGCGGATTTTCATTTAAAAAATCGCAATTTAACCGCGCGACCCAAGCGTATCGGCAAACCGGTTCGTCATTTAAGCCGTTTGTGTATTTGACCGCGCTTGAAATGGGCTATTCGCCGAATGATTTAATTTTAGACGCGCCGTTTGTGCTTGACCAAGGGGTCGGGTTGCCGAAATGGAAGCCGGTCAACTATTCTAAAAAGTTTTACGGTTTAATGACTTTGCGTCAGGGGGTTGAGCAGTCTAAAAACCTGATGACGGTGCGTTTGGCGCAAGATATAGGTATGGATAAAGTGGCGGAAATGACCAAACGAGTCGGGATTAATGACAATCTGCCGCAGTTTTTGTCATCGTCTTTGGGGGCGGCCGATGCCAGAGTGATTGATATGGCGAGCGCTTATGCCATTATTGTCAACGGCGGTAAAAAAGTCAGCCCGTATTTGATTGAGCGTATTCAGGACAGAGACGGCAAAACCATTTACAAAGAAGATGCTTATGATTGTCATGACTGCAACGCCGATAAATGGGAAAACCAAAATCCGCCGCATAAACCGGATACGCGCGAGCAAATTGTTGACCCGCTTACCGCTTATCAGATGACTTCTATTTTAGAGGGTGTGGCCATCAGAGGCACCGGCGCCAGATTAAGAAGCTTAAATCGGCACTTGGGCGGCAAAACCGGCACCACCAATGAAAATAAAGACGCGTGGTTTGTCGGGTTTTCGCCGGATTTAGTGGCGGCAGTGTATGTGGGTTACGATTCTCCGGTCAGCTTAGGGCGGTTTGAAACCGGCGCGGCTGCCGCATTGCCGATTTTTTATGATTTTATTAAAGACGCCTTAAAAGATGTGCCTGATTCCAACTTCAGAATCCCGCAAGGAATTAAGTTAGTTAGGATTAACCCGAATACCGGCAAGCTTTCGCAGCCGGGGGACGCAACCGTAATTGTGGAGGCGATTAAACCGGATTACAGTTTTGATACAACAAAACAACGGATTATCGGCGGCGACGGTAATGATGCGATGGTGATTGATTCGGATTCTGAAATTTTGCAAGTTGGCGGAGAATATTAAATGAAGGCTGAGTTTGTTAATTTAATTGATGAAATTAAGCAATCGTTAGAATTGCTGAGGAGGTATCTTTGATTATGATAATGCCGTCCTCAGGCTGGAAGAGCTTAATTCTTTAACCGAAAATCCCGATTTGTGGAATAATGCCGCCAATGCGCAAAAGCTTTTGAGCGAAAAAAATAATTTGGAAAGTTCGCTGACGGCTTATCGCGATATGGAAAAAAGCGTAAACGATTATGCGGAAATGGCCGAACTTTCAGACAATGATGAAAATTTACAGGCGGAAATTTACGCTGATTTGGAAAAGTTGCAAAAACAGGCCAAACATGCCGAGCTTGAAGCTTTGCTTTCCGGAGAGGTTGACGCTAATGACGCGTATTTGGAAATTCATGCCGGAAGCGGCGGCACGGAAGCGCAGGATTGGGCGGAAATGCTGCTCAGAATGTATATGCGGTGGGCGGAACAGCACAATTATAGAACCGAATATCAGGAAGAAACCGAAGGTGAAGTTGCCGGAATTAAGTCAGTCACCGTAAAAATTTCAGGTCATAATGCTTACGGTTGGCTTAAATCAGAAAGCGGCGTGCATCGTTTGGTAAGAATTTCGCCGTTTGACAGCGCCGGCAGAAGGCATACCAGCTTTGCTTCAGTCGGAGTTTATCCGGTGATTGACGATACCATTGAAATTAATATTAACGAGGCTGACTGCCGGATTGATACTTATCGCGCTTCCGGCGCGGGCGGACAGCATATTAACAAAACCGATTCCGCCGTGCGTATTACGCACCTGCCGACCGGAATTGTGGTGCAGAGCCAAAGTCAGCGCTCGCAATTTCAGAACCGCGATAACGCATGGAAAATGCTTAAAGCCCGCTTGTATGAGCGCGAGTTGCAAAAACGTGCCGCGGTGGCGGAAGAACAGCGAGATGCGCAAGGTGAAAACGGTTGGGGGTATCAAATCCGTTCTTATGTGTTGCAGCCGTATCGTTTGGTAAAAGATTTGCGCACCGGCGCCGAAACCTCAGATTATAAAGCGGTTTTGGACGGCGATATTGATATGTTTTTGGCAGCCGCTTTGGCGGGAAAGGTCGGCGATGCTGAAAATGCTTAAAATATTTATGATTATTTGCTTGGCTGCCTATGCGCTTTTATGCGCGGCGGTGGTGTTTGTTCCGGAATATGTTTTTTACGGAGCTTATGACTATCCGGCGGATATAAATCAGGCGCGCAAACACGGCTTTAACGCTGAAGAAGTTACGTATTTTGATTACGGTAAAAATGGCGGCAAAGTTACGGCGTGGCTGTATTTGAATAAAACTTTACAAAATAACGGCAAGGCGATTGTGTTTTTGCACGGCAACTCGTACAATTTGGAGCATTATTATCATAAAATGATACCGCTTGCCGATGCCGGATATTCGGTTTTAATGCCGGAGTATCGCGGTTTTGGAGGACAGGGTAAAAAAATTAAACAACAATATTTAGAACAAGACGCCGTAAATGCAGTTAAATATTTAAACAAGCTTGGTTTCAGCAATGATAAAATTATAATTTACGGTATTTCACTCGGAAGTTATACAGCGTTATATGCGGCGGAAAATCAGCAACATAACGGCAATTTTAACGCGGTTATTTTAGAGGTCCCGTTTACCAGTTTGTCGGAAACCGCCGAAAGTTATGTTACATTCGGCGCAATTAAGCTTGTGCCGCTTGATTTGTTGATGAAAGATACATATAATAATTTAGCACTGATTGGTAAAATCAAGACACGGATTTTGATTATGGCGACAAAAGATGATAAAGTTATACCGCCCGCGTTGGCTGAAAAGCTTTACAGGCAGGCAAACGAGCCTAAAAAAATGATAATTTATGAGGGCGCTCCTCATGACGGTTTGTTCAGTTTGCACAATTACCGCGATATTTTGGAGTGGCTTTAACAAATGAAAAAAATTTCCGGCAGATTGTATTATATGCGCAAAACCATGGATTATTTAGGCGTGGCTTTGTTACTTTCGCTTTTGTATCTGCTGTGGATTTTGTATCAGGGGCCGCTGTCGGTGCCGTTTTTAAAACCATATATTATGCAAGCGCTTAACTCTGATGAACAGCAATATTCCATGAATATCGGCGAGGTTAATTTGGAGTTGGTGCGCTCAATTCAGCCGATAAAAATTATTGCCAATAATGTCAGTTTGCGCGCGGCAGATGATAAATTTTCAATTAAAGCGCCGAAACTTTCGCTTTCGTTCAGCGTGCGGGCGTTGCTTAAAGGTATTGTGGCGCCGAGCAGCGTGACGGTTGAAAATCCGCAAGTGGCAATTTTTATGACTTACGGGGTGGAAAAAGATAAAACCAACGAAATTAACAAAAAGAAGGTTCAGGCCTACGTTGATTGGTTTGAAGGATTTTTGGAACGGTTTAACTCTGATGATGATATTTATCCTGAAAGCTTTATTAATGAAATTAATATTAATAATGCCGAAGTTGAGTTTCATGAAGTTGATTTAGGGCGCAAGTGGAGCTTTAAAGACGTTAAGTTTGATTTTGACCGCAATATTAACAATTTGGAAATAGGAATCGGCGGATTGCTTGACTTAAAAGACCGGCTTGCGACCTTAAATTTGGGCGGAAAATACCAAATAAGCAATAATCATCTGGCACTTGATTTTTCGTTTGCGGACTTAATGCTTTCAGATTTAATCAGCAATATCAGCGAAAATATGCCTAAAATTGATGTTCCGGTTGACGGTAATGTGCTTGCGCTGATTGATTTTGACGATATTATGGCCGGTAAACGCGATTTAATCGGCAGCTTGGACGCCGCGCTTGAAGATTTGCGTTTTCAGATTAAAGGCAGTGACGGCGAGGTTATTTTTAACGATGACGACAAATTTAATTATGCCATTGATGCCTTTGTGCTTAACGGCAATATAGACAGCGGCTTAAACTCGGTTAAGGTGTCAAATGCCGATTTTACGGTCGGCGGGCAAAAAACCAAACTCAGTTTGGATATTTCAGGCTATAAAAAATATGTGTTTGAGCGCTCGCTGAGTGATTTAAAAATTGTATTTGAAGCAGATATTGCCAAGTTTAAGTTAGACGATTTATCAAAGTTTTGGCCGCGGTATTTGGCAGAACCGGCTTGGGAATGGTGCAAGCAAAATTTGTTTGGCGGATATGCCGAAAACGGCAAATTTGTGTTTACGTTCGGTTATGACCAAGCGGCTAAAGGCATAGATTTATTAAGCCTTAAAGGCAGGGCAGATGTGGTTGACAGCAATATTTCATATCTTGAAGGCATGCCGGTGGTAAACAATGTTTACGGGGTGGCTGAATTTTCAACCTCTGACATTGATATTAAGGTGGATAAGGGTGTTTCAGACGGCGTTATCATCACCGGCGGCAATGTTCGTTTGTATGACTTAAATAAATATAACAACTTTATTGATATTAACATTAAAGGCAATTCAAGCGTGAGCGACGCGTTGCGCTTTATTGACAATCCGCCGCTTAACTATGCCAAAGAAATAGGCATTAATCCGGATGCTGTCAGCGGTGATGTTGAAATTGATTTGGGGCTTAATTTTGAATTGTATCAAGATTTGTCGCCTGATGAAATTAAAGTTGATGTTAAGGCCGATTTGCAAAATTTAAAATATCCGAACGCTTTGGACGGCAAAGATTTAACGGCGGAAAAATTGTTTTTGCAAGTGAACGATAAAGGTTTTGAAGTTAAGGGTGACGCTGATTTTGACGGTATTCCGCTTAAAATTGCCTTTAATGAGTTTTTTAAGGATAAAACTTATAAAAATAAAGGCACGCTTAATTTTGTGCTAAATGATGCGGCCAAGAAAAAACTAGGGGTTGACACCGCGCTTTTGAATGCGCCGTATATTAACGGATATGCTGATGTAACGGCAAATTTAACGGTTTTGAACAACAATAAAACCACGCTTGCGGTTGATGCCGATTTGAAAAATGCGGCGATAGATTACAGCTTTTTAGGGTTTAAAAAAGCCAGCGGAGTGCCCGGAAATGTTAAAGCGCAATTAGAGCTTGACGGCAGTAAAATAAGCAAAATCAGCGCGTTCAGTCTGCATAAATCTGATTTTGATTTAAGCGGCGATATTACGCTTAATAAATCGGGCGAGCTTAAAGTTATTAATATTAGCCGTATTCACGGGCCTAAAACATCGGCTAAGGCTAAAATTGAATTTGCCGACAAGGGTAAAAAAGTTAAAATTAACGTCAGCGGAAACAGTTATGACTTAACCGAGCTTTTTGCCGCCACGGAAAATAAAGCCGCATCAGGCAATAGCAAAAGCGATGATGACGATTGGACCAATGTGCCGAATACGGAAGTGTTTATTGCGGTGAACAGTTTGTGGACCAACCCCGATACGCCGATTAAAAATTTTGCCGGAAGCGCGCTGTTAAAGCCTAAAATAGGTATTGACGAGGTGCATATGGTGGGCAACTACGGCTCAGATAAATCAATTAAGCTTAAACTTGATTATGTTCCTCGTCCTGATGGTGAGTATTTGCTTTCGGTTGACAGTAATAATGCCGGCAGCACGCTAAGGGTTTTGCGTCTTTATGATGATATGACCGGCGGTATTTTGAAAATTGAGGCCAAACGCAACCGCAATAAAGAATTTATCGGGCATGCGCAAATCCGCGATTTCAGTATTCATAACACGCCGCTGCTGGCTAAGCTTTTAACCATGGCGTCATTCAGCGGAATTTTGGATTTGCTGCGCGGCGAGGGTTTAACGTTTTCACACTTTGACGCGCCGTTTGAATATAAAAATAAAGTGCTTTATATTAAAGACGCTAAAATGTTTGGTAATGTTATCGGTTTTACCGGCAGCGGTTCATACAAAAAAGCAAGCAAAGAGCTTGATATTAAAGGGATTGTTTCGCCGGCATACAGTTTAAATTCTTTAATCGGCAAAATTCCGGTGGTCGGGTCGGTTTTGGCCGGCAAAGACGGCACGGTATTTGCGGTCAGCTATAAAATTAAAGGCAGTGTGCATGAGCCGAAAATCAGTATAAATCCGCTTTCAGTGTTCAGTCCCAATTCGGTTAAAGATTTGTTTTCAGCGGAGAGTAATTAATGGCGACAGATTTAAAAATCGGCATTGATTATCATGGGGTGATAACTGCGAATCCGGAGTTTTTTAAAGATTTTAACACTCTGGCACTGGCGCGGGGAATACAAATTTATATTTTAAGCGGCGGGTTTGAAAAAGATATTACCGATTTTTTGCGGCAACACCAAATTCCGTACTCACATATTTGGTCGCTCGCGGATTATTTTGATAAAAACAAGCAACTGACTTATTTGCCGGATGGGTCGTTTAAGGTTGATGACAAGTTGTGGAACGCGGCCAAAGCGGAATATTGCGAACAGCACGGCATAAATTTTCATATTGATGATTCGGTTTTATACGGCGAGCATTTTACCACGCCTTTTTGCTTATATGACGTTAAAAACAAGACTTGCTGTTTGCGCAATGATAACAGCGTATGCGTTGATTTTGATAAACCGGCGCAAGAGGTGTTGGAGCAAATTTTGGTTGCGCTGTCCGCAGGTACAGCTTAATTTAAACCACCCTGACTGAAGGGCGGAAATAGTATGGCGGTTAACTTGTTTGGTGTTTGGAAAGGTATTTTACCGCAATAATTCCGGGAATGCTGAATGCGGCGGCAACTATAAAAAATATCGGCCATGAAACCAGTTGCGCCAACAGTCCGCTGGTGGCTGAGAACACATCGCGCGCCAGACTCATCAGCGATGAAAGTAGCGCGTATTGGGTGGCGGTGTACAGAACGTTGCATAATGACGAGATGTAGGCAACAAAAGCGGTGGTTGCCATACCCGATGAAAAGTTTTCAAGCGTGATGACCACGGTCAAGAGTGGCACATTATGACCGGCAAGAGCTTGCAAGCTGAACAACAGGGTGGTTAAGCCCTGAATAAATCCGCACAAATATAAGCCCTTAAACAGTCCGATTTTTTTGAGCAGCACTCCGCCGAAAAGTCCGCCGGCAATGGTTGCCGCCATGCCGTAAATTTTGATAACATAGGCAATTTCGGCTTTGCTGAATCCCATATCGTCATAAAACGGAAATGACATCGGGGCAAAATATGCGTCGCTCATGCGGTAAATAAAAATCAAAAAGATAATCAGCGGCCAATGGCTGTGTTTGGTAAAATCTTGGAGCGGAGCTTTAACCGAATGGGTTAAAAATTCGGTTACGCGAGTGCGAATCGGCTTGTGTGAAGCGGCGGCATATTTAAATCCGGTGTTCGGTTCTTTAATCAGCAATAAGGTGATAAAGCCGATAATTGAACCTGATGCCATAATCATATACACATTGTTCCAACTCATTACGGTGGCTAGCCACAATGCGCCGGCGCCGGAAAAAATTAAGCCGATGCGATAACCCAAAACAAACACCGCCGCTCCTGATGCTTGTTCGTTGGGAGTGTCTTTAAATGTTTCAACCCGATAGGCGTCAAGAATAATATCAAGCGAGGCTGATGAAAAGCAAACCGCCGCCGCGCAAATCCAAATTAAGCGGTGCTGATATTCGGGATTGACGGCGCTCATGGCCATAACAGCCAAAAACAGCAAAATTTGCATTAAAAGCCCCCAACTGCGGCGGCGCCCTAAGCGCCAAAGCAACGGAAGTTTGATATTATCAAGCAAAGGCGACCACACCCACTTAAAAGCATACGGAATTTTTACAAGCGAAAAAGCGCCGATAGCGGCATAAGTCCAACCGGCTTCTTTAAGCCATAAACTTAAAGTGCTGAACACTAACAAAAACGGAAAACCGCTGGCAAAACCCAAAGCGGTTAAAGCCGCCATTTTGCGGTTGAAGTAAATTTTATATATGTTTTTTAATTTGCTTATCATAAAACAAATTAAAACACCGAATCGTTTAAATTAGGGTTAAAGCGGGCATTAAAAAAGCTCCCGAACGGGAGCTTAAATTTTAGTATTCGGTAATGTTATTGTTGTTTTTAACATACATATTTAAGTATTGGTGAATGTTTTGTTCCATACGCATGTTAAATTCGTCAAAGAGCTTATAAACCATTTCGTTCCAGTATTTTTCTTTATCTTCAATGCTAGTGTCAATCGGCATGGTAAGCTCGCGCCATGCTTCAATAGAAGTTTGCGCTTGCGATTGCCCGTTGGCGGAACTGATTTTTAACACTACCGACAAAGTTGCGCGGTATTTTAAGTTATCTTTGTAAAACAGTTGCGGGGCTTTTTCTTCAGTTTCGGTAACGCTGGCGTCTTTGATTATAAATTCAGCCACACGGTTAGATGAAAAATCGGCCGCTTCTAAGCGGTCATGAGCCCAAATTCGGGCGGTTTTTTCAATAGAAATCGGGAACAGATGCTCAACATTCGGGCGGGTAAAAGACGGGGTAAATTCAGAAATAACGTCAATTTTGCCAACCTGAAGTTCAATTTTGGGTTTGCTGTCAAAGCGGGGCTCGGTAAAGCGGCGCGGTTCGGCAACATCGGCTTGACCGGCGCAGGCGCTGATTAATAAAACGGCGGCTGCCGCAAAAATTTTATGTAATCTGTTCATTTTTCTAATCCGTTGTTTTTAGCTAAAAAGTTTGTCTTTAAGTTAAGATAAACTTTATTTAATACAAAATTTGCGCTTATGCAAGCACTTAATTAGTGTTTTAGCAATTCGTTTTTATCAAAAACGTATTTTTCGGAGCAAAAACTGCAGGTCGCGGTGATTTTGCCGTCATCTTCAGCCATGGCGTTAATTTCTTCCGGCTTAAAGGCGCTTAATGTGCTCAAGAGTTTTTCGCGGCTACAGCGGCACCCGAAAGAATAGGCTTTTTCACGCCCGATTTGCAGGTTGCTGCTGTGGAACAGGCGGTGTAAAATTTCCGGCGTTGATAAATCGGCGTTAAACATCTCATCATCGGTTAAGCTGCCGACAAAAACTTCCGCCTCATTCCAAAGTTCTTTAACGGCCTCTTCATCAAGAGTTTGCTCGTTGCCGCCTTTAAGCGGAACTTTTTGCATTAAAATTCCGGCGGCTTGCCAACTTTGACTTTCGCCTTCAGGGTGTTTTACAAAAAGTTTTAAGATAGTGTCAATTTGTTCTGACTGCTTAAAATAGCGCAAAGCGAGTTCGGTTAAGGTTTTTCCTTGCAGGTCAACCACGCCCTGATAAGTTTCGGTTTCAGGTCCTTGGTCAATGGTAAACGCCATATAACCGCCGCCGACAAGGTGCGGAAGCTCTTCAATTATATCGCCGGTTTTGCGGAGTTTTTTGGCTTCAGCCAATTTTTGCTCGTCAAATTTGGCGCAAGCGCGGATTTTGCCTTCAGAGGTAACATCGGCAACCAAAACCGAAACCGGTCCGTTGCCCTGAATTTGCAAGGTAAACAATCCGTTATATTTTAAGGCGTCGGCAAGCAAAACCGACAAAGCGGTAGTTTCGGCCAAAGCGGACGAAACATCTTGCGGGTAATTATGCTTGCCCAAAATGGTTTGCAAAACATCGTTCAAGCGAACAACCCGCCCCATAAAAGCGCCGTTGTTGGTGTAAAAAGATACACAAGTGTCAAAATTTTTATTGGTCAATTTGTTAATCCTTTGTATTATACTTTCAGTTATGTTGTAATCTAGTGTAAAATGAAAGAGTTTTCAAGTGTCAGATTTTGAAGAACAGCCTCGCAAACCGAAAGCATTGCGCAAAATTACCAAGCAAAGGCTTAAAAACATAGGTTTATATTACTTAAAGCGCTTTGAGTCGTCAGAGGATAATTTAAGGCAGGTGCTGCGGCGGCGGGTGAATGATTATGCGTATCAGACCCCTGATTTTAACAAAGCGGAGGCATACGGTTGGATAGAAGAAATTTTAAGCGATTTTACCGGTTGGAAATATATTGACGATGAGCGTTATACCTCGCTTAAAGTGCGCGATTATTTAAATGCCGGAAAGCCGGAGCGCTACATTAAAAACAAGCTTAAACAAAAAGGGGTTGATGAAAACACGATTGACGAGGTTTTAAGTCGGCAGGAGTATGACTCTAAAGAAATGGCGCTTAAACTGGCCAAAAAGAAAAAAATCGGTCCGTTCCGCCCTGATGAAGAAAGCCGCAAACTTAACCGGCAAAAAGACATGGGCACTTTAATCCGCGCCGGTTTTGATTATGAAGTTGTTACTGAGGTTTTGGGGCAAGATTGGCTTGGCGGGGACGAATAATGGATAAAATGACCGCGGCATTTTTTGAGTTTGTATATGACCGGCAGGCGGTTTGGCATAAGCGCACGGCTTTAGGGTTGCCGGCGCCATGGACTGATGATGAAGTTTTGCAAAATTTCAGATTTTGCAATGTGTATCGCGAGCTTGACGGCGGAACGATTGCCATCGGTAAATATTTGGCGCAGCCGCTGCCGGCGGAGCAAAAGTTGTTTAATATTATTGCGTACCGCTTTTTTAATCGGCGTGACACAATTGAAAATTTGTTCGGAGGGCTGCTTTCAGAGCAAAATTTTGACTTTAAAACCTTGGAAAAGCGTTTTGACGCCAAAAAACAAGAAGGCAACATTTTTTCAAACGCATATTTAATTACGGCGCATGCGTATAACCCTGATTATCGTCCGCAAGATAAGCATGTGCAGATTTTGCTGATGCTGAATGATTTGCGTTTTAAGCTTGAAGATATAATCAAAAATTTGCGCGAATCGGCGCCGCAAGAGGGGCTGAAGATTATTGCTGAGGCCGTTTCGTCAGCGGGGCCGTTTTTGGCAGGGCAGATTTTGCTTGACGCAACTTATGCTCAAAATATTGTGCCGTATACCGCGAATGATTTTTTAATTGTGGGTCCGGGGGCGCATTGGGGACTTAACATAATTTGCGGGCGCGTGCTTAATAAAAAAGAGGCAGATGCGGAATGTCGCAAATTGTGGCAAATGCAACCGCAGGCGTTTGCAGAGCTTAAACAAACGACCGACAAAGATTGGAACGAGGTCAGATGGCAAAGCGAATCGTATTGCGGCGGCAAGTATTTATGTTTGCACGATGTGCAAAACAGCTTGTGCGAATTTAGAAAATATTGGCGATTAAAACAAGGCGAAAACGCCAAAAGGCGTTATTTTAAGCCGACAAATTAAATTTTGGGCGAATTGCGAAAGTGCGCGTGAGTAATGGCAATTGCCAAAGCGTCAGACGAATCGTTGTTTTGGGGTTTGCAACCGGGGAGCAAAATTTTGACCATGGTTTCAACCTGGTCTTTGGCGGCTTTACCTACGCCGACCGTGGCTTTTTTAACTTTGTTCGGCTCATACTCGTAAAGCGGAATGTTATAAGTTCCGGGAGCGAGCACCACCACACCGCGCGCCATGCTTAATTTGATGGTGGAGTTAGGGTTAGAGTTTAAGAAAATAACCTCAATGGAGGCTTCATCAGGCTTGTATGTTTCAATAACCCGGCAAATAGCGCGATACAAGCAGTCAAGACGTTGTTCAATCGGCAGTTTGGGGTCAGTCGGAATAAAACCGTCCGCGATGTAACGCAGACGGTTGTTTTCCGTTTCAATAACTCCCCAACCGGTAGAAGAAAGACTGGGGTCAAGACCTAAAATTTTTACCAAAACTTATTACTCTTTTGCAAGTTCTGCCAAAACCGAATCGGCGATTTCAGCGTTGTGGTAAACGTGTTGAACATCGTCATCTTCTTCTAAAGCGTCAATAAAGTCTAAAAACTTTTGAGCGGTTTCGGCATCGTTAATTTCAGATTTAACGGTCGGTTTCCAATCAAGACGCGAAACGGACGGAGTGCCGAATTGTTTTTCAAGAGCTTCGGTAACAATCGCCAAATCATCAGGTAAGGTTTCAATTTCATGATATTCGTCATCTGAAACAACATCGTTGGCGCCGGCTTCAAGAGCGGCTTCAAACATTTTGTCGGCTTCAGCGGCTGAGGCAGGATACTGAATATGACCGATGCGCTCAAAGTTAAAAGTAACGGAACCGCTCTCACCCATGGCGCCGCCGCGTTTGCCGAAAATGGTGCGGACGTTGCCGGCAGTGCGGTTTTTGTTATCGGTTAAAGCTTCAACAATGACCGCGGCTTTATTGGGGGCAAAACCTTCATAACGCATGGTAACAAAATCTGCGCCGCCTGCGGTTTGAGTAGCTTTGGCAATAGCGCGTTCAATGTTATCTTTAGGCATACTTTCAGCGCGGGCAGCCTGAATGGCTAATCTTAAACGCGGGTTTTTATCAGGCTCGGGCAAGCCGCTTTTGGCGGCAACGGTAATTTCACGAGCAAGTTTGGCAAAAACGCGGGCTTTTTTGGCATCTTGCGCGCCTTTGCGGTACATAATGTTTTTAAATTGGGAATGTCCGGACATTATTATCTCCTTTAATCTTCATAACTAATTGTAAAGTGCTTATAACGCAAGCCGCGTTTTCAGGCAATATTTTTTTTAAAAATTTGCAAATTTTTTATGCCTCGTTGCCGGCAAGTTCGCCTTTAAGGAGCAAAAATTCAGGCGTTTTGGCGCCGAAATTTTTATAGCGGTTCATTAAAGCGACAGCCTCTTCATCGGTTTTAGGAGCGGCAAAGCCTGATTTTTCTTTGAGCGACTTGGAAGTTTTTTTAACTTCACCCACCGGTTCAGGCGCGGAAGCCTCATCTTCTTTGGTGCGGTCAACTTTAATTTCAGCCGGAGTTTTCAAAATTTTATCCAAAATATCCTGCGTTTCTTTAGAGCGGCGGTTGGTAAACACAATATTTTGTTTATCAGCCGGCAATAGGTCTAAAATTTTTTCAAGACTGGCGAGTTGGTGCTTCTTTTTAATTAAGTTAATGTCATCAACCACCAAAATGTTTACCGCGGAGAGATCAATTTTATCTTCGGCAGCAATTTCAAGCAATAAATCAGGCGCGGCAATAATAACATTGGCTTCAGAATTAACATCATCGGAGTTTTCAGATAACGCCTGCTCGCTGAACTCATGATATTTGTTAAACACCGCCAAGCGGTCAGACACTTTAACCGCCTGCGCCGAATCAGCGGTGATGATTAAAATGTTTTGCCCTTGCCTGCGCGATATAATATCAATCAGCGGAAAAACATACGAACAGGTTTTACCGCAGCGCCCGGGGGCGATGGTGAAAATGTCTTTACCTTCTAAAACAGAGGGAATAACATCATTTTGAACGGTGGTCGGGCGTTTTATGCCCATTTCTTCAATAGCGCGAACGGTTTGCTCGCTTAGTCCTAAATCTTTAAAAGTCATGGTATACCTTAAAATTATTGATTAAAATTAGGCTGATAGTATAACTTTTGAACTTTAAGTCAAGGGTGATGTGATAAAAATTAAACAAATTAAAGTTTTTTTAATAAAGATGCGGCTATGCTCTGCGGTGAATGTACTGTATGGTCTTTCTTTTAATTAAGATATATATCTTTAACGTATGACTAAAGATAGGCTTGTTTGAGGGGCTGAATTGCAGTATAGTTTAACTTGTAAACAAGAATATTTTTTAGGGGAAAATATTATGAAACACATTAATGAAAACGGTCGTTCCATGGTTGAAATGCTCGGCGTATTGGCGATTATCGGCGTTTTGTCGGTTGGCGGTATTGCCGGTTATTCAAAAGCTATGAACAAATATAAAATCAACAAAACTACTGATCAGGTTTCCATGCTCGTTGCTAACCTCCGTACCTTGTTCTCATCACAAGGTGACTATGCCGGTTTGAACAATGGTCAGGCTATTAAATTCGGCGTTGTACCGAATGATATGTATGCTGCTGCGTCAAACAACACCTATGCTTCAAACTATTCAATTAAAAACGCTTTCGGTGGCGCTGTTACTATTGAATCAGACGAAGCAAGATCAGCGGGTGACTCCGGTTCTGAAGCTTTCGTTATTACTTATGAAGGTTTGCCGTCAGAAGCTTGCGTTACCATTGCAACCGGTGACTGGGGTTCCGGTCAGGCATCAGGCTTGATTGCTATTGCTGCCGGTAAGGATGTAGCCAATTCAGCAACTAAAGCTAAGGCTATTAAAACAGATACCGGTGATACCGGCTTAGCGTGTGCGGCCGACACATGTGTCGTTTCTCCGGGCGCTGTTTCAGCAACCAAAAAAGCTCCGATGACTGTTAGCGATGCGGTTAACGCTTGTAGCTCTACCGGTTCTAACAACGTAGTAGCATGGAAGTACTACTAATCTTACAGGTTGGTGTTAATACACAAATTAAAAGGCTCTTGCTTAACGGCAAGAGCCTTTTAATTTGTCTGAATTTGCTTAGAGGCAGGTGTTAAGGCAAAATAAAACCGCTCATCTGAGCGGTTTTATAAGTTTTTGATAATGGTTATTTTTCATCTAAATCAAGCTTAATGTGCAATTCTTTAAGCTGTTTTTCAGTAACGGTGTTTGGCGCCTGCATCATTAAGTCTTGCGCTTTGCCGTTGAGAGGAAAGATAATCACGTCGCGGATAATCGGCTCGTCAAGCAAGAGCATAACCGTGCGGTCAATTCCGGGAGCACCGCCGGCGTGCGGAGGAGCGCCGTATTTAAAGGCATTAATCATGCCGCCGAACTTGTTATCAACCACGCTGTGGTCGTAACCGGCAATTTCAAACGCTTTGTACATAATTTCAGGCTTGTGGTTGCGAACCGCGCCGGAAGCAAGTTCAACCCCGTTGCAGACCATATCATACTGATAAGCCAAAATTTCAAGCGGGTGCTTGTTTTGCAAAGCGTCCATACCGCCTTGCGGCATTGAAAACGGATTGTGCGAAAATTCAATTTCGCCGGTTTCGTCATTTTCTTCATACATCGGAAAATCAACAATCCAGCAGAGTTTGAATGAGTTGTAATCAAACAGGCCTAATTCTTCGCCCATTTTGTTACGTACTTTGCCGGCAAATTTGTTTAATACTTTTTCACCGCCGCCCATAAAGACAATCGCATCGCCTTCATTTACGCCGAATGTGGTTTTAAGCTCCGCCATTTTTTCAGCCGAAAAATATTTGGCAATGCCTTTAGGACCGTTTGCCGAAAGCGCAACATAGGCAATGCCACCCATACTCTCAGCTTTAGCGTAAGCGTCAAGCTTATCAAAGAATGAGCGCGGCTTGTCACCGGCTTGAGGCGCAACAATGGCGCGGATTTTTTCACCGGCGATGACTTTGGAATCATAAACACCGAAACCGGAGTTGTAAAAGAACGAAGTGGCGTCTTGAATAACCAGCGGGTTGCGCAAGTCAGGCTTATCGGAGCCGTATTTTAACATTGATTCCTTAAACGGAATGCGGATAAACGGAGCCTGATCAACTTTTTTACCGCCCGAAAATTTGTTAAAAATGCCGCCCATGGTGTGTTCTAAAACTTTAAACACGTCTTCCTGCGTGGCAAAAGACATTTCCATATCAAGCTGATAAAATTCGCCCGGGCTGCGGTCAGCGCGCGGGTCTTCATCGCGGAAGCACGGCGCAATTTGAAAATAACGGTCAAAGCCCGAAACCATAAGCAATTGCTTAAACTGTTGCGGGGCTTGCGGCAGAGCGTAAAACTTGCCGGGGTTAATACGTGACGGAACCAAAAAGTCACGCGCGCCTTCAGGAGATGAGGCAGTTAAAATCGGGGTTTGATATTCGGTAAAGCCTTGTTCGGTCATTAAGCGGCGCATTTCGGCAATAACCTTGGAGCGCAAAATAATGTTGTTGTGAATGCGTTCTTTGCGCAAGTCAAGAAAACGATACTTTAAGCGCAGTTCTTCCGGCGCGTCGTCTTCGCCGAAAACCTGAATCGGCAAAACATCGGCTTCAGAATATACGGTTAAGGCTGATACTTTAACTTCAATATCGCCGGTCGGCATATTTTTGTTGACGCTCTCGCGGGCAACAACTTCGCCCTCAAAGCCGACAACGCTTTCAACCCTGATGTTTTCAATTTTTTCAAACAAATCGGAAGAAGAATCCACCACACATTGGGTTAATCCGTAATGATCTCGTAAATCAACAAAGCACAGGTTGCCTAAGTTGCGTTTACGATGTATCCAGCCGGCCAGCTTAACTTTTTTGCCGACATCGGAACTGCGGAGCTCTCCGCAAGTGTGAGTGCGGTATTCGTTCATTTTTTCCTCAATAAAATGTTAAAACAACTTTTTCAGTTGTAGAGCCCTTTTCAGATAAAAGCAACAATAAAATTAAAAAAATATTAAGCAATCGGAACTATCTTGGAAAAGAAGGTATTAAAAGGAAAAACAATGCAAATAATTGAAAATCAGGCAGAGCTTGAAAGCTTGTGCCAAGTGCTGAAGAAACAAAAATTTGTTACCATAGATTCGGAATTTGTGCGCGAAAAAACATATTTTTCAAAATTGTGCTTGCTGCAAGTGGGTTGGCTTGATGACGCCGCGATTATTGACCCGTTGTCAAATGGGCTTAATTTGGAGCCGTTTTTTGCCATTATGCAGGATAAAAATATTTTAAAGGTTTTTCATTCCGGACGGCAGGATATTGAAATTTTTTATAATTTAAGCGGAAAAATTCCGCAGCCGGTGTTTGATACGCAAATTGCCGCCATGGTGTGCGGGTTTGGCGCTTCGGTCAGTTACAGCACGTTGGTGGCGGAAGTTACCAAAGTTGAGCTTGATAAGTCAAGTCGCTTGACCGACTGGAGTAAGCGTCCGCTTGATGTTAAGCAACTGGAATATGCTTTGCGCGACGTTACGTATTTAATTCCGTGCTATTTGTATTTGGATAAATATTTAAAAGAGCATAACCGCAAAGAGTGGATTAAAGAAGAGATCGCGGCTTTATGCGATGAAGAAATTTACAAGCCCGACCCTGAAAGCGCATGGCTTAAAATAAGGCACTCGGTGCATGGCGCGCAGTTTTTGGCGGTTTTAAAAGAGCTGGCGGCGTGGCGTGAGCGTCGGGCGGTTAAGTTTAACACTCCGCGGCACACCATTATGAAAGACGATATTTTGGTTAATGTGGCGGCGGTGGCGCCAAAAACGGAGGCGGATTTATATAAGGTGCGCAATTTGCCGCAAGATGTGCAAAAAGGCAAGCTCGGGCGCGAGATTCTTGAAGTGGTGGGCAAAGCTTTGGATATGCCGTTCAGCTCGGAGCTGCAAAAAATTGACCGCGCGCGGCAGGTTCATATTCCGCCGGCGGCAAGCGCTTTAATTGAGGTCTTAAAACTTTTGCTTAAAATTAAAAGCGAGCAAGAGGGCGTGGTGGCGCATTTAATAGCCTCAGAGCAAGATTTGCGCGATATTGCCTGCGGTAACAACGACAAGACTAATCCGGCGCTGAAAGGATGGCGGTATGATATTTTCGGCAAAACGGCGCTGCTGTTCCGCAAAGGCAAAGCGAGCATTAAATATGACACCGGCATTAAGGATATTGTGATTGCAGAAACGTCTGACTAAAAATTTATGTCAAATTTTTGTTGATTTTTGCAAAAAGATTCGCTACTGTGTAATTGGAAACCAAATTTTTTTTTATATTATGAACAGTCTTGTATTTATTTGCGCATGCGTTGCGCTGGCGATTATCGCCCTTGTGGTTACAATTCGTTATCGCGCTGAGCAGAAAGAGAAAGCCCAAAAGGAGCGCTTTGAGCAATACTACCACGACCCTATCAGAGAACTGGTTGCAGCGACTGAGGACGCGAGTGTGGAAGACATTGATCAGCGAGGTGATGTGCTTCCTTCCGGTCGGCCGTTTCCGAGTGATGAATATTTATACAGCATCACGAGGGAAGAGCTTGAAAGTTTCAGCTATGCTGACTTTGCCTGGCTTTACAACAGAGTGTGGAAAAACTGGTACTCTGAGGAAAGCGACAGAGAGCGCCAAGACAAGTGGTGTTATATCTTAACATTGCTCAACGAGGCGTTTGAAAACCTCAGATAGCCTTCAGAAAAAGAAAATCCCTGATTGTTACCTCAGGTAACCTCAGGGATTTTTAACATGAAACTCTAAAAACAAAAGTATGAATCAAGCAATTAAAGTGGTGAACCCGCTGATCAGCCCTTCACCGCTCATTGCCCGCAAATTAAGCGAGCTGAACAAAATGGAAGACAACCTGCCGCAGGAGCTTGCGATGAAGTTGGCAAAAAAGATTCGCCCGGTTATCTCAGGCGCCTCGGCTGATGAATTGAAGTTTTCAATCAAAGGCAAGCCGGAAGGCACCAAGTTTTGGGTGGCAGGCGGCGACATCTTTCATGGCAGTTACGCTAACCGCGTGGTACCGATTATGCCGGCGGAGCATTTGAATAAAGTGACGGAAATCATCACTTATCACGGTTGCTCTTCTTGCGGGCGCGTGGCGCCGTCAGTGTATGAAGTATTGTCGCAAATTCCGGAAAGCCTCAGAAATGTGGTGACCGCATTTGAGCTTTACGCTGATGCAAACTCATGGTCAGACGTATACAACGCCGAGCTTGACCGCCATGTGCTTAACTGCATTTTGTACCGCGGCAATGTTCCGGCAAAAGTGGCAAAACAGCAGATTTTCTGGTAATTTCCGCGAAAACTTTTTGACTCCCGATAGTTTATACTGTCGGGAGTTTTACTTTTAAATTAACCTAATGGTCAGATTAAAAAATTACGCGCCGTATTTATATTGTTTGGTGCCTTGAGCGGATAGCTTAAAGGTTTTTGGTAATTTGTTGAAAGGAAACAATATGAAACAGAGTTATGATAATAAAAAATCGGGCGCCGCGTGGAAAACCGATAAAAAAGCGTCATCAGGCAAAGGCTGTGGTTGCGGATGCAACAAAATGGACGATGATGACGAAGAAGTGGTTGAAATTGAAACCGCGGAGTGGACTTCAAAATAAAGCAATATTCTGATTGCGCCTTAAAAAGCCGGAAAACTACCGGCTTTTTTGTTTAAGTAAAGCTTTATTAAGTATTTGGTGGTTTAATAAAGCTAAAAATATGTATAAAAACTGTTAAGGCGGGTGCAAATGCTCAGAACTTTTTGTAAAAAAGCCCTTGTTTGTGTTTTAAGCAATGTGTTAATAACGGCAACTTTTGTTAGTACAACAGAGGCGTATATGCGACCGCTTCCGCCGGATGATTTCGGTTCAATGTATAGAATGGCGGCGCGCGGCGATGTTGTTTCATTGCATGAAGCGGTAAGCCGCGGGTTGAATATTGACGCGGTAAACGCTGACGGCGATACCGGAGTTTGCGTGGCGGTAAAGCGTCGGGACGCTAAGGCCTATAACACGTTCAGAGCGGCTGGAGCTTCAGGAACTCCGCCTTGCAGATGGGAAATTGCGCATTGGGAAAGTTTTATTAATTCAGCGCCGGTGCAAGCCGGAGCCAACTGGCGCAGCACCGATTATACCATGCCGGTTTATACCAGCAGTGCCGAAAAATCTAATATGTGGGCTTGGATTGGCGGCGCGGCTTTAATCGGCGGCGGCGCGGCGCTTGCCCTCAGCGGCGGTGGCGGCGGAGGCAGTGATGAAAGCGACAATAACGGCGGCGACGACCCAACGCCCTCAACCTGCAATACAACCACTTATCCGATAACCGGCGGATGTCCGAGCAATGGCACTTGCTTCTCTTGTTCCGACAACTTAGGGGTACATTATAAACTTAATTCTTGCAATAGCGGGTATAGTATGAGCGCAGACGGGCTTTCATGTTTGCAAGACCAAGTGCAGACTTGCGATACAACTCTTTATCCGATAACCGGCGGCTGTCCTGATAACGGGGTTTGCGGGGAATGTACCGATTTAGCGGGCAAGCATTATAAATTAAATTCATGCAATGACGGCTACATTATGGCGGAAGATGGAAAATCATGCGCGCAAAAGCAGCTTGAACCTTGCGATACCTCAGTTTATACGATGACTTCATGTCCGAAAAACGGAATTTGCGGAGATTGTACCGATTCAAACGGAAAGTATTACAAATTTAACGGTTGTCAGAGCGGCTATTTTGTGGAAGCAGACGAAAAATCATGCGTGGAAAGACCGGAAGGGGCAACTTGCGATACCTCAGTTTATAAATTAACCGTTTGTCCGACGGGCGCGGCTTGTTCGCCGTGTACGGACACGACCGGCACTTATTATCAATTTACGGGGTGTTTGGGCGGATACACCCGAAAAACCGGTGAAGAAGTTTGTTTAAAGGCTGAAGACAGCGGGGATTCCGATGTTGCCAATAATAAAGTTTTGGCGGTTGACGAGAGCAATAAAGTAACCGACAGCGACGGTAAAATTATCGGATTTGCCAATGCCGATAATCCGACATCGCGCCTGTTTAACGCTAAATCAGAAGACGCGTCCATAACGATTGACGCGGTTAGTAATAAAGATACGTTTAAAGACCATGTTTTGGCAGGGCTCGGCACGCCTGATACAAGCAACGCGCAGGTGGTTAACGCTTATAACGGCAAAACCGGCGATATTGCGATAAACAGCTATTATCGTCAGCACGATATATATGGCATATTCGGCAAGGGTACTTTATATAATGCGCTGAACGGAATCGGTAATATTGTTATTACCTCACAGGGAGAACAGCTTAACAGCGACACGCAAATCAGCGGTATGGCTTCAGGTTCAGACAGTTACTTGTATAATGCCTTCGGCGGCAACGGAAAAATTACCATTAATGCGGAAGCGGGTAATATTAACGGGATGAAAGGGGTTAATTTAATTAATGCCTATAACGGCGGAAACGCTGAAATTAATTTAACTGCCAAAAAAGGCTTTGTTCGGGGTATGGCTTTAGGCTCCGGTAATGGCGGGTTGGCGGCTAATGCGTATTCAGATAACGGTTCAGAAACAACCGGCACAATTACCATTAATAATTCAGATAATAATGAAGCGATAGGTATCGGCGGCGGAAAAAGCTCGTCCGGTGCGGATTTAGTTTATAATGATATGCTGATATACAACGCGTACGGCAAAAACAGCACCGGCAAAATTATAATTAACGGGTTTGGCGTCGGTATTGCGACAGATTATAAAAATAACAGAGTTTATAACGGAGCCAACGGCGGTTACGGGTATATTGAAATTAACGCTGACAGCGGATTTTCAGATCCTTATACAGGCGATATAGGCGGAATCTTTTTATATGATGACAGCAGTTACGGATATAACGGCAGCAGCGGCGGCACCGGTGAAATTAAAATTTCTCTGGGCGGGTATGGCAGCAATACTGTATACGGAGTATACGGGGCGGTAGATAACGGCTCGCCGGACGGAGGCAAGGGCATAATAGATATTGATGTTGCAAATTATGATGCGGTCGGCGTGTACGGCGGCGGCAACTATAAAGATGCAAGCATTAAAGTTGTAAGCAAAACAAATTACGGAACGGTAAAAGGTATAAGCAATGTACGGCCGGGGCAGGATGATGATTCGGCAGAAATGAAAGAAACATTTGCAAGCTCTTATATTAACCATAACAACGGTACGGTTACGGTTGAAGCAAACGAGCTTGCTGCAACCGGATACGGTATTTATTCAAAAGGAGTTGACGCGGTTAATGATGTTTTGGGTAAAATCAGCGTGTCATCTTCAAAAGCATACGGTATTTATAATGACGGCAATATATATAATAAAGGTACAATTACCGTTTCAGGCAGCGTCGCGAGGGGTTTATGGCTTGCTGATAAAGGAACGGTTATTAATGAGGGAGTGATAGAAGTAATAGGAAATGGTGTATATTCTTCAGGATATGGAGGATTAAGCGAAGCAGGAGAATACGGCATATATACTCCGAATGGTGATTCTACAGTTTCAATAGTTAATAAAGGCACGATAAAGCTGACAAACACCAATGGAGGCACGGCAATTAAAGCTCAGAAACAGATTGGCGATTTTATTTATAATGTATCGGACTCTTTTGCTAATATTGATAACCAAGGCGACATTATTATAACCGGTAAAAATAATAACGGAATTTATGTATATAATTCTTCCGGCGAGGGCTCGCTTAAAAACAGCGGAACTATCAGCATCAGCGGCACGGTTGACAAGAGCAGCTTTGGTCTTGCGTACGGCGGCGGTGACAGCACGGTTTTTGCCAACAGCGGTGATATTAAAATGGACTTATCGGATAATATCGGAACCGCAATCGGATTGAGTTTTAACAGTACGCAAAACTTTAACAATTCCGGCAATATAGAAATTAAGTCTGATACCGTAAGCGAGCTTAAAGATTCAACCGGAGGAAAAGCTACCGGGATTTATGTCAGACTAAGCAATTCCATGAAGGAAAATATTAATACCGGCAATGTTACCATGAGCGGAACTTCACAAAAAAGAGGGATTTGGGTTGAGGATATGTCACTTGTTAATAAAGGCAATATTAAAAGCACCTCAAGCGGAGATGAAAGTAATTATGGCTTATATGTAAGCAACGCTGAAGTGCACCAATACGGTGATATTGATATGATTGGCGGAACCAGAGCGTATGCGGTTGTTTCAAACGGGGGTAAATTTTATATTATGGATGGCGCGAATGTAAACGGCAATGTTTGGCTTTTTACAAAAGCCGGCGAATCTGTCGGGTATAATTCGGGAGTTATTAACGGAAATATTTTCTTATTGCAAGACTTATACGGTTTTCCGAGCATGTTCAACTATAATAAAATTATCGGCAATGTGTCGGGTTCCGGTTATTTTACCAATGCCAAAAGTGGATATGTTAAAGGCGATATGTCAAATGTGCGCTCATTTAGCAATAACGGCGTATGGGAAGGTGAAACCGGTACATTTTATAATATTTACAATAAAGGCGAGATTAATCTAAGCAAGCAAAATGCCAAACAGGCGGTGCTTTCGGTGATGGATGTCTTTAACAATGAGGGTACAGTCAATCTGAAAAATGTTTATATCAATCTGGGGCGCAACGGTACTTTGACCACAAACTCAGGCGCGATGGAATTGACCTCAACCTCTGATGATTTAATGGTGGCTTGGGCGGCATTCGGCGGTTTTATAAATTCAGGCAGAATTTCTGCCATAGCGGGTAATGCTGACGCGTATGGTATTTTGTCATACGGCGAAAGTGAAAAATGGGCTGAAAATCAAGAAGGCGGAAATATTATTGTTTCAACCAAAGGCGGCGACGCATATGGTATGTACGGTAAAGACGCGTCTCTTTCCAACAACGGCACGATTACCGTTTCATCAGAAAGCGGTACGGCGTACGGAATTTATGCCGAGGGCGGCTCAGTTGAAAACAGCGGAACGATTAATGTTAAGGGTACGGAAGGGAAAATTTACGGTATTTATGCAACTGGTGGCGCCACAGTTACTAATACCGGCACAATTATTTTGAACGGCGCCGCCTGTGAGGGCGATTGTAACGGTAATTATATTGTGCTTGACGGAACCTCAACATTAAGCAACGCCTCATTAATTGTAGCGCAAGGCTTGCTTGATTTTGACGCCATGGGCGGGCAGGTTATGCTTGCCGAGGGCGGGCAGTTTGCCGCAGATGAACTTTCCGGCAGACTGTTAGTATCATCTGAAATTACGGCTAAAGGTTTTGAAAATGAATATACCGCCGTGGGAGCGATTGATTCTGCAGATGTATCAGGGTTGAATTTGCAGTCGCAATCGGCGTTGTTTGACGCTAAGTT
>CABQIK010000006.1 GCA_902464275.1 uncultured Alphaproteobacteria bacterium | reverse complement strand
ACACTCTGTTTCTTTTCTTTAATAAATCTGCAATCAGTATTATGTAAACAATCTGCTCCATAGAGGGGAATTTTAATACAACTTATGCACAGCGTGGACTCGTAAATATTGCAAAAAAAAAACGCGGAGTAAAATCTTCTTAAACGTAACAATTTGAGGAGATTTTTATTATGAAATCAGAAAACGGTCGTTCAATGGTGGAAATGCTTGGTGTGCTCGCAATTATTGGAGTTCTGAGCGTCGGGGCTATCAGCGGATACTCAAAAGCCATGTTCAAGTACAAATTAAACAAGCAGGCGGAAAGCTTTAGTATGTTTTTAAATGAGGCAATAAAACTTTTACCTGATTTACAACGTCATTATGGTAAAAACATTACTACAAATAACGGCTTAACGCTCTTTTTTGATAAAGCAAATTTGCTTCCGGACGGCATGAAGTTTAAGAACAATGTCATTACGGATATATTTAACAATCAAATGACTATTTCATACGCAAATTCGCAACGCAACAATGGCTCCAGTGCGACTGAATATTACATACATATAAGAATGAATCGTTCAGGTGGCAAACTTAGCGAACAAGACAAAGAAATTTGCCGCAACATTGTTATTGCCACGAAAGAAAATTATGAAAATTTATGGCAAATTGAAATGCGCTCAGGGCGTGATTCATCATACACCTCCAAAGCTTTACGTGGTGCCTTATCCCCATATCAAACCAACCCGTTAAGCAAAGCGAGCATAACCCAAATTGATGATATGTGCGACTCGTGCAATTCCGAAACTTATTGCAGTATGTACATCTTTATAAATTCAATAAACAATCCATAAATCTGATATTTAAAGCAAAAGAAAGGGTTGCAAAAAGCAACCCTTTCTTTATTTTCCTTGAGCCTTAGGACTGAAACAACTCTCTCCAGTCCATATACTTTACATCAACTCCTTCAACGATGATGCCGAGCGAAGCAAGCGCCGCTGTCATACGCTCTCTGCCACAATCCATTATTTCGTGGTAGAGGTAGGCCTTGGTGTCATAGTCAGAAGCCGCGAACATCTGTTTGGCACGCTCCATAGACTTTTTGAACGCGAGGAGCTTTTCTTCATCTTCGTACCCCATTCGGAGCACGTTAACAAAGTTCATATCCAACCGACGCGCCGCACGACCGCATTTTTGAGCGTACTTTTTGTTGTCGGCAGCTTTTTCTGCGGCTTTTTGAGCCAGAAATTCGCGATATTCCGCGGCAGCCTTGCCAACAAAATCCGCCACCGGCGAATCTTCCGACAAGTAGTTAATCTCCGCGTCATGAAAGGCTATCGCGTTGCCCTTAAGCGTTGCCTCGGTACGAATTTCTATTTCATTCTGCACCATTTGCTCCAGAGTGTGAACGAACTTGCCATCATCATACTCCATGACTTTGGCACCGTTTTCCTCGCTGACAACTTTGTACTTTTCAGCATCAGCAACTAAATTGTGCTTGCAGCGGATATAGTCTCTTTCATAGATTTCAGACAAATCCGAACCTTGTGAAAGTTCATTTCCCCAGTAGCGATAATGCCAAAAGGTAACATTTCCGGTAGTGCTGGTGAGCTTGAAAAAGGCTTCATTTTTAACATTGTACGGGTTGAAGCCAAAGTAATAGTCGGAAAATTTCACGACTAAGCTCTGAGCTTTGAGGCTCATAAAGAAATTTTTTGCCATATTTTATGGTTTTAAGGGTTAAACTTGTAAAAATATTATTTGAAACACCTAAAACCATAACTGAAGTAAAAGCTTCATGAGATTACGGCAAATTTCAAATAATATAAAAATAACTTTTGATGGCATGGAGTATAGCACAAGTTTATACCCGTTGACAAGATATTTTATTATACAACTTATACACAACGCAGACTCGTAAATATTGCAAAAAAAAAACGCGAGCTAAAATCTTCTTAAACGTAACAATTTGAGGAGATTTTTATTATGAAATCAGAAAACGGTCGTTCAATGGTGGAAATGCTTGGTGTGCTCGCAATTATTGGAGTTCTGAGCGTCGGGGCTATCAGCGGATATAGCAAGGCGATGATGAAGTACAAGCTAAATCAGCACGCCGTAGCGGTAAATATGCTGATAAATAACGTGCTCGCAATTAAAGATAAACTTGACCATAGCGGAGACAGCACAACTCGTTATAACGTTTTACTGAACAAAGCCAACATGCTCCCAGACGGGATATTTTTTAATAGTAACACTAATTTATTGGAAGACCGCTATTTTAAAAATAAAATTAATATTGAATGGTCTCGCACTAAATGGACTCTTCCTGACGGCTCATCAGGACAAGACAATATCGGCGTAATGCGTTTTTATTTTAATCCTACGGACGAAGGTCATGAAGTCTGCCGCAATATTCTTAACGCCGCTAAAGAAAACGCCGACAATATACACGCAGTATCAACATATTCGCACGGCGATTCAGGCTCAAAACAAACTTCTTTTGTTTATGGTAATAATATGTGCCGCAACGGGTTGCAATGCTTAAAAAATTTAAGTTTGGATAATATAGCCACCTTATGCAACAACTGCAAAAGCGGAACGTGCATTTTGGGTATTTTGTACAGATAATCAGTTAAATCCTTCGGTATAATAGCTGATTGAGGTATGCAAAAGTATGCTTAATTTAAGCAGCATTTCAGGATAAATTTCTTTGGTGCCGTATTCATAGGCTTTCAGCTCCTCAATCGGCACTGCCAAAACAAAGGCGGCAACCGGCAAAGGCAAGCCCATGATCTGCCTGCGCCGAAAAATTCTTAACCCAACATAAATACGAAACTCAGCAACGTTATTCATAATCAAAACTCCGATTACGCTATAACATCGCTTATATACCACTTTTACAGCACAATCAAGTTATTTTTAACCGATAACGTGCTTTGTTTTATTTTTCAACTCATAAGTTGTAATATCAATTTAAGAGGCGGGCTTTTTCGCGCTGCCAGTCACGCTCTTTTATGGTCTCGCGCTTATCATAAACCTTTTTACCGCGACCAAGTCCGATTTCAAGCTTAGCACGCCCGCGTTCATTAAAAAACAACTTCATGGCAATTAAAGTTGAGCCTTTGCGGCTAAGCTCATTGATAATTTTAATCACTTCCTTTTTTTTAAGCAGCAATTTGCGGTCGCGCTTTTCAGCGTGGCTTTCATAGCCTTTGTTGGCGTACTCGGCAATAAACATATTGGACATATAAATCTCGCCCGATTTTTCAACCCCGAACGCGTCGTTAATGTTGGCATGCCCCAAGCGCAAAGACTTTACCTCGGTTCCGGTAAGTTGCAAGCCGGCAATAAACACGTCTGAAATTAAATAATCAAAGTGAGCGCGCCGATTTTGCGCAACAAGACCGGTGGTGATAAAATCAGCCTTTTTAACTTTTTTTGCCATTGTTTTAACTTTTATTTATTTGCCGCAGCAACCTTAAACAAATTTTCGGAAGTTTCGGCTTTGGGTTGCGGCGCCGGTTGAGCAACCGGAGCTTTTTTAGCCGCGGGCTTAACTTCAGGCTCAGCGTCCGGCGCTTTTTTGCTAACCCGTACGCAGCGACCTTCAATATAAGCCCCCGGCTCAATGGCGATAGAAGTATGAACGGCATCGCCGATTAAATGCGCAGTGCCGGCAACAAACAAATTTTCAACTTCAGCCGTACCGTGCAAAGAGCCGTACAGATTTAAGGTTTGAGCTTTAACCTGCCCGATAACCTGCCCTTTAACGCCGATAATAAGTTCATTGCAGCAAACATTGCCTTCCAACTTGCCGTCAATATGGATAATATCGCCGCCTAAAATATTGCCTTTAATTTTGGTGCCGATACTGATAATGCTCGGAACCGGAGTGTTGGAGCCGCGGCTCATTTTTGCAATTTTTAAATATAACATTCTGCGCCAATTTTTCATTTGTGTTTCCTTTACAACTGAACTTTCATAAATGCCATCGGGTCAACCGGCGTGCCGTTATACAAAACCTCATAGTGCAGATGAGGCCCGGTAGAACGCCCGCTGGAACCAACTTCGGCAATAGTGTCGCCCTGCTCCACATATTCGCCTTTTTTAACATAAGCGCGGTTTAAGTGAGCATAGCGGGTTTTAAAACCGTTACCGTGGTCAATTTCAACCAAAATACCGTAACCGCTGCTTTGACCGGAGCGAATCACTTTGCCTTTAGCCATGGTTTTAATTTTATTACCCTTATTGCTGGCTAAGTCAACCCCTTTGTGTGTGGCCGACTTTTTATTAAACGGATCAGAACGGTGTCCGAACGGCGAACTGAGCCAATAGCTCCATACCGGCTTGCCGAGCGGCACTGACTTCATAACCTCTTTATAATAGCTCACATCATCAATTTTGCCAAACACTTCCTGCATTTTTTTGCTTAATTCGGCATTGTCAACCAACGGAACATCAGGCTCATAAGTGCCGCCGGTGTTATTTTTTTTGCTGTTGGCAAGCGGGTTGAAGTATTTATTTTGCTTTTTCATAGACTTGTTAATAGCTGAAATAGCTTCTTTAATTTTGTTCATTTCTTTTTCAGAAAGTTTTTCAACCTGATTTAAAATTTCCATTTCAGAAACTTCAAGCTTTTCAAGACTGCTTTGCAAAACGCTGATTTTTTGGAGCAGTTCATTACGTTCCGAAACAGCGCGGTCACGCTGCAGCAAGGCATCGCGCAGAGTGGTTTTTTCTTCCAGTTCGTCTTCTTCAAGCCAATCGGTAGAATCGGCAATGCGGCGGATTTTTTCTTCCACCACCTGAGCTTGCTGTTTATAACGGTTAAGATTAAGCTCATCCTGAGCCTGCCCTTCTTCAAGCAAAGTAAACATAGAGCTGATATTGCGGTGAATCGCCACAAAATCAGTCATTAAATCAACATACGCGCTGCGGGTTTCATCAAGTTCACGGTCTTTAACGGAAATAATTTTATCTGACTTGTTGTACATATAATACGAGTACGCGCTCCAGCCGCCGACAATCAGCAATAACGTCAGCAAAAACATCTGAAGTTTTGATGAAATATTAAAAACCTTTGCCCGACCGCCGCTTCTGAAAATAATTTCTTTATTGGAAAACACCGGTCTTTTGGTATTGTAACTAACCGCGGAAGGTTTTTTAACTTTGAATTTTCGTAAAATCCTCGCCATAAATATTCCGTTATTTCAAAGCGATACATAAAGCATCGCGCCAAATCTGCCGTAATATAGCAGATAAATTACAAAAAATAAAGAATTTTATTTTATATCATCTTCATCTAAAATAATAAATTCGTCTTTTCCGACCATATTAAGCACAATGTGGGCACGCTCGTTTAACATATCCAAATCAAGGCTTTCAGCCGATAACAGCTTAACTTTTTCTTCCCATTCCGACTTTTCGGCCGCGTATTTTTCAGCCGCGCGATGCGCCTCTTTAACTTCATCGGTTAAATAAACATAACGTAAAAAGCCGCGCTCACCTTTAACCGCGTAAAAGCTGAAGTAAATAAAGGTAAGAATGGTAACCAACAAAAAGCCGGAAGAACTTTTTACTTTTGCAAATATGTTATAAAACCAGCTCATTGTTATCCTGTTGCACTTAATTAAAACTCTTCGGCAGAATCGCCGTATAGGGTGTATTTAAATACATTATAGTTAACAATTAGTTTAGGTAAAAAAGTTTATTTAAGCTGAGTTTTGTATAACGATGCGTAAATGCCGTTTTCATGCGTGAGCAACTCTTCATGAGTGCCCGATTCCGCAATTTGTCCGTAATTTATCACCACAATTTTATCGGCGTGGCGCACGGTTGAAAGCCGGTGCGCAATGACAAACACGGTACGGTCAGCCATTAAGTTTTCAATCGCCTGCTGAACTATGGCCTCTGAATTGTTGTCAAGGGCGGAAGTAGCCTCATCCAACACCACAATCGGGGCATTTTTTACAAACGCGCGAGCGATTGCCACCCGCTGCTTTTGGCCGCCGGATAAGAGCATGCCGCGCTCGCCGATGGGCGTGTCAAGGCCTTTATCCAAAGTGGCAATAAACTCGTCTAAACAGGCGCTTTTAACCGCGCGATTTACTTCTTCGGGCGCGGCGTTTTCATTGCCGAGCATAATATTTTCACGGATAGTGCCTGAAAACAAAAAGTTATCCTGAAACACCACTGAAATATTATTACGCAGCGACTCCAAAGTGTAATCGCGAACATCTTTGCCGTCTATGCGCAGCGAGCCGGAAGTAACATCATAAAAACGCGGAAGCAAATTAACCATGGTGGTTTTACCGCCGCCGGAATTGCCTACAAAAGCAACGGTTTCTCCGACTTTAACATTTAAGTTAACATGTTTTAAAACCGGCTTGCCTTTAACATATTCAAAGCAAACGTCTTTATATTCAATGCCCTGTTTAACCCCTTTAAGCTCAACCGCACCCGCGCGGTTACAAATTTGCGGCTTGTTGTCAAGGGCGGAAAACACCCGCTCCATTGCCATAAACGAAAGCTGAATGTTGTTATAATTGTTGCCGATGCTTTTTATCGGGTTATAGAGCATAATCAGCGCGGCAATAAACGATACAAAATTGCCGGAAGTAATTTGGTGCGTAACAATTAAGTGGCTGCCGGTCCAAATAACGGCGGCAACGCCTAACGATACCACAAAGTGCATCATCGGCGAAAGCATGCCGGTACGCTGAATCATTTTCATGCCCAGGCCGAACACCGAGCGCAAAGTTTGTTGAAAGCGGGCGTTTTGGTAATCATACAAATTGTATGATGAAATAATGCGGTTGCCGTTAAAAGTTTCATTATAATGAGTTACCACCGCCGCGCCCGAAAAAACGGTTTTATCCATAATTGATTTAATCCGGCGCCGCACCGTGGTTAAAGGATATAACGCCCCGAGCAGCACTATCACCGCAATAATTGCCAACTGCCATGAGTTGTAAAATAACACTCCGATTAATGAAAGCGATGAAAACAGACGGGTGGTAAAAAGCTTCATATTGTTCAAAAGTCCGTCGCAGGCAGCGTCAACGTCATTATTAAAGCGGAAAATAATGTTGCCGGAAGTGTTGGTATCAAAAAAGCAGGCGTCATAGTGCATTAATTTGTCAAAAAGTTTAATTTTAACATCGTTGGCAATTTTGCGCCCGACCCAAGTGTTGAGATAAGTCGCCATATAACTGAAGCCGCTTTGCAAACAGCTGAAGATGATGATTAACACCGGAATATACCACGTGGAAGCGGTGTTTTTTTCAACCATAACCACGTCCATATACGGCTTTAACGACCAGGCAATAACCGCGTCCATGCCGCCAATCGGAATAGTGATTAAAACCGCAATCAGAGCTCTGCCCCAATACGGGTATACGTACGGCAGAATACGGCTGTAATTTTCCACCAAATGAGTTGACTTAATTTTATTTTTCAGTTTTGCAAACATTGCGCACCATTATGATGTTAATCTGTTTGTTTTGTAGCAAAAAAGTTCAGGCTTGTAAACAGCAATTACAAAAACAATACCCCGACTGTTGAAAATCGGGGTATTGCAATAACGTTAACAAGCTTAAAAAGTGTATCTGAAACCGGCGGTAACTTCTTTGAAGTTATTAAGTTTGTTCATACCCAAATAGCTGTAACGTCCCATTACTCTGGCGGCAAAATGCTCGGTAAAATCCCATTGCATACCAACGCCGGCACGATAACCGATACGGTTGTGGTGGCCTGATTTTTCATCAGGGAATTTTAATCTGACGCGGTAGTTGGCCATACCTAACGAACCGAGTAAATTAAACTTGCTGCACATAATCGGCATATAACCGTACGCATCAACGCCGTATGCTAAAAATTCGGACTTATAAGCGCCGTCATCTTTATTTTTTTTACGACCTCCCGATTGCTGATAAAACGCTTCAAGGCCGTAATAATCATACATTCTGGCACCGATGTTTACCGCGCCCGAATTGTAGGCTTTGCGCATAGCATGCGCTTTGCCGCCGAGTTTGGCATTAGAGTAAACATATTCGGCACCGACATAAGGCTGCCAATCGCGCATTAAATTAAATTCCGCAGCATTGGCACTAAAAGACAAAATACTGGCAACACCTGCCAACAATAATGTTTTTTTCATATTTAAACTCCTATTTATAAATAGTTTTGATTGATAATCAAGTTATTGCTAGTTCATAAAGCATTATATTGTCTTTTTATAATACTTATGGCGTGTATATATTCTGCAAAAAGTGATTTTAAATAGTGCAGGCTGATTTTTTTTATGCTAACAATATAAAAAATTAATAATTGAGGTGAATTATGACATTTTGTCCCCCTGACGGCAATTGCACTTTATGCCCGCGTTTGGTACAGTTCCGATTGCAAAACAAACAAAAATTTCCAACCTATCATAACGGGCCGGTTGAATCGTTCGGCTCGCTTGGCGCGCAAATATTAGTGGTCGGCATGGCTCCTGGGCTTAACGGCGCCAATCAGACGAATCGCCCGTTTACTAATGATTACGCCGGTGATGTGTTGTATCCGGCATTAAAAAATTTCGGATTTGCAACAGGTGATTATCAAAAAAGGAAAGACGACGGATTTGAACTTATTAATGTTCGGGTTACCAACGCCGTACGCTGCGTTCCGCCGCAAAATAAAGTATGCAGCGATGAGGCTAAAACCTGCGGAAACTTTTTAAGCGCGGAAATTAAAGCCATGCCGAACTTAAAAATTATTTTATCGCTCGGCGTGGTTTCGCACAATGCGGTACTTAGGGTTTTAGGAATAAAACAATCAGAACACAAATTCGCCCACAGCACCGTATATCAGCTCAACGGCGGCTTAACGCTTGTTGATTCGTACCACACATCTCGCTATAACATCAACACCGGCGTTTTAACTTACGCGATGTTTGATGATATTATCCTGAAAATTAAAAACCTTTTGGAGCAATTATGCTGAAAATTAAACAACTGTTATCTGATACTTTGATTACCGCCATACTTGGCGCGGCATTGTTTATATTGTTTGCCATGATACGAACTAACCTGATATGGGGCAATGTTTATATTGAACAAATTTTGGCTAACGCCACTCATACCGGTAACGATGTGGCGGCTGAGGTATTAAAAAGTTATGTGCTGTTTGCGTTAATTCCGGCGCTGATTGTTGCCGCGCTTTTGGTAGGATACATAAAAAAAACGCGCTATATTTGGCTGATTATCGTTTTAAGTTTAGGGTATCCGATCTATAAGTTGCAGCTTATCGGGTATATTATCAATCAAAACACTTATTCTGATATTTACACCAAAGAATATCATAATCCGCAAGACGATACTTTTATTTTTCCGGAGCATAAACGGAATTTGATTATATTGCATATAGAATCGCTTGAAAGCGAATATGAAAAACCTGAGCTAGTCGGCAAAAATCTGTTGCCGCATTTAAGCCAAATGGCAGATGTAAACATATCTTTTGACAACTTTCATCAGCTAGCCGGGCAAGATTACACTATTGCTGCCATGGTGGCAAGCTATTGCGGAGTTCCGTTTAAACTGATTAAAAACAAAGATTTTACCTCGTATAATAACTTTTTGCCGCGGCTTATCTGCTATCCGCAAATTTTGGAGCAGAACGGGTATGACACTTATTTTATGAAAGGCGCCCCACTTGACTTTACGCGCACCGGCATATTTTTTAATTCTCACGGGTTTAAAGACGTGGTCGGAACGCGTGAATTAGAATCTCGGTTCGGATTAAGCTTAGAAAAGTTTCAGGGTAACGCTTGGGGAGTTCGCGACAGCGCTTTATATACGCTTGCCAAACAACGGCTTACGGAAATTGCCGCTAAAGACAAGCCGTTTTTATTTTCAATGCTGACGCTTGACACGCACGAGCCTGATTTTTACGTTGACCAACAATGCCCTAAAACCGGAAACGCCCACCGCGATGTTGCCGTTTGCACCGATATTATGGCGGCTGATTTTATTAACTGGCTCAAAGAGCAGGATTTTTATGATAACACCACGGTAGTTGTAATCGGCGATCATACCCGAACCGGCGGCAACGAACTGTATTTGAAGCAAAAAAATCGGCATATTTTTAATATGATTCTCAACTCGGCAACTACCCAAAATGTGCACCCTCAAGCTTGGACCACGGTTGATTTACCGGCAACGGTTTTAGAGGCGTTAGGAGTTAAGTTCAGTGGTAAATTCGGGCTCGGATATTCATTGTTTGAAGCTGAAAGCACTTTATATACCAAATATGGCGCAAGTTTTGATACGGAGCTACAAAAAATGGCGGAAGAATATAACGAATTTAATCGCAGCCGCTATGTTTTTACGCCGCTTTACAACTCGTACGCAAAGTTCGGGACTACAATTGCTGAGCCGGAACAGATAAAAGAGTTTGCTTCGTTTTCAGAAATTTCATTTAATAGCATTTGGCTTGACACATTATCACTTACTCTGCCGAAAACAAGCGCTCAAAATATTAACGTAAACATTAACTTCAGATTGCTGTTTGTAAAGGGCGGCAAGCGCAATATTAAAGTTTTTGCTAATAATCAGCCGCTTGCAGAATGGAATTTTGCTGATACAGTCAGCCAACCGATTGAACGCATAATTACTATTCCGACAGCTCTTTTGCATGACGGAAAACTGCTTTTGGAGTTTAAGAGTGATACGGTCGGATATGCCGCCGTCGGAGTCGGCATCGGGGTTAACAAATTTACCATTACGGAAGATTGAAATTTTTAGTATTAAGACAATATTTTAACTAACTTATTTTAAGGAGGCTTTAATGTCTATTAAACAAATCACACAACAAGCGGAAGCTCTTTTTCAAAAAGTTTTTTCATGCTCATACAGTAAAAAAGCTTATGCTAAGCTTGAAAGTTTTTCCAAAATGCTGACCAAACACGGCATAAGCGCCAATATGATTACGTTTGCCGGCTTGTTTTTTGCCGTACTCGGACTTAATTTTTTGGCGATAAGCGGTTACTTTTTTGCCTTTTTATGCCTAGTATTAAACCGTTTGTGCGATGTGCTTGACGGTATCAGCGCCCGTCAACATCAAATAACTCCGTTCGGGGCATTTTTAGATATATGCTCAGACTATACTTCCGCCGGATTGTTTATTTTGGGCTTTATTTTAGCCAACCCTGATAACAATGCAACCTCCGGAGCCTTTTTATTGGTGGCGTTGCTGATTGCCGGCGCCGCTTTGTTGGGATTTGCGGTTATATCCGGACAATCTTATCAAGACTTAAACAGTAGTAAATCAAAAATTTGCATGTGGGGAGCCTTGCAAAACGCCGATATTTTTGCCGCTTTGTTTTTAATGTGCATTTTTTCAGGTTTATTTATGCAAATCGCTTTGTTTTTCGGGCTGTTTTTAATCGGAAAATCTTTATTGGTGGTCAGCAACGCTTATTACACTTTGGAAATTGCCGCAAAGGATAAAAAGAGCAAATGATACAACTGAAAAATTTTGCGCGCTGTCTGATTTTTGTGTTTGCGCTCGGTTTTAATGCCGTAAGCGCCGCGCCCGTGCAATGGCAAAATGACAAAATCGCCATCAGCATATATTCGCAATATCAGCAAATGGCAGACGCGCAAAATTTTAATATATTGGTTAAATTTAAGCTCTTAAACGGTTGGCATATTGCGTGGGATAACGCAGGAGATGCCGGAACTCCCACGCAATTTGCATGGCAGGCTTTAACAAATATTAAGATTGAGCGAATTGCCGAAACCGTGCCGAAAAAATTTTTGTACGGCGGAATATTAACCCAATTCGGATACAGCAATGAAGCTTATTATCTGTTTAAGCTCAGCGCCGATAAAAAATTTGTGTTTGAACAACCGCTTAACTTAAAAATCAGCTTCACTTCCTGCAAAGATTTTTGTGAGCCGCATGAACAAGAATTTACAATTAATCTGCCACCGCATGGTGAACAAAATATTTTAAATTCGGAATGGCAGAGGCTGATTAAGCAAGCGCAAAAAACTTTTCCGATTAAAGCGGAAACGCCCGCTTATGCCGAAAATAAAAACGGCTTTATAAAAATTGTATTTCCTGATGCCGGATTTGCCACCGCAAGCTCGCCGCTTTATTTTATACCGTATCGGCAAAATATTATTGTTAATGACGCCGCGCAGCAAACTTTATTTAATAACAAACGTCTGGAAATAAAAGTTAATGCGGAAGATGAATATTTAATTCCGCAAAAAGGGCTTTTGATATACGGAAACAAGGCGGCAAGTTATAATATTTTACCGCTGCAGTTATATCATGGCGGCGGTAATTTGCATATTTTACTGCTTGCCTTTTTGGGCGGGCTGATTTTAAATTTTATGCCCTGCGTTTTTCCGATATTAAGCTTAAAAGCGCTTGCGGTTGCCAAAAGCGCAAGCAGAGCAAGCCACGTTGCCAACGGAGTTTTATATGCGGGCGGTGTGCTCTGTTGCTTTACCATTGTTGCCGCGTTGCTGTATTTTTTACGTTTGGGCGGAAATGAGCTCGGTTGGGGATTTCAGCTGCAATCACCGCTGTTTGTAGGGGTTATGTTGGCAGTGTTTGTAATTTTAGGCTTAATGATGCTTGATGTTGTAAAATGGCGCGACAATTCAGCATTTTTAAATTTGCTGAACAAGTGGTCAGGCATCAACTCGTTTTTAACCGGTTTTTTTGCCGTATTGATTGCCAGCCCCTGTACCGGCCCGTTTATGGGAGCAGCGATAGGTTATGCCTTATTGCAGCCGCAAGCGCATTATTTTGCCATATTTTTAAGTTTGGGATTGGGATATGCTTTGCCCTTTACATTGCTTGAAATTTTTCCGAATATTCTTAAACATATTTTACCTAAATCTGGGCACTGGACAACCGTGTTGAAAAAGATTTTAGCTTTGCCGATACTTTTAACCGCCGTATGGTTAGGTTGGATTTTATATCATCAACTGAAAACCGCCGACACCGCGCCGGTTAACTCGGTTTGGATGCCGTATAATCATGAACAAGCGCAGCAATTAATTGCGGACGGCAAGCCGGTGTTTATTGATTTTACCGCCAAGTGGTGCATAACCTGCCTGATGAATGAAAAAACTTCGCTTGATACCGAAAATTTTGAGACATTAGCGCGGCGACATAATATAAACTTGTTTAAGGCCGATTGGACCAACCGCAATGAACAAATCGGCACGGTTATAAAGCAATACGGCCGCAGCGGCGTTCCGCTGTATGTGTACTATCCGCCGCATAAGCAAAATTTAGTAATTTTACCGCAGATTTTAACTCCGGGCATTTTGCGGCAAACTTTAGACGATCAGGATTAAGACAGCCAACAAAAAGTTTACACTTTTTTACCGCGCCATTTGCCGGAATAGAGGTATAAAGCCGAAAGAACAAAAATAACAATGTTATAAACGGCATCGGCAGTCCAACACCAAGCGAGCGACAATCGGAAAATTAAAACCACCAACACAATGTGCAGGGAGTAAAACACCAGTGAGACTAACTCCATAAAAAAAGCAACGCGTGTGTTGCCGGTGCCGGAGGCCGTGCAAAACAATATCCATGCCGGAGCCGAAACAATAAACGATATAAGCATAACCCGATAAGGCATAACCGAAAGCGCAACCAACTCCGTATTATCGGTATAAACCCTTAATATAGGATAAGTAAAAACGGCCATGGCAACAACGGTCGGCATTACGCACAAAGCGCATAAGTTCATAATTCGGTAACAGACGGGAATAACCGCTTTGCTATGTCGTTGACCGATTAAATTACCGGTCAGCGAACTTGCCACCGCGCCGAATGAATTGATAATAACATACGGAAACGATGAAACGCTGCGCAAAATGTTGGAAACCGCCAGTTCTTTTTCACCAAGATGTTCAATCGCCACAAAAAACAAAAACCATGAAAAGACTGAAACAAACTGTTGCACCATGGTCCAAAATGAAACTTGCAAAATTGATTTAAGCAAACTCCATTTGGCGTAAACAAAACGGGTCAAACCGTATTTTTTTAAATCAATTTTAAAGGCAAAATAAAGCACGCACGCGACCACGGTTATTATTTCAGATAAGTTGGAAGCAAACGCCGCGCCGGCAATGCCCATCGCCGGAAAACCGAATTTACCGAAAATAAAGACATAATTTAAGATAACATTGGCAAGCACCATCACCAATGAAATAAAAGTTAATATATAAGTGGTGGTGATGGCCACCAAAAACGAGCGCATCATAATAATCAGCGAAGCGCACACCAAACCCCACATACGCCAATCAATATACTGATACGCGGCTTCAAACACTTCAGGACTTGAAATTATAAGCTGCAAAAAGCGAGGAGTCAGCCATTTGGAAAGAAAAATACAAACAAAAGCAAGCACAAATAAAAACGAGCAGCCCTGATAAAGAACTTCGCCGATACGGGAATAATGTTTTTCACCGTTGCGGCGCGCCATAATAATCTGCGCTCCGATGCTGAAGCCGAACGCAATTATGAACACCGTAAAAAAATAGGTTGAACCCAAGGCCGAACCGGCAAGCGCCACTTCGCTCACCCGTCCCAAATAAATAACGTCGGTAATACCGATAAGCTGTTGAATAAGCAAGCTAAATAACAACGGATAACTCATCTTCCAGATTGAGCCGTAATTAAACTTCATAAATCACCTGTAAAAAATTTGCAGTTATAAACAATATAACCGCAAAATAAAATTAGTCAACTTTAATCGGCAGATAAACCGTAAACGTGGTACCGTTATAATTGGTTGAATTAACGGTTAAATTACCGCGGTGACGCATGATAATCTGCTTGGCAATAGCCAGTCCCAAACCTGTTCCTTTTATATTTAAATCTTTATGTTCCTGCATGCGGTAAAAACGTTCGGTCAGGCGCTTTAAGTTGTCGGCGCTGATTTTCGGACCTTTATTATTCACGGCTATGGCTAATGCTTTGCCTTTGGCAACATTGAAACTTTTAGAGGCGGGAATACTATCGGTCTCTTTTACGGTAATAGTAATATCGCTCGGGCTAACGCCGTATTTAACGGCATTGTCCAACAGGTTTTGCACCAGTTGGCGCACTTGGTGCGAATCTGCGGTAATAAGCGGAATATTATCATCAATCGCCGTAACAATACGCATATTGCGCTCCGCCGCTTTTAAGGACAGAGCGTCAGAAGCCTCATTAACCACTTTAACAACATCGGTCTGTTCATCGGGGAGTTTATCCTGCAAGAGTTCAATACGTGACAACGAGAGCAAATTTTCAATTAAAGCCGACATAAATTCAGCCTGTTCCGCCATAATTTTCAAAAACATGTCACGCGCCTGTTCATCATCATGAGCAGTGGTTTGCAAGGTTTCAATAAAGCCGGAAATAACCGATAACGGGGTGCGTAATTCATGACTGGCGTTAGCCACAAAATCAGACTGCATTTTTTCAATAGTCATGGCTTTGCTTAAATCATACAACGAAATTACGGCAACCGCCCTGCCCTTTGAAAACCACGGAAGCTGTTTGATGTGCGCGTACATTTTTTTGTTAAGTTTGCCGTGGGCATAAAAAATTAAATTTTCCGATGCGCTTTCTTTTTTGAGCACCTTGTTAACGGCGTTAATAAAATTGTTGGAGGCAAAAATATCGCTCACGTTTTTATCGGTAATTTTACTGTCAAGAGTTTGGCGAGAGGCTAAATTGGCGCCGATAATATTGCCGGAGCGGTCGGTCATTAAAATCGGGTCGGGAAGACTGTCAAGCACGGCGGTATCCGACATTGCCTGCGCTTCAAGCGCATCGGTTTTATAAAGCCAAAATTTGTGCATGGAGTTAACCGCCTCGGCTATTTCTTTGGCTTCCTGCTCCGAAAAATTAAGCGCCGTATTATCATCAACTTCACCCGAGGCAAGCTGATTGATATAACTTTTTACCTGTTGCAGCTCGGAACTAAGCGGAATTAAAAACACCAAATTAAAGGCAATGACCAATGTGTATGAAAGCATTGCCCAATAAAAATCTAATAAATTGAGCACCACCAGCAAAATAAAAACCAACGCAGCCGGAATTGATACAATCAAAACTCTGGCGGCAAAACTTGAATTACGCTCAATTTTCAAAGGCCCGATTTTTTTAAATAACATAAATCCCTCATGCCGTGTTGTAAAAAATCTGTTGACACTTCCTAAAAATAGCTATGAAGCAGATGTTAAAACATATACTATGAAACAGGTTTAAATTTGTTTAATAACGGTTAACGGTAGCGCAATGAGTGAAAAATATGCCAATTTAACGCCGGCAATGGCACAATATATGAAAATAAAAGAAGCCCATAAAGATTATTTGGTTTTTTACCGCATGGGCGATTTTTACGAGCTGTTTTTTGACGATGCTTTGGTGGCCTCAAAAGCGTTAGATATTGCCTTAACCAAACGCGGCAAGGCCGAGGGGCAAAATATTCCGATGTGCGGCGTGCCTTTTCACGCCTATGAAAACTATATGGCGCGCCTTATTCATCAGGGCTATAAAGTGGCGATTTGCGAACAGATGGAATCACCGGAAGAAGCGCGCAAACGCGGAGCAAAGTCTGTGGTGCAGCGCGATGTTATCCGCCTTGTTACTCCCGGAACCTTAACGGAAGACAATCTGCTTGACGCCCGCAAAAACAACTATTTGCTCTGTTGCAACAAAATCGGCAACAGCTTTGGTTTTGCATGGCTTGACTTATCCACCGGCGACTTTTTTACCAAACTCAATGAAATTGCCGGCGGGCAAAGCGCCGCTTGTCTGCAAGCTTTTTTAACCAAAATAAATCCGGTTGAAATTATTGCTCCCGACAGCATGATGCAAATACCTGATTTGTTCCACGTGCTTAACTTGTATCGTGAAAAATTAACCGTTTTGCCGCAAGCGCGCTTTAACGCGGAATCTGCCAAACAATCGCTTGAAAAAATGCTGAAAGTGAAAACTTTGGAAGCGTTCGGCAATTTTTCAAAACCGGAACTGGCAGCGGCCGGCACGGTTTTAGATTATGTTGAAAACACTCAAAAAGGCAAAATGCCGCGCATTAAAAAACCGATTAAAATCAGCGATGCTCTGTGTATGGAAATAGACAACTCCACCCGCAACAGTCTGGAAATTTTTGAATCGGTTAACGGCGATAAAAAAAGCTCGCTGCTCGGCACCATTGACCGTACCATTACCGGCGCCGGAGCAAGGTTGCTGGCTTATCGCTTGAACAATCCGTCGCTTGACATTACAGAAATTAATCGCCGTCTTGATTTGGCTGACTTTTTCATTAATGTTCCGGAAATCAGAAGCGAATTGCGCGAATATTTTCGTGATTTTTCGGATATGGAACGCGCGGTTTCACGCCTCAGTTTGGGCAGAGGCGGTCCTAAAGATATGGCAATGCTCGGGGTTACCTTGTCGTTTATTCCGAAAATTAAAAATTTAATCAACTCATACGGCAAATACAACAAACTGATTGCCGCCCTGCCTGAAGCTTTAAGCAATGTGCTGCGCAAACTGTGCGATTTCAGCCATATTGTAGACAATTTAAGCCGCGCTTTGCTTGATATTGAAGATTTGCCGATTTTGGCTCGTGACGGCGGCTTTATCCGCGAAGGCTATTATCCGGCGTTGGACGAGCTTAAAAATCTGCAAAAAAACAGCCGCGAACTTATCAGCAAATTAGAGCAAAAATATATTAAAGAAACCGGTATTTCCAACTTAAAAATTCGTTTTAACGGTGTACTCGGATATTTTATTGAAATTCAGGCTAAATTTGCCAAAGATATTTTACAAAATCCGCAATTTATTCATCGGCAGTCAGTTTTGAACGCCTCGCGTTTTGTGACGGTAGAATTAACTGATTTGGAAAAAGAAATCAGAAGCGCCTCGGAAAAATCAGTGGCAATGGAAAATGAATTGTTTGCCAGATTAACGGAAGATATTTTATGCGCCTCTGACGATATTTCCGCTTCTGCCGGAGCGTTAGCGGAACTTGATGTTGCCGCCGCCACCGCCGATTTGGCGGTTGAAGAGCAATACTGCCGTCCGCTTTTGGATAATTCCACCGTGTTTGAAATTAAAAACGGACGCCATCCGGTAGTGGAATTAGCGCTCAAAAAAGAAAAAGCTTCTGAATTTGTGGGCAATGACTGCTCTTTAAACGGGCAAGATAACCGCATTTGGTTACTCACCGGCCCGAATATGGCTGGTAAATCAACCTTTTTACGGCAAAATGCCATTATTGCCATTATGGCGCAAACCGGATTTTACGTTCCGTGTTCATCAGCGCGCATCGGCATTATTGACAAGGTATTTTCAAGGGTCGGAGCTTCTGATGACTTATCGCGCGGGCGCTCAACTTTTATGGTTGAAATGGTTGAAACGGCGGCAATTTTAAACCAAGCAACGCCTCGCTCGTTTGTTATATTAGATGAAATCGGACGCGGCACCGCCACTTATGACGGGCTTTCCATCGCATGGGCGGTAGTTGAACATTTGCATGAAGTCAACCGTTGCCGCGCTTTGTTTGCCACGCATTATCATGAACTGACGGCCTTAACCGAAAAGCTTGAAGCCCTCACCCTGCACTGTATGAAAATTAAAGAATTTAACGATGAAGTTATTTTTATGCACGAGGTTATTGACGGAACGGCTGACCGCTCGTACGGTATTCATGTTGCTAAACTGGCGGGTTTACCCAAATTGGTATTGCAACGCGCCAAACAAGTTTTAACCTCGCTTGAAAATTCGCAAGATAAAGTCGGAGCGGATAGTATTGAAGCTAAATTGCCGCTGTTTGCCGATTTACAACAGCAGATCGCCGCAGAGCCAAAGCCTTCGGAGCTTGAGATTGCCATGCAAAACTTAAACCCCGACGAACTTACCCCGCGCGAGGCATTAGACAAGCTTTATGAATTAAAAAAAATCGCTGAAAAATAAACTATTCGCCGCTTTGCAAGGCATCGCATTTTATTTGCAGTTCAAGCCATGCGGTTTCTTTTTCGTCTTTATCCAGTTGGCACTCCTGCAACTCGGCGGTTAAGCGGTCAAACTCCTGCGGATTGCGGGTGTAAAGTTCAACGTCTTCCGATAAAGTTTGTTCAATGGCGGCAATTTTTTGCTCAAGAGCCGCAATTTCAGCAGGCAGAATTTCAGTTAAACGCTTTTCTTTGTAACTTAAACGCGCCACGGCTTTACTTTTAGCGGCCTCCGGCAGCGGAGCCGGCGCAGTTTTGGCTTTTTTAACCTCTTTTACCGGTTTATTTGCAAGCTTGGTAATTAATTCGGAATAACTGCCGATATGCTCAATAATTGTGCCGTCGCCTTTCATATAAAGCAATGAGGTTGCCACTTTATCCATAAAATCGCGATCGTGGCTGACAATTAAAATCGTGCCCTGATACTCGTCCAAAACCTCTTGCAACAGATCAAGCGTATCCATGTCTAAGTCATTGGTGGGCTCGTCAAGCACCAAAAAGTTGGAGGCGCGCGCCAAAGCCACCGCAAGCATTAAGCGGTTCTTTTCGCCGCCTGATAATGACGATACCGGACATTGCGCCTGCTCGGGCTTAAATAAAAAGTCTTTTAAGTACGCAACCACATGGCACCAATGACCGCGCACCCAGATATGGTCGCCCTCATTGCACAAGGTTTTCCACAAAGTTTTTTTAGGGTCTAGCGTAATGCGGTTTTGGTCAAAATAAGCCTCTTCCAAATTTTTGCCCATACGCACAAAGCCGGAATCGGGCGCAATTTTTTTGGTGAGAAGCTTAATCAATGTGGTTTTACCGGCGCCGTTAGGTCCGACCACGCCGATGCGGTTGCCCTTCATAATACGGATAGAAAAGTCTTTAACCAACTCGCGCTCGCCATACGATTTGTAAATATGCTTGGCTTCAATAACCAAGCGGGAGCGCACTTCGCCGGAATCAATTTCCAAATTAACGGAGCCGATTTGTTTAACTTGCTCGCGGCGCTCCTGCCTTAACTGCTGCAAGCGGCGCAATCTGCCCTGATTACGTTTGCGGCGGGCAGTTACTCCTTTATGCAGCCATTCTGTTTCTTCTTCAATTTTTTTGTTAAGATATTTTTGAGCAATAATCTCTTGGTCTAAAATTTGCTCCTGCCATTCGTCAAAAGCCGCAAATCCTTTATTGTGGGTGTGCAAAACGCCGCGGTCAAGCCAAAAGGTTTTGTGCGAAACATGCTCTAAAAACATACGGTCGTGGCTGATTACGACAACCGCGCCGGTAAACTTGTTGATAATTTCTTCAAGTTTTTCAATGGTTGAAATATCCAAATGGTTGGTCGGCTCATCAAGCAGTAAAATATCCGGCTCGCCGATAAGCGCTTTGGCCAGCGCCGCCTTTTTAATTTCGCCTCCGGAAGACTGCCGCGGGGATTGATTTTCCAAAATGCCGAGATGTTTAATTAAAATATCAGCCTTATATTCCTGCCCTTCGCCGTTATTTTCAAGCCCTGAAAGCACCACTTCGCGCAGAGTGGCAAAAGCTGAAAAATCAGGTTCTTGCGGCATATAGGAAACTTTGGTGCCGGGCTGAATAAAAATTTCAGCCTTATCGGGTTCTATCACACCGGAAATAACTTTGAGCAAGGTAGATTTTCCTGAGCCGTTGCGTCCTACAAGGCAGACTTTATCGCCGCGGCTGATATTTAACTCAGCTCCGGTAAAAAGCGGCTTTAACCCAAAACTTAACCATGCGTCTTTAATGGTGTAAATCGGCGGCTCGTACGGCATTTTTTATCCTTTCAACATCAATAATGCCTTAACTTACAATTTTTTAAAAATTTTACAACAAAATTTACCTTGAAACTGTGTTTTTTTTACTTTAGTATTGTGCTGTTGCGTTTTTAAGAAAGGCTGTTAAATGAAAAAATTGCTTTTTATTCTGTGCTGTTCGTGCTTAATTTCAGGCGCCATTCATGCACAAACCATTGATTTAGCGTCAGGTATTACCGGCGGCGATGAAAAGCCGGCAACAGACAAAAAAACTGAGCAAAAAGTTGAAGTTAAACAAGATGAAAAACAAGTTGCCGATGACAGAGGAATTTTTTCATTTTTGAACTTTTCATTTATTAAAAAACCGGCGTTTTTAGACAGCAAAACCGATGAACCCGCTCAAAATAAAGAAAATAATGAGCAATCGGAAAAGATTGAAGAAACTCCGTTGCAAAAAATTCATCGTTTGGCAGATGAAGGTAATTTAGAGGCTGAACTTGCCTTAGGCTATATGTATTTATATGGTGAAAACGGCGTTGAAAGCGACTATACCAAAGCTTTCGCATACTATGAAAAGGCCGCCGCGCAAAATGATAAAATCGCCTTAAACAATTTGGGAAGTTTGTATTTTAACGGTATCGGCACAGAAGTTAACTATGTTAAAGCCGCCGAACTTTTTGCTCAGGCCGCTAAGCTCGGCAGTGATGACGCCGCCGTTAATTTAGCTTTTATCTATTTGAGCGGAAACAACCAAAATAAAAATCTGCAAGAAGCGATTGAGTTGTTCAGACAAGCCGCCAATGCCGGTAATAACACCGCGCGCTTTATGTTAGGATATGCTTATTACAAAGGCTTTCAGGTTCAGCAAGACTATTATAAAGCGGTTGAGCTGATGAAAATTTCATCAGAAGCAAAATTTGATGAAGCGCAATATGTGCTTGCTTTGATGTATATGAACGGGCAAGGCATTGCCAAAAACTACGGCAATGCAGTTAAATATTTAACCGCTTCTGCAGCGCAGGGTAATGTTTCAGCCTTAATGCAACTTGCCGATATTTTGACGGAAGGCACAATATATCCGCGTAATTTGGTGCGGGCGCATATTATGTATAACATCGCCTCGGTTTTAGGAGCGCCGGGCGCAGCCCAAAAACGCGACGATTTAGAACAAAAGCTTCAGCTTGAACAGTTGTTACCGGCACAAACCGCCGCTGAACAGTTTAAAGCCAAGCCGTCAGAGCTTACTTCTTATGTGCGGCAAACTTTCGGCGACAATATTCGCCGCTACATTGATGAAAATATGAAATAACTTAAAAAATATGGTGATTAAATTGAAAAAACAAAACATTAAAACCGAAACTCCGAAAAAAGGCATAGGATACAAAACCAAGCGTTTTATTAAAAAACTGATTTCATGGGCGGGACTGTTCTTTTTTGCACTGGCCGCGTTTATGATTTATAAACAACTTTCAAAATACCACCTTGAAGATTTGAAAAACGCGCTATTGAGTATTCCGGTTCGCAATTTGTTATATGCCTGCCTTGCCTCGTTTTGCGGCTATGTGGCTTTATCATCATACGACTTTTTGGCGCTTAAATATATTAAACATAAGCTTGCAGCATGGAAATGGATTTTTGCAGGGTTTATCGGTTTTTCGGTCAGCAACAACGCAGGTCACGCCATTGTTTCAGGCGGCGCTATCAGATACCGCCTATACACCAGATGGCGAATTCATGCCGATGAAATTGTTAAAATGGTAACTTTTTCCGGCTTTACCTATTTGGTTGCCTGCTTCTTTTTGATTATTGTCGGCTATGTAATAACTCCTGAGCATGCGTTCGGAGAAGGCGCCCTCTCACAAATGACCACCGCGATTATTGCCATTGCCTCATTTATCGGGTTGCTGATTTATTTCGGCGCAAGCGTTTACTATAAAAAAGCGATTGATATTAAAGGCATTAAGTTCGCCATTCCAAGCTTAAAAATGTCGGCGGCACAAGTTGTTATCGGTAGCGCAGATATTTTAATGGCCTCATTGGTGCTTTATTTTACCTTAATTCACTTTATTGATATTCCATTTGACGTGTTTATGGGCGCGTTTATCATTGCGCAAATTTTAGGCGTGTACAGTCAGGTTCCGGGCGGTCTCGGCGTGTTTGAGCTGGTGTTTTCAAACATTATTCCGGGGGCGGATAATCAGGCTATGTTATTCGGCGCACTGATTGCTTACCGCATTATTTATTATCTGTTGCCGCTGATTTTATCCGGTATTGCCTTGTTCTCATACGAGGGATATTTGGCGCATCGGCAAAATGAAATTAAAAAACAGCGCAAATTAACCAGACTTAAAAACTATTTGGTAAACAAAACCAAAAACATTTCAGAAAAAGCGCACAATACAGCGCATAACATAAAAGAAAAAGCGCACAATATTACTGAAAAGGCCAAAAACATCGGTTATAAAGAAAAACCGGTTAAGGCAGGTAAGCGGAAAACTCAGCGCCGAAAAAAGAAATAGCTCAAATTGAAATCCGCCAAAGCAATCGCTGAGGCGGACTTTTTAAAACCGGAAATAAATAAACGGGTTATAAGTTGATGAGGCAAGCGCCGCTGTTGAAAGCAAAAATAAAATGAGCAGCCAAATATTAATCGCCAAATTTGCCCATGAACTTTTAACTTTCATCATATTTTTAAATATCGGCAAAGCGCAAACTATTGCCACAGTCAAAACTATCAGCTCCAAGTTGTCAATATAAGCGCCGATTTGGTTAGCGATATTGTGCGTGCTTAACAGCCCAAACATATTTTGCAAATATACGTAAGCATAGGCTAAATTTTCAGCTCGGAAGATTACCCAACCGATAATCAGCACCAACAAGCAATACGCATGATGCAACAGCTTAAAGCGGCTTGTTTTATGCCAACCGCTGAGTTTTTCAATGATGACAAACGCGCCGTGCCAAACACCCCACGCCACAAAAGTCCATTCCGCGCCGTGCCAAATTCCGGTTGCCAAAAACACCACTGCCAAATTAAACACCGTGCGAGCCCTGCCATTGCGATTGCCGCCAAGCGAAATATACAAATACTCTTTAAACCAGCTTGAAAGCGAGATATGCCACCTTTGCCAAAACTCGCTGACTGATTTGGAAATGTAGGGATAATTAAAGTTTTCAAAAAACTTAAACCCAAACATAGCGCCAAGCCCGATAGCCATATCGGAATAGCCGGAAAAATCGTAAAACAACTGCAAAGAATAGGCAAGCGCGCCCGCCCATGCGGTCAGGGCATCAAAGTTTGTTACCGGCTGCGCAAATATAGCGTCTGCCGCCACGCCAAGAGTATTGGCTATCAGCACCTTTTTAGCAAGACCGATAATAAAGCGCCGCACCCCATATAAAACCTTATCCAAACTTATTGTACGATTGCTTAACTGCCCTGCAATATCATGATATTTAACTATCGGGCCGGCCACCAACTGCGGAAATAGCGTAACATAAAGCGCAAGCTTAAAAATACTTGCCTCTGCCCGCGCTTTGCCGGAGTAAACGTCTGCCAAATATGACATAGCCTGAAAAGTGTAAAACGAAATGCCAATCGGCATAATCACCTTCAGCAACGGAATGTCTGCACCGGCAAAAGCATTGATATTTATGGCCACAAAATTAAAATATTTAAAATAAAACAAAAAGCTTAAATCAGTAATTACGGAAGCGGTTAATATTAAAGTTTTGTGCTTTTGAAAACGCGCAATCAATAATGCTCCAAGCCAATTAATCAGCACTGTTAAAAGCATTATCGCCACATAACGCGGCTCGCCCCATGCATAAAACAATATGCTCGCCGCCAGCAACAAGCCATTGCGAAAACGCGGCGGCATGAGCAAATAGGCGGTAAAGACCAACGGTAAAAACATAAATACAAATGTCATGGAAGAAAAAAGCATGGCGTCAGTCCTTATTAAGCATATTTAATTTGAGCAGATTTTCTTCAGTAAACACCGCGATTAAAATATCCGGCTCAAACGCCAAAATATCAGTTTGGTACCGGCTTAAAAGTTTGAAATCATCTTTTGAAGATACGTTTTTAACATTGTTTAAGCGATAATATTTAACCTCTTTAAAACTCTCGGGCAAAAACTGTAAAAGACTTTCATTCATTGATGTTCCGGTTAAAAACACTTTGTAATTATTGCCAGCGGAATCATTAGTAAAATCTTTGGTGCGATAATACGGCTCGTGATGCATAGCGGCTTTTAACTCCGTGCGAGTACCGTAATAATCGTAAGTAACATCAAGCAATTTTTCTGCCGGATAATCAATGTGCATGCGGACAAATGTTCTGCCCAATGTAAAAAACCTGCCGAACCCGCCGCGAACCATATTGCTTTGAAAATGCTCAAAATCAGACAGAGCAGCAACTTTAACATCCGGAAAATCTTGTTTAACGCGGGTTAAAAGCGCTTTGTAACCGGTATATGCGCCCCAATCAGTCCAGTGGTGCTCGGTTTTGTAAAAGGTTAAGTTTTGCGCGGAAGCTGCTTTAAGTTCCTGATACGGAAACAAAAGAGGCAAAGGGCTTTTGGCTTGCAGGCGGTAAATTAAATCACCCGTAAACAATTCATCGCGCACAGCATAAGGCTTGGCATATTGCCGATACAAGTCAATTTTGCTCGGCACAATCATCACATAAGTTTTAATACCGTGTTGCTCGGAAAATTTTGCCAACGTGTTAAACGCCGATAAAATCTGTTCTTCTTTTTCTGGGCTGACCGTTACATATTTGAGCAGATTTTTATTAAACACCCATTGCGTTTGCGAATTTAAAATAGTGTTATGAGCCGAAATAATTTTATTTACAAACTGCAATTTAGCATAGCCGGTTATCAGCTCATCACGAAAGCGAAAGCGGTCAGAAAACCACTTGTCAAATTCCACCCCAAAAGTATTGTTAAGGCTGTTGTTTTTAAATAGCGGCGGAAACTTTGCCAACACCCGATTTTCAGCCGGTGAAATGTTCGCCCTGTTGATTTTTGTCATCGGAATAAAAAGCATTATAAAAAACAGCAGTAAAAATGCGGCGTTCAGTAATGACAATCCGCTGAATTTATGTTTAAACGCTGATTTTACAGCCATCCATAAATTTAAAAACGTCCGCTTCATAATTTTTTACTTAACAAAAGTTATGCCCAACCGGCACCGGCATCAGCGATTAGCGCATTCTGTTATAACACATTGTTCAATTTGTTTTGCAAAAGTGCCCCAAGCAAATTTTTTTGCCTGCTTTATCGCTTTGGCTGACAGTGTATCACACAAATTTTTATCTGTACACAGCTTATGTAAAACAGAGGCCGTTTCATGTTCATCGTGCCCTGAAACATACAGCGCCGCGCTGCCGCCGACCTCAGGCAATGAGCTGTTGTTTGCGCAGATTACCGGCGTTCCGCACTGCATGGCTTCAAGCACCGGCAAACCGAATCCTTCATACAAGCTCGGGTAAACAAACGCACAAGCCTCAGAATATAAGGCCGGCATATCCGCATCATCGGCATATCCGGTTTGCACAATGTTATTCAGACAAGAAGGCATATCGCGCAACAAATCATCCACAGCGTTAAAACCTTTGCGCTTGGGGCCGACCAACACCAAAGAAACATCTTTAACCTGATAAGCCGCGTTCAGAACAGCAAATGATTTTAACAAATGCTCAAAATTTTTGCGCGCCGATATTTCAGATACGGCTAAAATATATTTAGCGGTTTTAATGTTATATTTGGCGCGTATTTCAGCATTTTTCACCGGCTTAAACCGTTCATCGGCGCCCAAATAAACCACCTTAACTTTGCCGGCATCATAATCGGGGCGAAAAGCGCAAAAGTCGTTTCGGGTAGAATTGGAAATAGCAAACACAATATCTGATTTAACGCTTTTCATCCATTGCGTATATTTTTTTGCGAACTTGGCATTACAATATTCCGGAAACAAAACCGGTATTAAGTCATGCACAAAGGCAAAAGTTTTAAGTTTGCTTTTGTATATAACCGGTGAAACAGGACTGAAAACAGAAATATAAGCATCAAAGTTTTGCAACCTGCGGCCATATTTTATGCGGCAAATAACCTCAAAAATTTTAGCCACAATGGTTTTATATAAATTGTCATGTTTACAGGTTTTGCGCAAACTTGTCATATATACCAACTTTGACTTTTGGTCACTCAAACCAACCGTGTCAAGATAAAACGCCACATCGCCTCTGAACGATGTGAGCAAAGGATAAACTTCAATATTTTTGCTGCGGCATAATTTTTTAAAAAGAATGTCGGCAACGCGAACCACTCCGGTACCATTGGTGCCGGAAACGGCAAGTTGCTCCATATCAAATAAAACTTTTAACTTATGCTGCATCAGAATACCGTTTTTTAATCCGTAATTAAACAAAATTTGACCACAGGCGGCACGGTTCCGAATTTTTAAAATTCAGCAGTAAAAACAACCGTATTTTATGTTTTATTTTCAGCCCGTCATACGATAGCATGCCTTGTTGATACAACAACTTGACAACCTGTTGAATTTTTGCAAACACCGCCTTTTGCTCAGCAACGTTTTTTTGGCGCCTTACAGCCTGATTAAGCATCATTTTAAAACGCTGATTTAAAATATTTTTACGCGTCTGCCATACTTTATCGGGAGTTTTGGTCTGGCACAAATTGTACACTTTAGTAATTACCCGTTCATAATCGGCAACATTGGTTAAGCTAAACGGTTGGTGCATAAAAGATTGCTGATGCTGAAAATAATAATACAGCTGAACATCAAGCAAAACCAGTTTGCGGGCATTTTGCATAACCTCAACCGTAAACGGAACATCCTCGTAACGAGTACCTTCCGTAAAACGAATATTTTTAAGCAAGGAGGCTTTATATAGTTTTGCCGTTGAAACAGAACGAATTTTTTTATCGTGTAAAAAGGCCTCAAACGGCTGATTGTAAACGCTACTTTTAATTTTAGAGCTGTCAAGAGGCAAAAATTTTACGCAAAGAATTTCATTAACGTTTTTCATGCCGGCAACCGCAACATCGGCATTGTCTTTGGTAGCAGACGAATACAAAATTTTAAGCATGTCAGGATGAACATAATCATCGGCATCAACAAAACAAACATAATCAGCCGCGCAATTATCAAGGCCGCAATTACGAGCCGATGAAACGCCGCGGTTATCCTGACTGAAAACTTTAATGCGGGCATCCGCCTCGGCATATTCGGCTAAAATTTTACCGCTTTCATCTGAAGAACCGTCATTAACGCAAATCAGCTCAAAGTTATCCATGCTTTGGCGCAAAACACTGTCAAGGCATCGCGGTAAATAAGGCGCCGCGTTATATATCGGGATTATAACAGATATTTTCGGCATTAAAAATTCCTTTGCTTTTATATTGCCGTATCATAGCTTATAAAATTTGTTTTGCAAGTATATATTATATATATTTGCATTTTCTGAAACACCCCTCAACATAAGCATTTAAAAAATTTAAGCCTGAAAAGAAGATGCTCTTCAGGCTTAAAGTTTTAGCTTAAAATTTTAGTTGACAAAAGCGCCTTTTAAGGCATTAACATCATCTTTTACCTGCCCCAAATCTTGCTTTAATTTGGCTTTGGCTTCTTCTTGCTTGGCCTTCTTTTCAGCGGCTTTAGCTTCCTGCTCGGCCTTTTTCTGAGCAGCTTCGGCTTTTTTAGCCTCTACTTTGGCATTAGCCTCCGCTTTTTTGGCTTCAACATCGGTAGTGGCGGCGTCAACTTTATCCTGAGCTTTTTGCGCCATACCGACTAAATCAAGCGCTTTGGCTTCAAAAGCGGAAAATGCCAAAACAAGGGCAACGGCAAACAAAATCTTTTTCATGTTTATTCTCCTTAAATGGTTCTATCGGGGCTCATAATAATTTAACTTTACATACTTGCAACCATAAAAAACACTTTATAAATAATTTTTTATTATCGCTTTGTTAATTTTCAGCCGAATATAATGGCATGATTAAATTTATCGGGAGGCTTAAAAGCAAAAAATGTTAAGCGCAATACTTAATAATCCGCAAATTGTGGCAACGGTTATTTTACTGGTGAGCTATGTAATTTTATTTACCGAAAAATTAAACCGCGCGGTGGTGGCATTGCTTGGCGCGTCCGTTATGATTTTTGCCGGAATTTTAACGCAAAAAAGCGCGATTGAAGGCATTGATTTTAACACCATTTCATTGCTTATCGGCATGATGGTGATTGTAAACATTACTGAAAAATCAGGTTTGTTTCAGTTTGTGGCCATTTGGGGCGCTAAAAAAGTTAAGGCGCACCCGCTTGGGATTATGATTGTTTTAACTTTTGTAACGGCTTTGTTTTCAGCCTTTTTGGATAATGTTACCACCGTGCTGTTGATTGTTCCGGTAACATTCCAAATTACCCGCAAGCTTGAAATCAACCCCTTTCCGTATTTAATTTTAGAAATTTTTGCTTCTAATATCGGCGGCACGGCAACCCTTATCGGCGACCCTCCGAATATTTTAATCGGCTCCGCGCTCAAGCTCTCATTTGTGGACTTTGCCTACAATTTAACTCCGGTGGTTATTGTTGTTTTGTTAGCATTAATCGGCGCTTTTGTGCTGATTTGGCACAAAAGTTTAACCACAAATGAACGCAACCGCGTGGCAGTGCTTAATATTAATGAAAAAGACAGCATTACCAACCCTCGCTTGCTTATAAAATCAGTTATTGTGCTCGGCATGGTTATTGCCGGATTTATCGCGGCTGAACATATCGGCATTGCCAACGGCGTTATCGCCTTGTTCGGAGCGGCGTTGTTGCTCGGGTTATACACTGCGGGCAACAACAATCATGAGCGCGATGAAAATACTGAAAACATGTTAAGTCTGGTTGACTGGACAACTATTTTCTTTTTCTGCGGATTGTTTGTGATTGTGCACGGGCTTGAAGTTACCGGCGTTTTGCAAATTTTGGGACAATGGTTTATTGAACTGACCAACGGCAGTATTAAAAAGAGTGTGTTTTTAATTTTAGGCTCGTCGGCCGTGCTTTCAAGCGCGATTGACAATATTCCGTTTGTGGCCACCATGATTCCGATGCTTAAAACCATGGAACCGGCAATGGGCGGACGCGAGGCAATGATGCCGGTGTGGTGGGCGTTATCCTTAGGCGCGTGTTTTGGCGGCAACGGAACGCTTATCGGCGCTTCCGCCAATGTGATTGTGGCGGGACTTGCGCAACGCGAAGGACACCCGTTAAGCTTTTTGCGGTTTTTAATCTGGTCAGTTCCGGTTATGCTGTTTAGCGTGCTGATTGCCGGCGTTTACCTTTATATAAGATATTTTATGTTTTAAGATACAAAAACCGCAACAAAAATTCCACTCCTAAGTCAGGGTGGCAACGCCCGCCGACGGGGTGGTGAAATGTTATGTTGAAAATTAGAAACGATTTGCGATTTTTATATACAAAACAAACACTTAACCTGCTGCAAAATAGTAATGTAACCACCCCGCCTTCGGCACCCCTCCTCAGGATGGGAATTTTAAAAGGTCGGCATACTCTAAAGAGGGGAATTTTAAATTGCGGATTTAAATACAACTTATGCACAGTGCAGACTCGTAAATATTGCAAAAAAAAACGCGAGCTAAAATCTTCTTAAAATTAACTTTTGAGGAGATTTTTTATTATGAAATCAGAAAATGGTCGTAGTATGGTGGAGATGCTTGGCGTTTTAGCAATCATAGGAGTATTAAGTGTTGGCGCTATCAGCGGATATTCCAAGGCCATGATGAAATATAAGCTTAATAAACAAACTGAGCAAATCGGTTCAATCTTAGACTATGTCAACATTCACTTAGACGACTTTAAACGCTCAAAAACAACTATTCCTGCCGGTATGATATCTTTATTTAAAAAATTAAACATTATTCCGCAAGAAATGATACATAATAATAGAGATGATGTCATCTTTGATGCTTTTGGCTCTTCTATAGATTTGTTAAATTATACAATCGGCGATGGCAAATATTATTTTGAGTTCAGATTGTATATTAACAAAGGGCAAAAAGAATCGTGCATGAATCTGTTTACCATCGCTAAAGCCAAAAGAGAACAGCTTTGGCGGACTAAGTTTGTAACAACCAAAGGTGAAACTTCCAGCGAAACTAATTCGGCTTGGGGCGATAATTATTGTTATGCCGGCACAAAATGCCTTAAAGATTTAAGCCTTACGGAAATGGAAGATTATTGTAACGTTTGCGAGGATAAAGACACCTGTATTTTTTATTATCAGATGTTGTTTTAATTTTATCTCACCCAAAGCAAAACCCTCGCCTTATTGCTAAAGCGAGGGTTTAAATTTTACGTTAAACAGAAATTACTTCAATTCAACTTTAGCGCCAGCGGCTTCAAGTTTAGCTTTAATTTCTTCAGCTTCAGCTTTAGCAACGCCTTCTTTAACAGTTTTCGGTGCGCCGTCAACCAAATCTTTAGCTTCTTTCAAGCCCAATTGGGTAATGGTTCTGATTTCTTTAATAACGTTAATTTTGTTAGCGCCTGCTTCAGCCAAGATAACATCAAATTCATCTTTTTCTTCAGCAGCAGCGGCAGCAGCACCACCGGCAGCAACTGCAACAGCAGCAGCGGCGGAAACGCCCCATTTTTCTTCTAACATTTTTGACAAGTCAGCAGCTTCCATAACAGTCAAAGCTGATAATTCATCTACTAATTTGGCTAAATCTGCCATGTTTTTTCTCCAAATAAAATAAAATTAAATTCAAATAAATTACTTAAAAACCTATGCAGCTTCTTTTTCGCTGTATGCTTTGGTAACTCGTGCCAACTGAGCGGCAGGAGCCTGCAGCAAACCAATAATTTTGGCGCGCAATTCGTCCATAGACGGAATGGTAGCCAAACGATTGATTTCGGCAATGGTCAGGGCTTCAGCACCCATAGCACCACCGACAATAATCAATTTTTCATTGTTTTTTGCGAACTCAACACAAGCTTTGCAAGCTGAAACCGGATCATTGGCGAATGCAACGGCAGTCGGTCCTTTGAACAAATCGGCCAAGCTTTCAAACTTGGTATCTTTAAGAGCCAGTTTCGTAATCCGGTTTTTAGTAACTCTAAAGCCTGCGCCTGCTTTACGAATAGCGTTACGAAGTTCAGAAACTTCAGTCACGGTCAACCCTTTGTAGTGGGAAACCACCAAAATTTCGGACTTGTTAAACAATTCATGCAAGTCATCAAGCAATTGTTTCTTTTCGTCGCGGTTCACTTATTGTCTCCAATTTTAAATATTACCGATTAAGGCAATATCATTTTACCACAACCATAATCTGCCGCGGCAAGCCGCTTCAGTTATGGCAACTAATCTGTCCAGGAGAAAAAATTCATTATCTAAATTCCGCTCCCGTCTATGCAGGATATTTAAGGCAAAGCCACCTACAGTCTCGGACAGTTTCAAGAGCATGATGCTCTTGAGAGCGGACGGTGATAAAGCTCACCGTCCAAAACTTTTGAGCCTTAAAAAGTTTTAAGGCAACGCCGCGCTTACAAAGCGGCAGCGTCAACTTTCAAGCCGACACCCATGGTTGAACTGATTGAAATCTTTTTCAAATAAGTTCCTTTAAGGGATTGCGGTTTAGCTTTGATAATGGTTTCAATAAACATTTTAGCGTTATCGTAAATTTTATCTTCGCTAAACGAAGCTTTGGCAATACCGGCATGAACAATACCGTTCTTTTCAACACGGTACTGAACTTCACCGGCTTTAGCTTTTTTAACGGCAGTTGCAACATCGGCGGTAACGGTGCCGAGTTTCGGGTTCGGCATTAAGCCTTTAGGACCTAAAACACGAGCAACACGACCGGCCAAGCCCATCATATCAGGGGTTGCAATGCAGCGGTCAAAATCAATTTTACCGGCCAAGATTGAATCAACCAAATTTTCAGCGCCGACAATATCAGCTCCGGCAGATTTAGCTTCATCAGCTTTTTCACCTTGAGCAAACACTGCAACGCGAACGGTTTTACCATTGCCGTGCGGCAAAGAGCAAACACCGCGAATCATCTGATCGGCATATTTCGGGTCAACACCCAAGTTGATTGCCAAATCAATGGTTTCATCAAATTTAGCGGTTGCGTTTTCTTTAACGAGCTTTACAGCATCTTTAAGAGCATACGCTTGATTTTTATCAAGATTTTTGTATGCGTTTACAATTCTTTTTCCAGCCATAATCTTACTCCACTACCTTAATACCCATTGAAACAGCCTGACCTTTAACCATGTTCATAGCAGATTCAACTGTTGAGCAGTTCAAATCAGGAAGTTTAGCCTGAGCAATTTCTTTAACTTGAGCAAGCGTAATCTGACCGGCAAAAGATTTTCCAGGTTCTTTAGAAGCTGAAGTAACATTTGCAGCCTTTTTAATATAGTAAGCAACCGGCGGAAGTTTAGTGATAAAAGTAAAGCTTTTATCTTCATAAGCCGTGATGATTACCGGTACCGGAATGCCCGGTTCCATTTTTTGAGTTGCCGCATTAAATGCCTTGCAGAATTCCATAATATTCAAGCCTTTTTGACCCAAAGCCGGACCAACCGGAGGAGACGGGTTAGCCTTGCCGGCAGCGATCTGAAGCTTGATTAAACCTAAAATTTTCTTTTTAGACTTAGCCATTTTCATACCTCTACATAAAGGTTCCGTGGTACAGAGCATGGCTGCCCTCCCACGAAATTACGTTAAAACAAACATTTACGCCACAAAAGAGCGAATCGCCCTTTTATGAGTGTTTTATCAATAACATAACCCAATAAAAATGCAAGCTTTTTTTGTAATTATTTTTTAAGCGTTGACAAACGCGCATAGCGGAAATATATTTAAGGTCTATAACCAATTTTTTTAACAATAATTATCTTAAAAATCTTAAAAAACCAATGGTAGACACAGGTATTGCGACCATCGCCGAAAAGCACGCAATGTACTTTTTGTGCAGTGATGGTTATGTGCGCGCGCCACGGCGTCAGATGCGCCTTATGCGTCAGCACGATTTTACTAACATTTTTCCACGAGGAGCGTATTTTGTTTTAGACCGTCCGCATTATTGGCGAACAACAGGAGCCGTTCCAAGATTTGATCATCCGCACGATGTGTGGGCTGAGCAAAATAATATGCTGGAAACCTATCCGGGAAGGGTAGTTTCAGTAAGTTATGACAAAAAGGACTATCATCTGCTGATTGAGCTGGCGCCAAATGTGCTTGCTTTTGCCGAGGTTAGCTCCTTTAACGGAAATAAAGATGTAAAGTTTGTTCCGTACAAGTACAACCACCGCACCAAAAAGATTTACGGTTGTGTATACAACGAACAGACTTTAAGCCCAGAAAGACAGCTCTCCGCTAGAAATAATTAGCCTGAGCGCTGTTGTAATTGATTTAAAAGCCGGAATTTTCCGGCTTTTTTTGTTTTTTGTACCTCTTTTTGACAAATTTCCCTTGAAATTGCGAAAAAAAACAGCTAGAGTAATAGTATAGCGTCTAATTATGTTTATTATTTGAAGTCTTTTCATAAAGTTTTATTTGGATTTTTCCGGATAGAATCTTTGTGGCATTGCTTAATAGTGATTCATAAGGAAACTTGACGCAAAACCAGAAAAACCTTTTTTTTATGAAAAAGACTGAAAAAAATTTCATCGTCGTCCGTTCATCATTCGGGCACGAGATTATGGCTCTCAACTTCTCTAAGGCTCTCAACATGCCTGTAGCTATTATCCCTAACAAGGAAACTGCAGAGGAGTTTGAAGCTGAGAGTGAGAAGATTCTCGCAAATCTCAGTTTCTTCAGCAACGATATTATTACAGTACCGTTTGCTGACCGTGCCAAGTATGAGGCTCTGTCGTGGGACATAATTGCCGACCTCAAAGCCGGCAAGCTAGCTGACGAGATGTGGGAGCGTTTTGTGACAGCACGCCTTGTGCCGACACAGAACACCAACCCGCTTCCTCAGTTCAGAAACATGAGAGCTAACAGGCGAAACCTGCTGCTCATACCGCAAAAACTCATCAGCGACAATGCGTGCGGAGTTACCGCTCAGCAGCAGTCGCTCAATCCGGAGGTGTTCAACTTCCTGAAGGAGCAAAAAGAGTATCAGTTGGTACTCGGACAGCACTTTCACAAGGTGAATGACCTGCCTGCCGTTGAAGCTCTGGCTCAGGACTTCAACATGTATGTTCCGGGCATGAGCGAGAATCCTGAGGTATTCGGCATCCGCGGCGTCCGCCATGAGATGTACTATAACATGCACAACAAGATTGGCATGTCAATCGGAATTGCAGGTACTCACACCTGGATTTTATTGACAATGTTCCCATGGGTTCCACAGGTAATCTTGTACAACAAGAAAGGCGTGGAGCATTGGGACGTTATCGGGAAGGCTTTCCAGGATGCCGGCTGGCCAATCAGAACCATCGGGTTTGACGAGGAAACGAACATGGAGCAGCTCTCTGAGAAAATCAAGAGCTATTACAAACTCTTTGCCGTGATGGCAATGTAGTTTGTAAAGCTCCGTTCCGCCTGCGACTGGCGATGTAATTTAATGAAACCCGTAACTTTTTAAGTTGCGGGTTTCTTTTTATTTTAACGGGAGCAAAAGCAAGCTTCTTCATGGTCGTTTACCACTCCGATTGCCTGCAAATAAGAATAAATTATAATAGAGCCCACATACTTCATACCGCGGCGGCGCAAATCAGCGGAAATTTTATCGGAAAGCGCTGAAGTGGTCGGAATATTTGCAGTATGGCGGATAATTCTACCGCCGCTGAAACCCCAAATATAATTGCTGAAACTGCCGAACTCACTTTGTATTTGCATAAATATTTTGGCATTATTTATTGCGGCGGCAATTTTACTGCGGCTGCGGATTATATCTTTGTTGCTTAACAGCTCCGCAACTTTATTTTCATCATAAGCGGCAACTTTTTTGAGCTCAAAATTATCAAACGCCTTGCGAAAAGCCTCGCGCTTGCGCAAAACCGTGAGCCACGAAAGCCCCGCCTGAAACGACTCCAAAACCAAAAGCTCAAACAGCTCATGGTCATCATATTTGGACACGCCCCATTCGTGGTCATGATAATTTTTGTAAAGCTCAGAGTTTTCAGCAACCCATCGGCACCGCCGCATATTCCGCTCCGTTATTCAGGGTATACCAAGCGCGAATCGTCAATATTGTTTAACACTTCGCGCAAAAACTTAGCCGCCAAATAATTAGCCATCGGCAAATTCATATCACGGAAATTGCCGCAATCACGCGCGCAGGCTCCCGGAACATCGCCCTTAAAATCAGCCATAAAAGCAAACATTTCTTTAACAAGCGGCACAATTTGCGCAGAGGTATATTTACCGGCAATCAGCATATAAAATCCGGTGCGGCAGCCCATGGGGCCGAAGTACACAATTTTACTGCCAAATTCAGGGTGATTGCGCAAAAAGGTGGCGCCTAAGTGCTCAATAGTATGAATTTCTGCCGTGTTCATCACCGGTTCAAAATTAGGGCGAGTCATTCTGATGTCAAAAGTGGTAACATCCGCGCCGTTAAAATTATCATGGCGCGAAACATAAACCCCCGGCTGCAAAGTTAAATGATTAACGGTAAAGCTTGCGATTTTTTCCATTTTATTTGTTCTCCGCCAACTGTTGCAAAAACTTAATTTGAATAGCGGCCAACTGCTCAACGCTTTTAAGCTCAACATATTCGCCGGGGGCATGCATGCCGTCGCCGCTGCCGGAGTGCATAATTACGGTTGAGCCGCGCTCGGCAAAAACCCGCGAATCGGTAGCGCCGCCGATGTATTCAAACTCAACCTTTTTGCCAAGCTCCGCTTCCGCCAAATTTTTATAGGCTAAAATAACCGGATTATCTTCAGACATTACCACCGGCGTTGATGACGATACAATTTTATAGCTGACGCCCGTTTCCATACATTTATCCAAATTGCGGCACAGCTCCGCAACCGATGAAGTTTCAACAAGGCGGAAATCAAGCAGCGCTTCAGCGTGCGAGGCGATAACGTTTGAAACCTCGCCGCCCGCCATAGTGGCAAAATGCACGGTATCAATCCATGTGTTTTGCGGCATGGGCTTATCTTTGGAATATGCCGGATAAATTCGGCGAATTTTTTGCCATGTGTTAAACAAGCGCTCATTGGCATCTTGCCCCAACCACGGGGTGGAGCCGTGCGCCGCCTCGCCTTCCGCAATTAATTTTACAAATACCGGATTTTTACAGCGCAAAATAATTTTGGTAATATCGCCGCCGACATCATTGTCAAGCACCAGTTTGGCGCTTAAATTTTGGTGCGAATCCATAAAAGCATCAGTGCTTTTACTGCCTTTTTCCTCATCGGTGGAAAGAATAACCCCGAATTTAAGCGGCAATTTATGCTCCAAAACATATAAAAGCGAATTTAACGCCACCACGGCAAAAGACTTCATGTCCAACGTTCCGCGCCCATACATTCTGCCATTTTCGGTGCGCGGGGTAAACATATCGTCAGTTGCCGGAACCACATCGGTATGACCCAATATCAGCACATCATAATCCGAAGCATCGGTATTGGCGGCAAAAAACACCGGCGATGCATTATCATAACGGCAAATTTGCACTTTGGCGCCGGCTTTTTGCGCCAAGTTTTGCATATAGGTCAAACACTTTTCAATTTCAGCGCCGTTGCCGGTTTCAGTCCGAAATTTTATCATATCTTCAATAGTGGCAATTAAATTCATCTTTTTTACCTTTTTTTTATTATCTTAAACTACATTAACCACAATATATGCCAACTTTTTGCAAAAAGGAAATAAAATGAAAACATTATTTACAGCTATTATCGCCTTGATAATGTCTGTTTCCGTTGCCGGCGCCGAAACCGCCGATTCCAGTGAAAGCGGGCTTAATCTGCCGCGTATGGCTTCATTGCGTTCCGAACCGATTAACGGGCGTTCGGGTCCTGACACCAAGTATCCGATTGAGTGGATTTATCGGCAAAAAGGCGCTCCGGTTGAAATTATCAACGAGTTTGGTTTGTGGCGTCAAATAAAAGACTGGGAAGGTTCCGAATCGTGGGTGCATAAAAGCATGCTCACCGGCCGGCGCTTTGTGCGGGTGATGAACCTCGGCGAAAACAATATTTACAATGATGATAACTATCAGTCCAAAGTCATTGCCAAAGTTGAAGACGGTGTTATCGGCGAAATTAAGCAATGCCGCAAAAATAAAGAATTTTGCTTGATTAAATTTAACACGATTGAAGGCTGGGTGCCGAAAAATATTTTATTCGGCGTTTATAATAACGAGAATGTAAATTAACAGAGGTATAACTTATCCACAGATGTGTATAACTTTTTATATATCTCTTGCAAATTAAAGAATCCGTGTTATAAGTGTATCTGTATTTAATTCATACAAAAATCTTCTAAAATTGGCCTCCGCATTGCTAAAGTGCGGAGGTGTTTTGTTTTAAAAGCCTACAACTTATGCACAGCGGCAAAAATTCCACTCCTGAGGAGGGGTGGCGGCGATAGCCGACGGGGTGGTGAAAATATAAGGTAGGAAAGTATACTTAATTTACGCTTTTTATAATCTAAAACAAACATTTAGCCTGTTGCAAAACAGTGCAATAACCACCCCGCCTTCGGCACCCCTCCTCAGGATGGGAATTTTAAAAGGCCGGTACACTCCATAGAGGGGAATTTTAAATTGCGGCTATAATTACAACTTATACACAGCGCAGACTCGTAAATATTGCAAAAAAAAACGCGAGCTAAAATCTTCTTAAATGCAATAATTTGAGGAGATTTTTTATTATGAAATCAGAAAATGGACGCAGTATGGTGGAGATGTTGGGAGTTTTGGCCATTATCGGTGTTTTGTCGGTCGGAGCTATTAGCGGTTATAGCAAAGCGATGACGAAATATAAGCTCAACAAGCAAACGGAGCAAATCGGCTCAATTTTAGACTATGTCAATATTCATTTAGATGAATTAAAGCGCTCAAGAGCCAGTATTACCGGCAATCTGATACCTTTATTTAAAAAATTAAACGTTATCCCGCAAGAAATGATACGGGAAAATCGTAATGATGCCATATTTGATGTTTTTGGCACTACGGTTGTTCCTGTAAACTATTCCTCTGACGGTGATTATGTTTTTGAGTTTGTACTATACTTAAACAAAGGGCAAAAAGAATCGTGCACGAATCTGTTCACTATTGCCAAAGCCAAAAGAGAACAGCTGTTACGTACCAAGTTTGAAACCGTTAAGGGGAGCGAAAGCGCCTCACCTCACATTATTTACGGCGACGCGGTTTGCCATTCAGGGCTTAAATGCCTTAAAGATTTAACCGTCGCGGAAATGGAAGATTATTGCACCGTTTGTGAAGACAAAGATAGCTGCGCTTTTTATTATCAGATGAATTTATAAACTTATTTTCAACCAAACTAAAACCCTCGCCTTATTGCTAAAGCGAGGGTTTTTAGTTGCTAATTTAAGCTATTCTGCCGGAGTTTCTTCAGCTGCGGGAGCCGGAGTTTCAGCATTATGCTCAATTTGTTCGTTGCTGTTTGCTTCACGTTGAGCCAAAATTTCTTTATCATTTTGAGCGGCAACGCGTTTAAGCGAACGCAATACCGTACCGGTACCGGCCGGAATTAAACGACCGACGATAACGTTTTCTTTTAAGCCGGTTAAGTGATCAACTTTGCCGGATACGGCTGCTTCAGTCAAGACACGAGTTGTTTCTTGGAATGATGCCGCAGAAATAAACGACTTGGTCTGCAATGAAGCTTTGGTAATACCAAGCAGAACCGGATCAGCCTGAGCCGGAGTGCCGTTTTCAGCCAAAACCTTAGCGTTTTCTTCTTCAAACACATCACGGTCAACCTGTTCGCCGACTAAGAAGGTTGTGTCACCCGGAACGGTAATTTCAACTTTTCTCAACATTTGCGAAACGATAACTTCAATGTGCTTGTCGTTAATTTTAACGCCTTGCAGACGGTATACGTCTTGAACTTCTTTAACCAGGTATTCGGCTAATTTTTCAACACCCAACACGCGCAAAATATCATGCGGAGCCGGAGTGCCTTCAACCAGCATATCGCCTTTTTTAACGATGTCGCCGTCTTGAACAACCAAGTGACGTCCCTTAGGAATCAAGTATTCAATCGGTTCGCCTTTGGCCGGAACAACCATAATGCGCTGTTTAGCTTTATAGTCTTTACCAAATTCTACCATACCGTCAGTATCGGAAATAATGGCCTGATCCTTCGGGTGACGAGCTTCAAACAACTCGGCAACACGCGGCAAACCACCGGTAATATCTTTGGTTTTGGAGCTTTCTCTCGGAATACGGGCGATAACGTCACCGACTTTAATTTCAGAGCCGTTATCAACGTTTAATACCGCGTCAACCGACAGGTAATAACGAGCTTCTTTACCGTTGTCAAAGTTTACGGCTTTGCCTTTGGCGTCTTTCAACACAATGCTCGGTTTTAATGAAGCATTGGCTGAAGAAGCGGACTGCCAATCAATCACAACTTTTGAAACGATACCGGTTGTTTCATCCATGTTTTCTTTAACCGAAACGTTGTTGATAAGGTCAACCAACTGGGCAACACCGGCTTTTTCTGAAATTACCGGAATAGTGAACGGATCCCATTCTGCCACTTTCTGACCTTTTTTAACTTTGGTGCCTTCTTCAACCAAAATCTTGGTACCGTACGGTACGTGGTGACGTGATTTTTCACGACCTTGCGAGTCAGAAATTACAATCTCGCAGTTACGTGATAAAACAATCAAGTGACCATCAGAGTTGGTGACAGTATGCTTGTTTTCAAGCTTTAATACGCCGGCAAACGGAACTTCAACACTGGACTGTTCAGCTGACTTTGAAGCCGCACCACCAATGTGGAAGGTTCTCATGGTAAGTTGGGTACCGGGTTCACCGATGGACTGAGCGGCAATAACACCGACAGCTTCACCAACGTTAACCGGAGTACCGCGAGCCAAATCGCGACCGTAACATGCGGCGCAAACACCGTGCTCAGATTCACAGGTTAATACCGAACGGATTTTAACCTGTTCAACACCTGCCTTTTCAACCAATTCAGCGTCGTTTTCATCAATAAGTCTGCCTTTTTTAACCAAAACTTCGCCGGTTTCAGGGTGAACAATATCTTCTTGAATGGTACGACCCAAAATACGATCGCCGATTGAAACAATAACGTTACCGCCGTCAACAACTGGACGAACAATAATGCCGCGCTCGGTTCCGCAATCGGTTTCAGTAACAACAACATCTTGAGCAACGTCAACCAAACGACGGGTTAAGTAACCGGAGTTAGCGGTCTTTAACGCGGTATCGGCCAAACCTTTACGAGCACCGTGGGTGGAGTTGAAGTATTCCGACACGGTCAAACCTTCTTTAAAGTTTGAAATAATCGGTTGTTCAATAATTTCACCGCTCGGTTTTGCCATCAAACCACGCATACCGGCAAGCTGACGCATTTGAGCGGCAGAACCACGCGCACCGGAGTGAGCCATCATGTATACGGAGTTGATGTAGCCATGCTCGGTTTTTGAAATATTTTTCATCATTTCATCAGCAATTTTATCGGTGCAAGCTGCCCAAATATCAACAACTTTGTTGTATTTTTCGCCCTTGGTAATCAAACCGTTTTGATACTGCTGTTCAAACTCTTTAACCTGCTTGGTGGTTTCGGCAATGAGTTCTTTCTTGGCATCAGGCACAATCAAGTCATCTTTACCGAATGAAATACCGGCCTTGCAAGCATTGGTGAAGCCCAAAGTCATGATTTTATCAACCATGATGCAGGTTTCTTTTTGACCACAATGACGATATACGGTATCAATGATTTCAGAAATTTCTTTCTTTTTAATCAAGCGGTTTACCAATGAGAACGGAATGTGCGGGTTTTTCGGCAAAATATCGGAAACGATAATACGTCCCGGTGTGGTATCAACCAAACCGTACTTGGTTTCGCCGTTGTCATCAACATATTCCATACGGCATTTGATTTTAGCGTGCAAATCAACAACTTTGGCATTTAACGCTAACATAACTTCATCGGCGTCGGCATAAATGCTGCCCTCACCGGTAACGCCGTCTGCGTCATAAGTAAGGTAGTAAATACCAAGCACCATATCTTGTGAAGGCACGATAATCGGTTTACCTGAAGCCGGTGACAAAATGTTGTTGGTTGACATCATCAGCACGCGGGCTTCAAGTTGAGATTCCAACGAAAGCGGGACGTGAACAGCCATTTGGTCACCATCAAAGTCGGCGTTGAACGCGGTACATACCAACGGATGCAAGTGAATAGCTTTACCTTCAACCAATACCGGCTCAAACGCCTGAATACCCAAGCGGTGCAAAGTCGGCGCGCGGTTTAACAGCACAGGGTGCTCGCGAATAACTTCTTCCAAGATATCCCATACTTCCGGACGTTCTTTTTCAACCATGCGTTTGGCGGCTTTAATGGTGGTTGCGTGACCGTATAATTCAAGTTTTGAATATACAAACGGCTTAAACAACTCAAGCGCCATCTTTTTAGGCAAACCGCACTGTTGCAGTTTGAGTTCAGGACCAACGGTAATAACCGAACGGCCGGAGTAGTCAACACGTTTACCTAACAAGTTTTGACGGAAACGACCTTGTTTACCTTTGAGCATATCTGACAAAGATTTAAGCGGACGTTTGCTAGTGCCGGTAATGGCGCGAGCGCGGCGGCCGTTATCAAACAAAGCATCAACGGATTCTTGCAGCATTCTCTTCTCATTACGAACGATAATGTCCGGAGCGTGCAATTCAAGCAAACGTTTTAAGCGGTTGTTACGGTTAATAACACGGCGATACAAATCGTTTAAGTCAGAGGTGGCAAAACGGCCGCCATCCAACGGAACCAACGGACGCAACTCCGGCGGAATAACCGGCAGAACGGTTAAAATCATCCATTCCGGCTTGGTGTTGGATTCAATAAACGATTCAACAATCTTTAAGCGTTTAACCAACTTTTTGCGTTTAGCTTCAGAATTGGTTTCTTTTAATTCGGCACGCATGCTAGCGCGTTCGGCTTCCAAATCAATGTTAGCCAAAATTTCGCGCAGAGCTTCAGCGCCGATGCCGGCGCGGAAGGCGTCTTCGCCGTACTTATCCAAAGCGTCTAAATACTCGTCTTCGCTCAAGAGCTGATTAACGGTTAAGTCAGTCAACCCCGGCTCAATTACGATGTAGCTTTCAAAGTACAAAACTCTTTCCAATGACTTCATCGGAATATCGGTGAGCATTGAAATACGGCTCGGCAAAGACTTTAAGAACCAAATATGGGCAACCGGCGCAGCCAGTTCAATATGGCCCATTCTTTCACGACGAACTTTGGAAAGCGTAACTTCAACGCCGCACTTTTCGCAAACGATGCCGCGATATTTCATTCTTTTGTATTTACCGCACAAGCATTCATAGTCTTTTACCGGACCAAAAATACGGGCGCAGAACAAACCGTCGCGTTCCGGCTTAAAGGTACGATAGTTAATGGTTTCAGGCTTTTTAACTTCGCCGTATGACCATGAACGAATTTGTTCAGGAGAAGCAATAGAGATTTTGATTTCATCAAAGCTCTCTTCAGCCGGCTGCTGACCAAAAAATTTCATTACATCATTCATTATTATTAAACTCCTTATCCTTAAACTTCTTCGTTCAACATTTCAACATTCAGGCACAAAGACTTCATTTCTTTTACCAAAACGTTGAATGATTCAGGAACACCGGTGTCAAAGGTGTCTTCACCGCGGACAATGGCTTCATAAACCTTGGTACGGCCGTTTACGTCATCGGATTTAACCGTCAACATTTCTTGCAAGGTGTAAGCGGCACCGTAAGCTTGCAATGCCCAAACCTCCATTTCACCGAAACGTTGTCCGCCGAACTGAGCTTTACCGCCGAGCGGCTGCTGAGTAACAAGGCTGTACGGACCAACCGAACGAGCGTGCATTTTTTCATCAACGATGTGGTGCAATTTAATCATGTAAATGATACCGACGGTAACTTTACGATCAAATTTTTCACCGGTACGACCGTCATACAAGTCAATCTGACCTGAAGTCGGCAAACCTGCCATCGTAAGCATACGGTTAATATCATCGCCGCTGGCGCCGTCAAATACCGGAGTTGCCATCGGAATACCGTTTTTAAGGTTAGAAATAAGTTCCATTTTTTCAGGTTCATTCATCGGCTCAATTTCAGCTTTATACTGTTTTTCACCGTAAATTTCCTTCAAACGGGCGTTAAGCTCGTCAATGGTTTTCTCACCTTTTTTGTACTGCTCGCACATCTCGTTTAATTGTTTGCCGAGCTCTTTGGCAGCCCAACCCAAGTGAGTTTCCAAAATTTGTCCCACGTTCATACGCGAAGGCACGCCGAGCGGGTTGAGCACAATGTCAACCGGAGTACCGTCTTCCATATACGGCATATCTTCAAGCGGCAGAACGCGTGATACAGTACCTTTGTTACCGTGACGACCGGCCATTTTATCACCGGTTTGCATTTTACGTTTGGTAGCAATAAATACTTTAACCATTTTCAACACGCCCGGAAGCAGGTCATCACCTCGTTGAACTTTTTCAACTTTATCATCAAAGTGAGCCTGAACTTTGGCAACACGAGCGTCAAACGCAGCGGAGAACTCTTCAATCTGAGCCATAATCGCTTCATCTTTAACTACAATCTTGCGCCACTGTGATGACGGAATTGTATCAAGCATTTCAGCGGTTAAAGTTGCCTTTTTATCAATGCCCTTCGGAGCATCTACAACGGTTTGACCGGTGAGCATAGCTTTTAAGCGGGCGTCATAGTTGCGGCGAACAATGGCAATTTCATCGTCACGCTCTTTAGCAAGCTGTGAAATTTCATGCTGTTCAATAGAGAGGGCGCGTTCGTCTTTTTCAACACCGCGGCGTGAAAATACGTGAACGTCAACAACAACGCCTTCAATACCCGGCTGAACACGCAATGAAGTATCGCGAACATCACTGGCTTTTTCACCAAAGATGGCGCGCAACAATTTTTCTTCCGGAGTAACCGGAGATTCGCCTTTCGGGGTAACTTTACCAACCAAAATATCACCGGCTTTAACTTCAGCGCCGATGTAAACGATACCGGCTTCATCAAGGTTGCGCAAGGCTTCTTCACCAACGTTCGGAATATCGCGGGTAATTTCTTCCTGACCGAGTTTGGTATCGCGAGCCATAACTTCAAATTCTTCAATATGAAGAGAGGTTAAAACATCATCGCGGGAAATACGTTCCGAAAGCAAAATAGCATCTTCGTAGTTCAACCCGTTCCACGGCATAAAGGCCACCAAAACGTTTTTACCAAGCGCTAATTCGCCCATTTCGGTACAAGGACCGTCGGCGATAATGTCACCGGCTTTAATTTTGTCACCGACTTTAACAAGCGGGACCTGATTGATGCAAGTGTTTTGGTTGGAGCGACGGAATTTTTGCAGACGATAAATTTCAACGCCGACGTCATTGGCATGTTGGTCATCTGAGCGAATAACAATGCGGTTAGCGTCAACCGAGTCAACAACACCGTCATATTTGGCAACCAAGGTAGCGCCGGAATCTTTAGCAACGGTAGCTTCAATACCGGTACCGACAAGCGGAGCCTCGCTGCGGAGCAACGGAACGCCTTGACGCTGCATGTTTGAACCCATCAAAGCACGGTTCGCGTCATCGTTTTCCAAGAACGGAATTAATGCGGTGGCAACAGATACCAACTGTTTCGGCGAAACGTCAATCAGGTTAATATCGGCCGGAGCCGCGTAAATAACTTCACCGGCTTTACGGCAGGCAATCATATCATTGGCAAAACGACCGTCATCGTTAACTTTGGCGTTTGCTTCCGCGATAATGTATTTGCCTTCTTCATCGGCCGACAAATAAACAACATCTTTGGTAACAACGCCGTCAATAACTTTACGATACGGGCATTCAATAAAGCCGTATTTGTTAATGCGGGCATAAGTTGCAAGCGAGTTAATCAAACCGATGTTCGGACCTTCAGGAGTTTCAATCGGGCAGATACGTCCGTAATGGGTCGGGTGCACGTCGCGCACTTCAAAACCGGCGCGGTCACGTGACAAACCGCCGGGACCTAACGCAGACAAACGGCGTTTGTGAGTAATTTCAGACAGCGGGTTGTTTTGGTCCATAAATTGCGAGAGCTGCGATGAACCGAAAAATTCACGAATGACGGAAGCAATCGGCTTAGCATTAACCAAATCTTGTGGCTTAACGTTGTTCAAAACCTCAGCGCTCATTTTTTCACGGATTGCGCGTTCCATTCTGAGCAAGCCCATACGATATTGGTTTTCCATCAATTCGCCGACTGAGCGAACACGACGGTTGCCCAAGTGGTCAATATCATCAACTTCGCCTTTGCCGTCGCGCAATTCAATCATGTGTTTAACAATGCGCAAAATATCGTCTTTACGCAAGGTGCGGTATGTGTCGGGAGCTTCTTCAAACGGAATATCCAAAGCCAAATTCATTTTAACACGACCGACGGAAGACAAGTCATAACGCTCGCCGTCAAAGAATAAATCTTTGAACAAGTGGTATGAGGCGTCTAAAGTTGCCGGTTCGCCCGGGCGCATAACGCGATAAATATCAAGCAAAGCTTCTTCGCGGCAATGATTTTTATCAGCTTCCAGAGTGTTGCGGATATAAGGGCCTACATTAACGCCGTCAATGTACAAAACGCTGAGTTCGTTAATTTTGGCATCGGCAATTTTGCCTAAAACTTCTTCATTTAATTCAGCGCCGGCATCGGCAACAACTTCACCGGTTTTAGCAACAACCGCAGCCTTAGCCAAGAATTTGCCGTAAAGCTGTTCTTTGGCAACCTGATAATATTCCAAGCCGCCTTCAGCCAATTTGGCAGCGGTTCTCGGAGTAATTTTTTTGCCTTGTTCCCAAACGGTTTTACCGGTTTTGGCATCAACCAAATCAAAGTCAAACTTAACGCCTTTCATGCGTTCAGGATTAAATTTAACTTTCCAGCCTTTTTTGCTCGCAACATACTCATCGGCATCATAGAAGTAATTTAAAATTTCTTCTTTATCCATGCCTTTAATTTCTTCGGCAGGAACTTTTTCACCGGCTTTAAGACGAGCTTCGGTTTCTTTGGAATACAAAGAATACAAAATTGAGGTTACCGGCAATTTGCGGCGACGGTCAATACGAGCGTAAATTAAGTCTTTGGCATCAAATTCAAAGTCAAGCCATGAGCCGCGGTACGGAATAACGCGGGCGGCAAACAAATATTTACCCGAAGACATGGTTTTGCCTTTGTCATGATCAAAGAACACGCCCGGAGAACGGTGCATCTGTGAAACAACCACGCGCTCAGTGCCGTTGAAAATAAACGTGCCTTTATCGGTCATCAACGGAATGTCGCCCATGTAAACATCTTGTTCTTTAATATCATGTACCGATTTAGCGCCGGTAGCTTCATCAATATCCCAAACCACCAAACGCAACGTTGCTTTAATCGGAGCGGCATAAGTCATATCGCGCTTAATGCACTCGTCAACGTCATATTTCGGTTCTTCAAGCTCGTATTTAACAAATTCAAGCTCGCCGTTGCCCGAAAAATCTTTAATCGGAAAAATAGATTTGAATACTTCTTCCAAACCGAACTCACAATGCTGTCCGTAGGCATCAACGTTGTTGATAAAGCTTGAATAAGAACCGGTCTGAACTTCAATTAAACTCGGCATATCAATAACAGAATCAATTTTGCCGAAGTTTTTCCTCACACGTCGTTTACTCGTATAAGATTCCTTCATTATGTTTTTATCCTTTTCATAGGTTGTAAATTCTGCAGCCATTCTATCGGCACCAAATTTCGGGAGCTGCCCGATTTAACACCAAACCCCGCAAACAGAAGGTTAATATAAAAAAACGTTTTCTCATAACGCTTACCGGCACTTTTAAACAAAAATGCGGCAAGCACGACCGAATCGCCCGAACCCCTTAGCATTGCGCCAAACTCGGAGCGTATTCACCGAATAATTTGATTTTAAACTGCTAAGTTTTTACACCCGTTACAAAAAAAATGCAAGAAAAATCTTGCATTTTTAAGGCAGTCGCGCTCTCTGAAAAAATTGCGGAGAGCGGATTTTTTTAACGAGCATTGCCGGAATTTTGCACCTTGGCATTAACCACCGTTTTGGGAGCCTCCTGCGGCTGATTGCTTTGCGCATTTTGAGCAGTCGGCGCGTTTTGATTTGTCGGCTGAGGATTAAGTTCTTCAGGACGAGCATAGCTCAAACCGCTGTGTTCATTAGGCAGCGTCAATGTGTCAATTCCTTCACGGCCTAAGTAAATATTAATACCGTTAACCTCAGTTTTAACCTTCGGGAACAAGTCGCTGGTTAAAACAATGGTATCGGCACGCTGCGGTTTGCGTTTAAGCTCGCGGCGATATGCGGACAAAATATCTTCTTCGGCCTGTTTTACCTGACGCGGTTCTAACACGCGGTAAATAGTCATAAAATCTTCCGTGGTTAATTCCATCATCGGCTTGCCCGCCGGAATTTGCGACAGCGCTAAAACTTCTTCTTTGGTTAAAGCGTATTTATTATTGCTTCCGGTTGATTTTGCCAAAGCTTCGCCAAACGTGCTCTGCTGATTTTTAACATACAAGTCAAATACCGAACGCAAGGTACGCATGGCGCCAAAGGTAATAGCCGCGCCTTTTTCAGCATTAGCGCCGCCTTCTTCAATGCGCGAGAGCACCGTGGTATACAAGCCGCCCTCCGCGTCATAAGCAGAGCGGAAGTTTTCAAAGTCATAGCCTGATCGCATAGTCTGAACAAAATCATACTCTGATTTTTCCATGCCGAAACGAGCTTTACCGGGGTTCTTCTTTTCAGAGTTTTCAATCATTTGGTCGGCAAGGCGTTTTTTGAACAAAACAAATTCTTCATGATTGAGTTTTTTGCGCGCCGCTTCAACCATCGCTTTGGCTTTAGCCATATTGATACTGATACCAATCGGCACCAAGCCTTTTTCGGCGCAGGCAATCATCCAAACACCCTTGTCGCTGTTGCCTAAATTAGAAAAATTAACATGGGTTGCGCCGCTCTTTTTAACAACACCGATAAAATCGCCCGCCATGGCATCATCTAATTTTTTGCCATTAGGGGTTGAATAACCGAACACAAAGCGGCCGGTTTTAGGATTTTGCGCAACATACAAACGATAAGTATAAGTTGGAACATAAACACCGTTTTTATCTTTAAGACCGTCTTTCTTTTCATTGTCTTTATCGGGCTTGTCATAGATGCTGAAGACGGTGGTTGACAAACCGCCGATATTGCGAGTGCGTTCAAAAAACGTCATCCCGCGAGTTTTTTTCATGTCTTTTTCAATTAATTCCAACAAATCATTTTTAATGCCGTTTAAGGTTTTGGGAGCCTTTGCCTTGAGTTTTAACTTCGGCCCCTTGGCAAGCGCAACGTCCAAATCTTTGGTTTCAGGCGTAATTTCCTGATAATGATTAAGGTTTTCATCATCGGCATCCGCCCCAGGGTTGGCGGCATCTTGCGCGCGGCGGGCTTCTAAAACCTGTTGCATTAACGAGGCAAGCTTTTCATCTAAATCAACTTTGCCCTCTTTCATCGGAATATCCATATCATAAACCGACATGCCATGTTGTTCACAAAAAGCTAAAATTTGTTTTAAGCGCTCCGCATTTAAATTGTCAATTGCCTGACTGCTGAAGTTAATGCGCCCTTTAAGCTGAGCCTCGTCTTCACCGGGTTTATCATACGGCTCGGCCGAAACGGCAAACGGAATACCGTCAATTTCATAGTTAAGTTCAAGCATTTCATCGCGCGGCATAACATCGCCGGCTTCAGTCACAATTTCAGCGTCATCGCTTAAAACTTCCCGAAACGCGCCATGTATGTCATCAGCTTTGGCATGCTCGCGCACCGAATACAAATACGGAAAAGATTCAGGATATTTTTTAAGCAACTCCATATCATGAGCCGCCGTATCCAACGCCTGACGATACGATGTCTGCTCAGCATTTAATGCGGCCTCATCACCCTCTCCGCTTGCAATATCTGCCCGAACGCGGACAAGCTGCTCATCAAGATAACGCTGTTCTTTAATCAGCTCTTGTTCAATATTTTCATAGCTGCCCGATTGGTGATTATGATTAACCGTGTTGGTTTGTAAATAAGTTTTTGCCATAAAAATGCTCCTTATCTTTTCAAGTTATCTAAAAAATATCACGAATCAAATCAAATATCAACAATTTTGTCAAAAAATCAGCAACAAATCAGTCGGCTTGATTATAAATATAAAAGCTGATTTTGGCGATGCCGTATATTCGCTCATCAATTTGCGCAAAATCGGCAGGCAATACCGGCTCTTCATCTTTGCGAGTTTCAACAAGGCACAAGGCTCCGGGGACAATCCAACCTTTTTGAGCCGCCCCGCATATTGCCGGAACACTCAAATTTTGCCCGTACGGAGCATCTGAAAAAATCAGATTATACGCCTCTGTTGCCGGCGGCAAACGCAAAGCATCAGCCGTCACCACTTTTATTTTATCTTTTTCGGGCAAAAATAAAGCTGTATTTTTGTTTAAGAGCTTAGGATTTTTATCAACAAACGCAACTTTTGCCGCCCCGCGGGAAAGCGCCTCAAACCCGAAAGCGCCGGTACCGGCAAAAATATCAAGCACTTTACACCCGCTGAACCCGCCGAGGCGCGAATACAAAATGCTGAACAAAGCCTCTCTCGCCCGCTCTGAGGTGGGGCGCACCCCCTCATAATCAGGCGTGAAGAGCTTTTTGCCGCGATATTTTCCCGCCACTATTCTCATAACGCAATACGACTTCCGAGCTGTTCTTTCAGCACTTTAAGAGGAACTTCACGTACTTCGCCTTTGGCAAGGTTGCCAAGCTGAAACGGCCCGTACGACACTCTGATTAAACGCGTTACCTCAAGTCCGATAAACTTCATAAGCTTGCGAATTTCGCGGTTTTTACCCTCATTTAAGGTAACGGTAAGCCATGCGTTGGTGCCGTTTTGGCTGTCAACAACCGCGCTGACGTTACCATACACCGCACCCTCTATCGTAACGCCGTTTTGCAAACCGGCAAGTTGCTTGGTATCAATTCTACCGTGCACCCGCACGCGATAGCGGCGGCTCCATGCGTTTTTAGGAAGTTCCAACTCGCGCGAAAGTTCGCCGTTATTAGTTAGCAAGAGCAACCCTTCGGAGTTTAAGTCAAGACGTCCTACGCTGATTACCCGCGGCATTCCGGCGGGCAAATTATCAAACACGGTCGGACGGTCGCGCTCGTCTTTATGGGTGGTAACCAGCCCCGCCGGCTTATGATAAAGCCACAAACGGGTTGCCTCGCGAGTCGGGAGTTTTTCTCCGTCAAACAAAATTTTTTCCGTTCCCTCAACATTAAACGCCGGTGACGAAATAACATGACCGTCAACCGTTACCCGCTCTTGTTTTATATACTCTTCAGCCTGCCGGCGCGAGCATACTCCGGAACGCGCCATAAACTTTGCCAATCTTTCTGCCATTTTTATCTTTCCTTTTGCAATATTTGTTGTAATATACCCTAAAATTTTCAAAACACAAAGGATATTTATGTCTGACGAAAAATTTATGCTTGCAGCCTTAAAAGAAGCCGCCAAAGCCTCTGCCCGCGATGAAGTTCCGGTCGGCGCGGTTATTGTTGACGCCGCCACCGGCAAAATAGTTGCCAAAGCCCGTAACCAAAGCGAACACGGTAACGACCCCACTGCCCACGCCGAAATCATCGCCATCAGAAAAGCATGCAAAAACCTAAAAAGCAAACGCCTGTGGAATTGCGATATGTATGTTACGCTTGAACCGTGCACCATGTGCGCCGCCGCCATATCTTTTGCCCGAATCCGCCGCCTGATATTCGGCGCCAACGATGCCAAAGGCGGAGCGGTTATAAACGGCGTTAAATTTTTTGAACAAAGCACTTGCCACCACAAGCCGAAAATTACTGCCGGAGTTGCGGCCGCAGAATCGTCTTTAATGCTTAAAGCCTTTTTTGCCGCCAAGCGCAGTAATAAAAAGCAAGGCGAAAATTAAATTTAACCGCTTTTATTCTTTATTTTCCGAATCTCCCGACGGTTCGCCCTGTAAATTGTTCAGGAATTGCGTTTCTATTTTAAGATACTGGTTTAACAACCATTTAGACTGCATAATCAAGAATACGGAACCAATTAAAAGCACCAAAATAAATTTGGGATTCTCGGTTAAAAACTGATGCACTGCGGTAACAATAAAAAACGCCACCAGAAAGAGCCTGAAACTGGTTAAAATCAGCAGCGGCAGGCGGTTTGCCGGTCTGCCGTACCACAAAACCGCATAAATACGAGCAATACGATGGTTTGATACCAACAAATTTTTAACCGTGTCTTTATTATTCAGAACCTCTTTCAGCGCCTGACCGGACGGAACGCAAGTTTCATTAATCGGCATTTCTCCTTCGCACGGCTCTTCTGGCGCTTTAGCTTTACGCAAGCGCAGCTTAATTAAAACTTTGTTGAAAATATCCGGCACCACCACATTCCAACCGGTTAATGCCCGCAAAAACGGCGACATCAACAACAGCGCAAGCGCGGTTACGCATATACGCATAGGCACATTCGGTAGCCATTTTGCCATATAAGGGCGCACCCCTTGGCTTACAAAGGCGATAATTGCGTATAAAATAATTGAGAACAAAAACATGCGGATAAAATAGCTTTTAAACAAAGACTTCCACAATTTTTCTTCCGTTATGGCGGTTACGCTTGATTGCGAACTTTGGTCAATATACGCATGCCATTTTTGCGGCATGATTTTATCAATTACCTTATAGGCTTTACCTGATGAATTTATCATAATCGGGGTTAAAAAGGTGGTGATAACCGAAACAGCAACGATAATCGGATACACAAACTTATCCAAAACACCAAGACTCATACCGAGCGAAGCAATAATAAACGCAAACTCGCCGACCTGCGCCAGTGAAAACCCGCTGTATACCGCGGTTTTAAGCGGCTGACCAGAAATTACAAAACCGAACACCGAAAAAATAACTTTTCCGAACAAAACCACCAAAGTGATAATAAAAATCGGGTACGCGTAAGTAATGAACATCTCAGGGTTTACCATCATGCCAACAGTTACGAAAAATACCGCGCCGAAAAAGTCTTTAAGCGGCTTAATAACATTTTCAATCCGGCTGATAACCGCTGTTTCAGATAAAATTGAGCCCATAATAAACGCGCCCAACGCTGATGAAAATCCGGAATAAACAGCCAAACAAACCATTGCCAAACTTAAAGCAACTGAGACCAGTAACAGCATTTCATCATTTAAAAAGTTGCTTATTTTTTTTAACACTGTCGGCACAAAATAAATTCCGACCACAAAGCACAACACCAAAAACAGAATAAGTTTTAAAGTGCCGAGCCCTAATTCGCCGCCGTTAATGCCGCTGCCGATAGCCACCGTCGGGAGCAATACCAAGAGCAAAATGCCCATAATATCTTCAATTACCAAAACACCGAATACTAAGTCAGTAAATTTTTGTTTTTTAATGCTTAAATCGTCAAAGGCTTTAATAATAATGGTGGTTGACGACATTGAAATCATAGAACCCAAGAAAAAGCTGTCTATGGTGCTCCATCCCAAAAACAAGCCGACATAATGCCCGACAAACAGCATTAAAAAGATGTTTAAGGTGGCGGTAATCATGGCAGATTTGCCAACGCTAACCATTTTTTTAAAGCTAAACTCCAACCCCAAGCTGAACAGCAAAAAGATAACTCCGATATCCGCCCACAAGGTTAAGTTTTCGCTTTCGGTAACCGTCGGCAAAACGTTTAAATACGGTCCGGCAAAAATACCGGCCAACAAATAGCCCAACACCATCGGCTGTTTTAATTTTTTAAAAATCAGCGTGGTAACAGCGGCATAAACCGTAATTAAGGTTAAATCAGCAATCAGAGGATGAAGCCCGTGCATTGTTATCACCATAAAAAAAATTAATACCTCATAATAAGATAAGCGCGAAATATTAATTTTTTTATAATCAGGCATAAAAAAAGCACCGTAAAAACACGGTGCTCTTAAAATTTTAATCTCATAGACCTATTTGTGCCGTCAGCCGTACCGCCACAAATATTGTAGCGCATACGCCAAGCAGAAAGACAAGGTCTGTAAACAAACGCCACCAACCGTTAATCTCAGGGTCAGCGACAATGTAGCGTGCTTCTTCTATTACGATGAGCAGTACAAACCAGTACAGCCCGCCGAAGAAGATGTGCAACAGCCATGCGCCGCTTACAGCGTCAAGTCCTGCCGGCAAACCGAGCTTAGTAAAATAACCAAGGCCGATAACGCGTCCGGTGACAAACGCCACAAACAGGAAAATGAGCATGTAGAGCAACAGATCTCTGACATCTCTTAAATATAACTTTTCCCGACACGCCTGCCACAGCAGAAAGATGATAATCGCAAGCAACGCCAAGGCTGCCAACCACTCCATCACCCGCGGCGGATACAACCATAAAACCGACCACAGCACTATAAGCACAAGGCCGACAAGCATTCCGTTAAACAAGGAACGCAGTAATTCAGCAATTCTTCCCATAACTTTTAGCATTAAACTATCAGGAAACAGCCGTTACCAAGGTGCATTACAAAGCAGACTGCCGCGATAGCAGTTGCTATATAAAGCAAACCGGCAAGACGTTCCCCAACAGTATGAGTTTCTTCAAGCCATACCAGACCGATAACTATTACGGCGCATATTGCCACCCAATATACTCCGCCAAAGAAGATATGGAGCAGCCATTTGCCATCAACAGATTCAAGCCCGGCCGGTAAACCGATAACAACAAGCCAGTCCAGTCTGAACGCCGCGCCGGCAACGTAAAAGGCAAATATTGCCATAGCCGCGCCAAGCAAAAAAGACTGTCCGCCGTCATGCGTAAACGCATAAATAAGCAGGAACACTGCCGCAACTATGCCGATAACGCCAAAAAAGCAAACCATAGACTGCGGGGTGGACCGAGAAAGAAGCAGCCAGAATGTAAATAATAAAGCGCCAAACAACAGCCCCACCAGAGCGCTGCTCAGCCAATGTCTTAAAAACTTTTCCATGATAATATAGTTTTATGGTGCTTATGCTATATCCTCCGGCTGATTTTGTCAATGTTTATTTGTCTAAGCGTAAATTATTGTGGGGAAAGTTTGCATAAATTATGGATATTTGCAAACAAAGCGGCTAGTATCAGGAAAGTTTAAGGAGCAATGATGGATAGAATCGTCGGGGTAATGCTGCCCCTGCCGTTTAATGATGTTTTTGATTACCGTGCCGATAGCGATATTGACATCGGGCAAATTGTGCGCGTGCCGTTCGGGCGCGATGAAGCAGTCGGCGTGGTTTGGAAAAACGGAAAATCGTCGTCGCTTGATGATAAAAAAATCAAAAGCATTATTGAGCCGCTGCGCCTGCCTCCGCTTAAACCGGAAATGATAACTTTTGTGGAGTGGACGGCAAAATATAATTTGGCATATATCGGTCTGGTGCTTAAAATGGTGCTGTGCGCCAAAGGCGTTTTTGATGACCCGAAACTTAATTTTTTATACACACTCACCGGCAAAACCTTAGCCGATGCCAAGCTTAAAAATTCTGACGCCCGTTGGCGGGTGATTGATTTGTTAAAGCACGCGCCCTACTCGCGGGCTGAAATTGCCAAAGGCGCCGGAGTTTCGCAAAGCGTGATAAAAACCTTAATAGACGCCGGATTGCTGGAAGCCATGCCGGTGGCAAAACAAAAAGAATTTGCTGCCCCGCAGGCCGATTATCAAAAAGTTGACTTAACCGCGGAACAACAAGCCGCCGCCGATTATTTATGCGCAAAATGCGAGTGCGGATTTTCAGCAACCCTGCTTGACGGCGTTACAGGCTCGGGCAAAACCGAAGTTTATTTTGAGGCCGCCGCCAAAGTTTTGGAACAAGGCAAACAGGTTCTGATTTTGGTTCCGGAAATTTCATTAACCACGCAATGGCTCGGTCGTTTTGAAAAACGCTTTGGGGTTACGCCGGCCAAGTGGCACTCGGCTTTAAACGCCGGTGAGCGCACCGCAACCTGGAAAGCCGTGGCCGAAAACCGCGCCAAAGTGTTGGTTGGAGCGCGCAGCGCATTGTTTTTGCCGTTTGCCTCATTAGGGCTGATTGTAGTTGACGAAAGCCACGACCACTCATTTAAGCAAGAAGATATGGTTAATTATCAGGCGCGCGATATGGCGGTGTTGCGCGCCAAGCTTGAGAATATTCCGATTATACTTTCAACCGCAACGCCCGATTTAGAAACGGTGGTTAATGTTGAAAGCGGCAAATACGGCGTTGCGCAGCTTAAAAGCCGGTATGCCGCCGCCATGCTGCCGGAAATAAAAATTATAGATTTAAAAAAGGACAAGCCGGTTAAATGGCTTCCGGCCGATACAAACGGCGAGAATCCGCAAAAACCGAAAGTTTCGTGGTTAGCGCCGACTTTGTGCGCCGCGCTTGATGAAAACCTGCAAAAGCACGAGCAATCAGTATTGTTTTTAAACCGCCGCGGCTATGCCCCGCTTTTAATCTGCCGCGACTGCGGACATCGTATTCAGTGCCCGAACTGCACGGCATGGCTTACCGAACACCGCGCCACCGGCAAACTGATTTGCCACCATTGCGGCTATACCACCGCCATTCCGAAAACGTGCCCCGAGTGCGGCTCTGAAGACGGTTTAACCGCATGCGGTCCGGGAGTAGAGCGAATCGCCGAAGAAGTTAAAGGGCGCTTTCCGAATGCGCGGGTTGAAATTTTATCCAGCGACACCACCTCTTCATTTTTAGAAGTCTCGGAAGTGATAAAACGCATGGAAAATCAAGAGATTGATATTTTAATCGGCACGCAGATTTTAGCCAAAGGACATCACTTTCCGGCTTTAACCTTAGTGGGAATCGTTGATGCCGATTTAGGTTTGGCAGGAAGCGATTTGCGCGCCTCGGAACAAACTTTTCAGCTTTTATCGCAAGTGGCGGGGCGCGCCGGACGCGGCGCCAAAAAAGGCACGGTTTATTTGCAGACTTTATACCCCGAAAACGCGGTGCTGAAAGCTTTGGTTAATAACGACCGCACGCGGTTTTTAGAGCTTGAAAAGCAAAGCCGGAAAATGCTTAATCTGCCGCCATACGGCAAATTAGCGGCCTTAATTGTTTCAGGCGCCAATGAAAAAGCGGCCGAAAAAATTGCTTACGAGTTAAAAAAATATGCTCCGAGCGGCGAAGGCATTTCGGTTTTAGGTCCGGCGCCGGCGCCTATATATATGTTGAGGGGAAAATTTCGTTATCGCTTGCTTTTAAAAACTTTACGAAATATAAATATTCAGTTGATATTAAAAAAATGGCTTGGAATGTTAAATATTCCTGCTAATGTTAGAGTTGAGGTTGATATTGACCCCTACTCGTTTATGTGACGGATTGGAACAAAATGGCAAAAATATCAGAATTACAAATTGCGGAAAACTATGCAAACGCCTTGTTTAAGGCGGCAGAGGCTGAAAATTTGCTTGAAAAGGTCAGACTTGACTGCCAAAACTTAAACGAACTTATCGGTCAAACTCCGCAAATTAATGTTTTGAACAATCCTGAATTTAAGCTTTCCGAAAAAAAGAATCTGCTTGCGCAAATTGCCAAAGTTTTAAATCTGTCGCAGCCGACCGTTAACTTTTTGGAATTATTGGCGGAAAAACGCCGCTTTAATTCTTTGCGCAAAATTTTAGATTGCTTTAAACATCTTGATTTGCAAAAACGGGGAATTTTGGAAGTGAGCGCCGAAAGCGTGCAGGAACTTTCCGATAAACAAAAACAAAAACTTGAAAAAGGCTTGGAAAAAGCTTTAAATACTCCTATTATCGTAAATTATAAAATTAATCCGGCAATTTTGGGCGGACTCAGCATACAGTACAACTCGGTTAAGGTTGACGACTCCGTTGCCGGAAAATTACAACGCCTTGAACAAATTATGAAAGGTAATGCCTAATGTCTATACAAGCTGATGAAATTTCATCAATCTTAAAAGAAAAAATTGAGCAATACGGGTTGGAAGCCGATATGAGCGAAGTCGGCCGCGTGCTTTCGGTCGGCGACGGTATTGCGCAAGTTTACGGCTTAAACAAAGTGCAATCAAATGAAATGGTGGAATTTGCCTCCGGCGTTAAGGGCATGGCTCTTAACTTGGAAGAAAACAGTGTCGGCGTGGTTATTTTCGGCTCCGATGAAAGCATTAAAGAAGGGGATACGGTGAAGCGCACCGATAAAATTGTGAGCGTTCCGGTCGGAAAAGAACTTTTGGGACGCGTTGTAAATGCTTTGGGCGAACCGATTGACGGTTTGGGCGCCATTAAGGCTAAACAATTCAGTAACTCGGAAGTTAAAGCTCCGGGGATTATTGCTCGTAAAAGCGTGCATGAACCGGTACAAACCGGCCTTAAAATTATTGACGCCTTAATTCCTATCGGGCGCGGACAACGCGAGCTTATCATCGGCGACCGCCAAACCGGTAAAACCTCAATTATATTAGATACCATCATTAATCAAAAACGTATTAACGATGCGGCAAAATCAGATAAAGACAAGTTGTTTTGCATTTATGTTGCGGTCGGACAAAAGCGCTCATCTGTGGCTCAGGTGGTAAAAACCTTAAAAGACCACGGCGCCATGGATTATACCATCGTGGTTGCCGCCACCGCGTCAGAGGCTGCACCGCTGCAGTTTATTGCGCCGTACTCCGGTTGCGCCATGGGCGAATATTTCCGTGATAACGGCATGCACGCGGTTATCTTTTATGATGACTTATCCAAGCAGGCAACGGCATATCGCCAAATGTCATTGTTGCTCCGTCGTCCGCCGGGGCGCGAGGCTTATCCGGGCGATGTATTTTACCTGCACTCACGTTTGCTTGAGCGCGCCGCCAAAATGAATGATGAAGAAGGCGCCGGTTCCTTAACCGCATTGCCGGTGATTGAAACACAGGCCGGCGACGTTTCGGCGTATATTCCGACTAACGTAATTTCAATTACCGACGGACAAATCTTTTTGGAAACCGGGTTGTTCTATCAAGGTATCAGACCGGCGGTAAACGTTGGTATTTCAGTAAGCCGCGTGGGTTCGGCCGCGCAAATTAAAGCCATGAAACAAGTGGCAGGCAGCATGAAGCTTGATTTGGCGCAATACCGTGAAATGGCGTCATTTGCGCAATTTGCCTCTGATTTAGACTCGTCTACCAAAAAGCTTTTAGACCGCGGCGCGCGCTTGACCGAACTGTTAAAACAACCGGTTTATCACCCGATGGCGGTTGAAGATGAAATTGTATCGGTATTTGCCGGCGTAAAGGGTTATTTAGACACCCTGCCGCTTGCTGAAATTAAAAAGTTTGAACAAGAATCTTTAAGCGCTCTTAAAGCGCATCATCCCGAATATCTGGCCGAAATTGTTAAAAACAAAATTATATCGCCGGAATTGGAAGCAAAACTTAAAGATTTTTACGCTGAACAACTTAATAACTTTAAGCAAACTGAAAAGGCGGCATAATGGCAGGATTAAAGGAATTACGCAACCGTTTGGAAAGTGTTAAATCTACCGAGAAAATAACCTCGGCGATGAAGCTTGTGGCTGCCTCGCGGCTGCGTAAAGCCGACCTTGCGCTTAACCGCAGCGCGTATTATTCGCAAATGATAAAAACAACCATCAGAAGAATTATGGCGGATATTGCTTTGGAAGAAAAAGAGAAAAAAGTTAAGTTTCTGCTTCCGGAGTTGTTGCGTCCGCGCCCGCAAGCTCAAAACTATCTGCTGTTTGTTTTTTCATCTGACCGCGGGTTATGCGGAAGTTATAATCAAAACGTCGGCAAAGCCGCAAGCGCCCGCATTAAAGAGTTGGAAAACGCCGGAAAATCCGTAAAAATTATTTGTTACGGCAAAAAAGCACACGCAATTTTGAAAAAACAATACGGCGATAAAATTTTGGAAGTAAACGAGGCGGTTGCCGCTAAAGGGCTTTCGTTTGACGAAGCTGCCGAGCTCGGCAAAAAAATCGGCGAGGCTTGCAATAACGGCACTTGCGACGTATGCGAAATTGTATTCAGTAAATACCATTCAGCTATCAGCCGCGAAATTTCAGCCATGCAAATTTATCCGTTGCAAAAAAATTCTTTAGAAACAAGCGATGAAGATAAAAATTTGGTGCGCGTGGGCGATGCTTATTATGACTATTACCCCAATCGTTTTGCAATGCTTGACGCACTGCTTCCTAAACTGATTGTTAATTTGATTTTTAACGCAATGGCAAATTCGCAAGCTTCCGAACAAGGCGCGCGTATGGCGGCAATGGATAACGCAACCCGCAACGCTAAAGACATGATTGGCGAATTAACATTAAAATACAACGGTATACGGCAATCTGCCATTACCACTGAATTGACCGAAATTATCTCCGGCGCTGAGGCGCTCTGAGCAATAAAAAGAGGAAAAATATATGAATAAAACCGCAAACACTGAAAATAAAACGGATAAAAACTTGCAATCGGGCCGTATCTCGCAAGTTACCGGCGCGGTTGTTGACGTTAAATTTGAGGACGCCGACAATCTGCCGAATATTCAAACCGCATTGGAATGTGACAACCACGGCAAGCGTTTGGTGCTTGAAATTGTGCAACACATCGGCGACGGTTCAGTCAGATGCATTGCCATGGACACTACCGACGGCTTAACCCGCGGGCTGGAAGTTATTAACACCGGACACCCGATTAAAGTTCCGGTCGGTCCGGAATTGCTCGGTCGCATTATTAACGTTATCGGAGAACCGGTTGATGAGCGCGGCGAAATTAACGCCAAACTGCTGTACCCGATTCACCGCGAGGCACCTTCATTTACCGATCAATCAACCGAAACCGAAATTTTGGTTACCGGTATTAAGGTAATTGACTTGTTAGAGCCGTATGCCAAAGGCGGTAAAATCGGTTTGTTCGGCGGCGCCGGCGTGGGCAAAACCGTGCTTATTCAGGAACTTATTCATAACATTGCCAAAGGGCACGGCGGATACTCAGTATTTGCCGGCGTAGGCGAGCGTACCCGCGAGGGCAATGACCTTTATCATGAAATGATTGACTCCGGCATTATTGACCTAAACGGCGATAATTCCAAAACCGTGTTGGTTTACGGGCAGATGAATGAACCTCCGGGGGCGCGTGCCCGTGTGGCTTTAACGGGTTTGACGCAAGCCGAATATTTCCGCGATGAGGCTCATCAAGACGTGTTGCTCTTTATTGACAACATTTTCCGCTTTACACAAGCAGGTTCTGAGGTTTCGGCACTGCTCGGACGTATTCCGTCAGCCGTAGGCTATCAGCCGACTTTAGGTACGGATATGGGCGCCATGCAAGAGCGTATTACTTCCACTAAAAACGGCTCAATTACTTCTGTACAGGCGGTATATGTTCCGGCCGATGACTTGACCGACCCTGCTCCGGCCACCACCTTTGCGCACCTTGACGCAACCACTGTGCTCTCACGTAAAATTTCAGAGCTTGGTATTTATCCGGCGGTTGACCCGCTTGATTCAACCAGCCGCGTATTGTCGCCGGAAGTGGTGGGTGAAGAACATTACAGCGTTGCCCGCGGCGTGCAGGAAATTTTGCAAAAATATAACTCTTTGCAAGATATTATCGCTATTTTGGGTATGGACGAACTTTCTGATGAAGACCGCTTGGTTGTGGCTCGCGCTCGTAAAATTCAGCGCTTTTTATCGCAGCCTTTCCACGTGGCGGAAGTGTTTACCGGCACCAAAGGCGAGTTTGTACAGCTTAAAGACACCATTAAAGGCTTTAAAGAAATTTTGGAAGGCAAATACGATGATGTGCCGGAACAAGCTTTCTTTATGGTCGGAACCATAGAACAGGCTTTGGCTAAAGCTGAAAAAATGAAGGAAACCGCATAATGGCAATAAATTTAGCAATTTGCACTCCGGAACAACTGATGACGGAAGAAAAAGCCGAAAAAGTTATTTTACCGATTGATGTCGGCAATTTAACCGTGATTGACGGCAGAGCACCAAGTTCTTTGATGCTCTCCGGCGGAGTGATTGCAACCCTAAACGCTGAAAACAAAACCTTAAAGCGTTGGTTTATCAGCGGCGGGTTTGCCGACATTGCCGAAAACAAATGCAAGGTTGCGGCCGAACGCGCGGTTGATTTGCAAAAAATCAGCTTGGCAGAGGCCGAAACTTTGGCGGCGACTTCCGGTTTTTACCAAAAAATATACGAATACCTAAAAATATTCGGCTAAATGCTTAAAAATCCGGCAGTAATGCCGGATTTTTTATGAGCGAGTTTAAATATTCAACTCCTGAGGAGGGGTAATGGCGGAACGCCGACGGGGTGGTGAAAATATAAGGTTTGAGACTAGAGATTGTTTACGATTTTTGCATACAAAACAAACACTTATTATATTGATGGATAGTACAGTAACCACCCCGCCTTCGGCATCCCTCCATAGAGGGGAATTTTAAAAGGCCGGTATACTCCAAGGAGGGGAATTTTTAATTGCGGATTTAAATACAACTTATGCACATCCCGGACTCGTAAATATTGCAAAAAAAAAACGCGAGCTAAAATCTTCTTAAATTTAACAATTTGAGGAGATTGTTTATTATGAAATCAGAAAATGGTCGTTCTATGGTGGAAATGCTTGGGGTACTCGCTATTATTGGAGTATTAAGTGTCGGGGCTATCAGCGGTTACTCCAAGGCAATGTTCAAATATAAATTAAATAAACACACTGAACAAATGACCACTGTATTTAATGCCATAGCTCGCAATGTTCACAGCTTTGATAATCTCAAAGAAGATGGAACTTCTTTAACCTCATATTTTATTAAAATGGGGGATATTCCAACTGAAATGGTGAAATCAAACAACAATGATTATGTATATGATATTTTCGGGCAGCAGTGGCAAATACTTATCAACAACAGCGCTATAACTTTATACTCAATACATCTAGATGGCTCGTCATTCTTATCATCAAACTCTTCTGATAATCTGGCAATCTGCCAAAATATTTTATCCGTTGCCAAAGAAAATTCGGATAATATATCTGAAATGATGACAGCAACAGGCAAAACTATTTATAGCCTTGATGACCATACGTATTATATACTTGGTGATAAATTGGGTAACTACTGCGATATGGGTTATATATGCTTGAAAAACTTAACTTTAGAAGACATTCACACTATCTGCACCGAACACATAAAAGGAGGCGCAGGAATATTCGGGATTGGCTTTTAACGCTAGCACAACATTTATTGCTAATTTGCATATCATTACACACATATCTCCGCAGATTATGCGGAGATTATGACTCCTTTTCTCCGCATTTTAAGATGTAATGCGTGCTGCGCCCCGTTCCTTTTTGTTCTAAAATATTATTGTCAATCAAATAATTAATAGCACGAGTCGCGGTGTCTTGCGAGCACTTGCAAATTTTTGCCCATTTAGCTGAGGTTAAATTGCCTTCAAAGCCGTCTAACAGCATATTTATCATTTTGCGTTGATTGGCATCTAAGGTTATTTTGTTAAACCGTTGCCAACACAGCGCCTTATTGACAATAGAATCAACCAGTTTTTCGGCATTGGTAATTGAGGCGGACAAGCATTGTAAAAACCATTGCAACCATATTGTAATATCTAAACTTCCTTTTTGTGTGTATTCTAAAACATTATAGTAATCGTTTTTACTTTTTTGAATTTGTGCCGACATACTGTAAAATCGGTACGGCGAATTTTCAGCCTTTGACAACATCATATCGGTAATCGCGCGAGCCATACGCCCGTTGCCGTCTTCAAACGGATGCAACGTGATAAACCACAAGTGCGCAATGGCGGCTTGCAAAAGAGGATTAACACTGTTTGCGCTATTAATCCACTGTAAAAATACATCCATAAAAAGCGGCAATTTTTCAGCTGCCGGTGCTTCGTAATAAACTTTTTCATGACGCATATCAGAAGAAACAACTTGCATCGGACCGTCTTTATCAGTGCGATAACAACCAACGCTGATTTTATACATTCCGCTGTATCCGGTCGGAAACAATGCCGCATGCCACCCGCATAAGCGCTCTTTTGATAAAGGCTTTTGATAATTATGCGTTGCATCTATCATCATTTCAATAATACCGTCAATATAGTGACTGCTTGAGACAGAGTTGGTATTGTTGATGTTAAGACGGCGCGCGATTGATGAACGTACTTGTTCTTTGTTTAACAACTCGCCTTCAATCTCACTTGATTTAGTAATTTCATCTGTCATATTGGCAAGAATAGCTTCTTGCTGAAAGTCAAAACCAAGCGCTTTCATTTTGCCAAGTACATTTCCTTGCAAAAATGAAACTTCAGATAACAAGTTGGTGAGTTTGTTATCATTCCAAGTAAAATGTGGCCAATTTTTATGTTCATATATATACATATGTTTTCTCCGCAGATTATGCGGAGATTATAATTCTTTTTCTCCGCAAATGCAAATAAATTTTTACACCGTGCCGATACAACTTATACACAGCACAGACTCGTAAATATTGCAAAAAAAAAACGCGAGCTAAAATCTTCTCAAAACTAACTTTTTGAGGAGATTTTAGCTCATGAAATCAGAAAATGGCAGAAGTATGGTTGAGATGCTCGGGGTTTTAGCAATCATAGGCGTTCTATCCGTCGGGGCAATTGCCGGATACTCCAAAGCAATGATGAAGTATAAGCTTAACAAACAGGCAGAAAGTTTTAATTCTTTGCTCAATAATGCCATTCAACTATACCCCGACTTAATCCGCACTTATGCCGTAAATAAATTTAACAATGCTACTGGTGCGCAGTTTGTTTTAAACATTTTCGGTAAAATGAACTTAATACCTGACGGTATGCGCATACAAAATAACTATATTGTAGATATTTTTAAAAACCATATTTGGTTTAGCTATTACAACGGCAACAATGGCACTTCCAATGAATATTTAATGTATGTTACTTTAGCCCGCACCGGTAACACTTTGAGCAGCCATGATAAAGAAGTTTGCCGCAATATGGTAACCGTTGCCAAAGAAAACTCTGAGAATTTAGCATGGCTTGAAATGCGTTCATATCAGGGTGGTACTTCCTCTAGTCAAACCAACTTGTTTGGAGGGCTTGCTGATTTATTTATCAGTAATGTTCCCCAAAACCGCTTATTACGCAATGCCGGAGTTAAAGAAATTGACGACTTTTGCTCTGCCTGCAACTCGGAAGAAACCTGCCAATTGCTTGTTTACATTACGGTAACCCACAATTAAAAAAATTAAACCCCGTAGCCGGTTAAGGCCGCGGGGTTTTGTTATGCTTAAAGTTTTAATTTTTTATCTAAGCGCTCAAGCTCATCAATGTATGATGAAATCAGCTTTAATCCCTTATTCCAAAAATCCGGACTGTTCGGATTGAGGTCAAACGGCTTTAAAATTTGCTCATATTCGCCGATTGCGGTCTGCGACAAAAGATGCAAATATTTATCGGCAAAATCAGGCACCGTGCCCTCTTGCTTAACCTGATAAAGCGAGTTTACCAAACAATCGGCAAAAGAATATGCGTAAACATAAAACGGCAAAAAGAAAAAGTGTCCTACTTGTGACCAAATATAGCGGCAGTCATCGCCGACTTCAACATAATTGCCAAGACTGGATTTCATTTCTTCAAGCCAAATTTGACATAAACGTTCTTCCGAAACTTCGCTTAATTTACGCTCAGCGTGGGCGCGGGTTTCAAAAAAGTGAAACGCAATCTGCCGCACCGCGGTGTTAATCATATCATTAACTTTAGAGGCAATCAGGCACAAACGAGCTTTGTCATCAGTGGTGTTTTTAAGCATATCCTGAAAAACCAACATCTCGCCGAACACGGAAGCAACTTCTTCGGTCGTCATCCGCGAACGCTCGTTTAACTCGCCGTTTTTAATGCGCAGCTGATGATGACAACCATGCCCCAATTCATGGGCTAAGGTTAAAACATCATTTTGCTTGCCGACAAAATTTAAGAATAAATAAGGGTGCATGGTGGCAAGCGGCCCGCTGCAATACGCCCCGCTCCGCTTTCCATCGCGCGGAGGAACATCAACCCAGTTATGGTCAAAAAAATCTTGCGCGATTTTGCCTAGTTTGGGCGAAAAATTGTAATATCCGGCTAAAACCATTTTAACCGCATCGTCCCAACTGTATTTAACATCAGCCGAAAACGGCAGCGGCGCGTTGCGGTCCCAATAACTGATTTTTTTAACTCCCAGCCATTTGGCTTTAAGTTTATAAAAGCGGTGCGCCAAATTTTTGTAGTTATCCTTTACGGTTTGCGCCAGTGTGTCAACCACATTATCGGGCACTTCTTCGGCCAAATTACGCGCCGAAACCGGAGTCTTAAAACCGCGCTTGTTATCCTCAATTGCTTTGTCTTTCATAATCATATTATAAACAAGCGTAAACAACGGAGCGTTTTGCGCCGCCACGCGGTTAATTTCCGCACCGGCCTGATGGCGCAATTTAGCGTCTTTGTCCAAGGTCAATTTAGTAATTTCGGCATCGTTATAATTTTTGCCATTAACAGTGTAAACAAGGCGAGATGATGTTTCTTCATACAAGCGTACCCATGCTTCTGATGAAGTGATGGATTTTTCAAGCAAAATTTCTTCCTCCGGCTCGCTGAGTTCATATTTTTTATATTTGCGAATCCGCTTAAAATAAGGCTTATAAAAAGCAACCTGTTTATCTTTCAGCCATTCTTTGATTTTGGCTTCCGGCAGGCGGTTAAATTCTAAGCTGAAAAAGACGGAAGGTTTGGCGTATTCGGTTAATTTTTCAGAGATATTCTGGTAAAACGCCATTGCTTCCGGATTTTTCATTTGCGTTGACATGTTAAGATAAGCAAAACCGCCAAGCCGACTGCCGATTTTGGCCAATTTTTCCTGTTCTTTAAGCAAAGCAAGCATGGCTTTGGCGTCAAGCGTTGCAAGTTTGCCTTTATATTTTTTAGCAAACGCCGCCACGCCTTTGCGATATTTTTCCAAATCGGCGTTAACTTTGGGGTCATCGGTACCTTTATATAAGTCAGACAAATCCCATGCCGGTAACATTTCATTTTTGCTCTTCATTTACATTCTCCCTTACAACATCTTTAATATTTTGATGAATATTTTGCTTGGTTTCATCTTTAACCGCAACTTCCGAATCGGAATCGGCTTTGGCGTTGTTCCATTCTTTTTCCAAAGTATCCCAATCTTGTTGCAGTTTTAACATATCTTCTTCAGAGTGCGGATTTTCGGCATAGTATTCTTGCACGGCGGCGTCATCTTCCGCAACATCAGGTTCAGGCAGCACCGGCTCAAACAAATAATTGCTCCACGGAGCCGGCTGTTTGCCGCCGACCCAATCGGCAACGCCTTTAAACACCACCTTAAAATCGCAGCCGGTATTTTTAACAATCGCTTTGCTCATGCACCAATGTTTATGCTCATTGCAGGCAAAAACTTCTTTTACCAGTTGTTGCGTACACGGAATAAATCCGCGCTTCAGGGTATCTTGACGAGGCGAATAAAACACCAACGCCATAAGACCTAAAAACAGCGCGCTGATAAATGACAACAAAAGTCCGAACCAGTGAATTTTAATAAAATTACGCATGTTTACCGTTCTTTACATAGGTTTCCAACAAGGCTAATTCTTCACGCGTGTTGGCGCTGGCAACTTCTTCCGGCTTGCCCTCAAATGCCGTACATTTAAGCCCCATTTTACGCGCAACGCTTACCGCATCGGTTAAATAATATTCGCCGGCGGCATTTTCATTGCCGATGTTATTTAAAATTTCAAACAAGTGCTTGCCGTCAAAGGCCATAAAGCCTGAATTGCAAAAACCGATAGCCTTTTCGTCATCGGTAGCGTCTTTAAATTCAACAATAGAAACAAGTTCATTACCTTGCATTTTAAGGCGTCCGTAACGAGCGGCGTCTTGAGGCTTAAAGCCCAAAACCACAACGGCATAACCTTCGCGGACTTTATTTACCGCCTTCATAAAAGTTTGTTTGGTAATAAGCGGCGTATCGCCGAAAATAACCATGACCGCGCCGTCAAAACCTTTTAACAAATCAGCGGCGCATTTAACCGCATGACCGGTACCGAGCTGTTGGTCCTGCACGCAGGTTTGGTGCGGAGCCACCGTTTGTTTTACCAAATCGCCGTCAGGGGCAATCACCGTAACAATTTTATCCACGTTCATGCTTTCAAGCGTGTCGGTAATATGTTTAATCATCGGCTTGCCGCAAACCGGCATCATCACCTTAGGCAAGTCAGACTTCATGCGGGTGCCTTTGCCGGCGCCTAAAATAACGGCTGCAATTTTGTTACTCATTTTATTGTGCTCCTTATAAAATTTTTCATTATCTTTTAATATCTGGAGTATATTATACAAAATATGTTTTATTTGTTAACATAAGGATTGCGTTTATGAATAAACTTTTTCTTGCAATTTGTTTCAGTATATTTGCCTTTAACACCAACGCGGCAACGGTTGAAATTAAAGACGTTAACTCGGTTAAGCCGCAAGAACAAATAAGCGACGGCACAGCTTTTTTGCCCGATAACATGCCGAATCCGGATAATACCGATGAGGTTATCGCATTTTTTAAGCAGCGCTTTAAAAACGCATCAGTCAGCCATGCCAACGAATTAGGCGATTTAAATCAGTCAGATTCCATAGACGTTCAACACAGCGCTGAATATATTGCGCAAATGCAGGAACAACGCAAATCAACCTTTGAAAAAATTTATGATGAAGCAATGGGGCGTATCAGCGGCAACCGCTCCGCTGATGACGCACACGCGCCAACCACTTTTTATGAGCTTGCGCCCGAAGAGCAAACGCGAATGATTAGCGAACTTTCACAATCTGATATTCCGCTTGTGAACGTTGTTTTGCCTACCGGTAAAAAAATTGTGGCGCCGGCGCGCGAGCATGTTCCGTATTTGCTCGCCACCCTTAATATTTTGCCTTCCGGCTTAATTCAGGTACAAGAAGATATTACCATAGTTGCCAACGGGCAAAAGCTTAAACACGGGCTGACCAAAGTTTTGCCCAAGTACAGCACCTCCCGCGCCGGAGTTAAAAAGAAACTTGACATTCAGTTGCTTTCAGTTGCCTTAAACGGTTCTGAATTGCCGTATATGTTAGAAGAAATCGGCGATTATATTTACATTAAGCCGCGCCAAGAATATGTTTTACAGCCCGGAGTTTATACATACACCTTCAAATATCTGCTTGACCGCAAGCTTTGGTATTATGACGACTTCAGCGAGTTTTATTGGGATGCCGCCGGTAGCTATCTTAATTTGGTAATTACATCTGCCAATGCGATTGTGGCTATTCCGGACGGAAAAAACTTTTTGTCGCAAAGCGTTATTACCGGATACCCTAAACATTTATCTGACAAACGCGCGGTTGTTGCCTCGCTTGATAAGAATGCGTTGGGCTTTGCTTCCCTCACCCCGATTTTACCGCATGAGGGCATGCATATTTTGGTGTCACTGGATAAAAACGTGTTTATGGAGCCGGAATTAGGGCGTAAATTTGTGTGGTTTGTTACCGATTACGGCGATGTGCTGTTTGCGTTTGCCGGTTTGGCGGCCATACTTATTTCATACATGCTGTCATGGAAATACTTAAAGCGCAACAAAACCAAAGCTCGCCATTCATTCAAGCAAACCGCGGCAACCATGCGTTTTATGCTTAAAGCTAAATTTGATAAATTTGCTTTTGTTGCCTCGTTGCTTGAAATGTATCGCAAAAACATTATAGACATTCAAAAGCAAGACGGCACTATTATGCTGATTAAAAAGACCGATAATCTTTCAGCATTAAGCCATGGCGAAAAGCAAGCCATAGAAAATTTGTTTGTGGGCAAAGAATCGGTGATTGTTGCCAATGCCGCCAATATGTTAAAATTTAAGCGAGCATACAACGCTATTGAAAAGAGCCTGCAGACCGGCTTAAAGCTATCGTCACTACAGCTTAATATCGGATATTTGCTGTTCAGCGTCGGTATGCTGATTTTGAGCGAAATCGCCATTGCAGCCCTTGGTATTAATCCGCTGCAAACCGGACTGATTTTGCTATCAGGCACTTTAACGTTAGCCTTTTATATCTGGATTTTAAAGCGTAAATTCAACTCAAAAATTGTAAATTACGCTGCCAAAACCATTGCCGTGTTCTTAATTGTTTTTGCGGTATTACTGATGAGCATTTATGTAAAACTAATCAGCTCCCTCATGATTGCCGGCATGGTTTACACCATATTTGAATATTCGGAACTGTTTATGAAGCGCGGCGGACAAAGCCAAGGCAAAAATAAAGAATCGGAAGAACTGCGCAAATATCTTGAAAACAACGCCGCCACTATTTGCCGCGGACATGAATTTGCCGTTCAACAAGCTAACATTTTTGCGCTTGACTTAGGGCGCTGCTATCCTGAAAACAACGTTAATGAAAAAATTTATAAGCTCGGTATTGCATCTGAACTTGTGCAAATTTTGGAATAAACAAATAAAATGCTTGATTTATAGGTAAAAAGAAAGTACATATAAACCAAGCTTTAAGCGGGTATAATTCAATGGTAGAATGAGAGCTTCCCAAGCTTTTAATGCGGGTTCAATTCCCGTTACCCGCTCCAAAAAAATCCACCTTAACGATGGATTTTTTTGATTGCGGACGGGAATACCTCTTTGGCATCTAAATTCGCTGCGGGCGCTTTCGCTTTCCTTGCTCATTAAGATGTTCCAAAGAACTTGCAGATAAAAAAGCAAGATTGCTTGCTTTTTTACTTAGCGTTCCCCTTACCCGCTCAAATAAACCTACCTTAACGATGGATTTTTTTGATTGCGGACGGGAATACCTCTTTGGCATCTAAATTCGCTACGGTTGCTGTCGCTTTCCTTGCTCATTAAGATGTTACAAAGAACTTACAGATAAAAACGCCATATTAATGGCCTTTTTACTTAGCGTTCCCCTTACCCGCTCCAAATAAAAACGCCATATTAATGGCGTTTTTATTTAGCTATTCTCGTATCCGCTCCATTTTATTTCAACACAAAATAACGGGAATTGAACCCGTAAGGGCTCGCTAAGCAAAAACTGTTGACTTAAACAGCTAATTGTTTTATTTTTTGCATATAGTTTAATAAAAGGAGTTAACAACATGAAATTGTATTCTAATGAAGCGTTATGTTTAGGCGGAATTTTTAGCGTGGTGTCAGCTCCTTTTATTTATGCCGGCATAGAGCCTGTTGCCTTAATTTTGTTATTTGCTTTTGTTGCGCTGATGTTTGGCATTACTTTTAACAAAGTGCCGTTTTTTGTTACTTATATGATTAATCACCACCCAAAAATTACCTATTATTTAAGCGCTATCGGTTGGATTCCGTATTTTACTATCATTTATCCGTTGGCATTAATTGCCATTTGTGCCTTTTTTGACCTCAGCGATAAAACCTCGGAATTTTGGTTTAATGTTTATGTTTGGGCGCTTAATCTTGGCGCCTTTATATCTTTGCTAATTGCCTATATAAAACGCAGCCGAGCATAAAGTTTAACTACACGCAATGTAAAGCTTCACTCCTAAGTCATGGCGACGATAGCCGACAAACTACACAGTTCTATTAATTCCACTCCTGAGGAGGGGTGGCGGCGGTAGCCGACGGGGTGGTGAAAATATAAGGTATGAGACTAGAGATGGTTTACGATTTTTGCATACAAAACAAACATTTATCCTATCGCAAAATAGTGCAATAACCACCCCGCCTTCGGCACCCCTCCTAGTGGATGGGAATTGTCATAGTGCGGATTTAAATACAACTTATGCACACCCCAGACTCGTAAATATTGCAAAAAAAACGCGAGCTAAAATCTTCTTAAATGCAATAATTTTAGGAGATTTTTTATTATGAAATCAGAAAATGGCAGAAGTATGGTGGAGATGTTGGGAGTTCTGGCGATTATCGGTGTTCTGAGCGTCGGCACTATCAGCGGATATAGCAAGGCGATGATGAAATATAAATTAAACAAACATACTGAACAGATGAACACTCTGATTAACACAGTTGCTCGCAATGTGCACAGTTTTGATAATATCAAAGAAGGCGAAACTAATTTAACCCCATATCTTATCAAAATGGGCGAAATTCCGACTGAAATGGTAAAAACAAACAACAGTGACTATGTGTATGATATTTTTGGGCAAGAGTGGCAAATCGTTCTTCAAGAAAATAATATATATTTAACCTCATACCATGAAAATGGCTCATCATTCTTATCCTTAAGCTCTCCTGATCGTCTGCCAATATGTCAAAATATTTTAACTATCGCCAAAGAATATTCCGATAATATATACATGGTTTCAACACAGACAGCTAGCTCTGATTATAATGAAGGACAATTCTATTTTATAATGGGTAACAAACTTTGTAATGAGTTGAAGAACTATAGATGTTTGAAAAACTTAACCTTAGATGATACTTATAACATCTGCAACGAACACGTAAAAGGCGGAATAGCACAATTCTATATTAATTGGGAACGCTAATAACAATATTTAGGATTAATTTCTTTATACTTCAGATTTTGCAACAAAAACAAACATCTAACGCGCACTTAATTAATGTATTGACCACCTCGGCGGCATTCGCCGCCACCCCTCTTAAGAAGTGGAATTATAAAATCACGGCTTAAAATAAAACTTATCACACACCGGACTCATAAATCTGAAAACAACAAAATCCCCTCACTGCAAGCAATGTGGGGTATAGGCTACATAGAAAAATTATCACCCAAATAAACTTTGCGAACTTCTTTGCTGGCAACAATTTCTTCCGGCGTACCTTCCATTAATACGGAGCCGCCGTGCAAAATGTAGGCGCGGTCAATAATGTCTAAAGTTTCGCGCACGTTGTGGTCAGTAATCAGCACGCCCAAGCCGCGGTTTTTAAGTTGCGATACCAAAGAGCGAATTTCGCCGACTGCAATCGGGTCAATACCGGCAAGCGGTTCGTCAAGCAAAATAAAATCAGGATTGCTGGCAAGCGCGCGGGCAATTTCCAAGCGGCGGCGCTCACCGCCTGATAACGCAATGGCCGGAGACTTACGCAAATGCGCAATTGAAAACTCATTTAACAACTCTTCCAACATATTTTCGCGCTTGCTTTCATCTTCTTCCACAATTTCAAGAATAGCTTTAATGTTGTCTTCCACGCTTAAACTTCTGAAAATAGAAGCTTCTTGCGGCAGATAGCCGATGCCCATACGGGCGCGACGGTACATCGGCATATTGGTAATATCTTCGCCGTTAATATGAACATCGCCGTAATCAGGAGTAATTAAGCCGATAACGCAATAAAAACACGTGGTTTTGCCGGCGCCGTTAGGTCCTAACAAACCCACCGCCTCGCCGCGGCGCACGTGTAACGAAACATTTTTTAATACGGCGCGATTTTTATATTTTTTGCCGATGTTAAAAATTTCTAATACCGAATCCTGATTATTTTTTTTCATTTTTTTCACCTTTAATGGCGGCTCCGGTAATTACACCGGAAACCCGCTTATTATGCGTATCTGACAGCACGCGGCTGACTGAAGTTTTTAAGTCGGTAACCGCGCGGTCACCGTATATCACACTGCCGTTTTGCGTTATAACTACATTATGCCGCAGTTCAACCTCATTTTTATACGGCTGATACAACCCGTAATCACCTTTGGCAACGCCATCCGGCGTTATCACCTTTACATTATCGTAAGCCTCAATTTTTTCAATATCCTGCGCGCCGTCGGTTTTAAAAAAGACAAAAACCTTATCGGCGAGCATGGTATTATCGCCGTCTATAATTTTTACATGGTTATAAGCCTCGGCCTTGCTCACCGCTCCGTTTGTAAAAAACGTAATTACCTTATCGGCAAACATGGTGTTTTTTTCCGCGCTTAATTTAACATTGCCCCAGGCTTCAGCTTTTTCAAACTCCAGATTTTTGGTTTGCTTGATAAATGCGCGCATTTTGTCGGAAGTAATAACATTTTGCGGAGTTTCAATTTTAACGTTTTTATCCGCCTCAGCCTTGTTTTCAGCACGATAATAACGAACCTGTCCGTCAGCAAACAAAGTGTTTTTTTCATCTGTTACTTTTGACTTGCCGATTAAGGTTAAAACCTGCGCGGCGTGATTATAAGTAAATTGCTCCGCCCACAGTTTGCCCCAAACGCCGTAAGCATAAAGTTTTTTACTGCCGTTACCTAACGATTTGTTAAAATCGTACTTAACTTCCTGCGTTTCGGCAGTGGTGCCATCGGCATACACGGCCTTAACATTTTGCTCAAGCTGAAGAGTGTTGTTGCTTTGGTCATAATAACCGACCAATGAGCTGACCGCCACCGGTTTGTCATTGCCGCCGGCCGGAATTGTGCCTTGCGGATTAATAATTTTCATAACTTTGGAGCCGGCGGAAGTTTCATCAACCTGATCGGCCTGAATGCGGCTCACCCGATTGTTTTTATCGGTAACCGCAAACTCGGTTTTTTCAATATGAAGTTTTTCAAGCTCGCCTTTTTTAGGCAAGGTAACGTCCAAATTGGCAACAACCTCGTCTTTTTTTAATGACGGATAAAGCATAATTAAAGCAATTAAAACAGCCGCCGTTGAGGGCATAATAAGCTTTGCCCCGCGTATAAGCTTTGCTTTTAAGCTTAAACGGCGACTGTTTTTTTCTTCAAAAGGATGCTCTCCGTTAAAAAACGAGTCTATCTTGCCATAATCAACCAATTACGCAACCCCTGCACGCAAACAGTCATGAATGTGAATCAAGCCAATCGGTTTTTTGCCGTCAACCACAAACAGGTTGGTAATCCCTTTGCCGGTGGTGTTCATGGTTTTTAAGGCTTCAACCGCCAACGCATCAGGACCGATAGTCTTCGGATTTTTGGTCATAACGGTGGAAACTTTTTCCAAAATAAGCCCCGGCGACATCCAACGGCGCAAGTCACCGTCAGTGATAATACCGATTAAATCGCCGTTTTTATCAACAATACCGACACAACCCAACATTTTGGCGGTCATTTCCATTAAAGCGTCTTGCATAATGGTGTCTTCACCGACAATCGGCATTTCAGAGCCGCTGTGCATAAGGTCAGATACTTTGCTTAAAATAGCGCCGAGTTTTCCGCCCGGGTGGCGTTGCTTATAATCGGTTGCCGAAAAGCCTTTGCGCTCCATTAAATCAATAGCCAAAACATCACCCATAACCAAAGTGGCGGTAGTTGAGGAAGTAGGCGCCAAACCAAGCGGGCAAGCCTCGCCGTCATTAGGGAGTTTTAAGATAAGGTTGCTGTTTTTACCAAGAGTGCTTTCCGGATTTTTGGTAATGGCAACAAGCGGAATGCTGAAGCGTTTGCAATAAAGCAAAATATCAGCAAGTTCTTTACTCTCGCCGCCGTTTGAAATGGCAATAACCACGTCATCGGTGGTTAACATACCGAGGTCGCCGTGGCTGGCTTCACTCGGGTGCACAAAAAAAGACGGCGTGCCGGTTGAGGCCAAAGTTGCGGCAATTTTACGGGCAATATGTCCGGATTTACCCATACCGGTAACAATTACTCGGCCTTTGCAATTTTGCATTAAATCCAAAGCCTGAGTTAAGCTTTCGTCAAAAGAATTTTCCATCATGCGCAAAGCTTCAACTTCTTTGTCAATAGTTCTTTTTGCACTGGCAATGTCGCTTGCGAGTTTGCTGTTTTCAGCCATTTAAACCTCCAAAATATGTTCAATCCAATGGCTTTAAATTATAGTCTTATTTAGCGGTTAGCAAGTTTTTTTTGCGGTATTTATACAGAATATTACACCGGTTAAGCTTTTTCGGTCCACCGGCCGTCATTGTCCTGCTGCCAATAATGCAACTCGGCGCCTGATTGACGTAAACTTTTCCACAATTCGCGCGCGTTTTGGAGCGCCTCAGGATTATTGCCGTCAAAAATATTAAAAATGCGGGTGTATTTTTCGGTATCGCCCTCGGCCGGAGCCGCGTCATCGGTTAAAAAAAGCATAGCGGCATTGTTCGGGTTGTCATCATCCGAAGAAAGCCATATCGGTTGCAGCTCTGCCGCGCCGTCTTTTTTGCTGCCGTGCGGTAAAAAGCTTTCGTCATTATAGGTCCACAACAGAGAATTTAAAAAATCCACTCTTGCTTCAGTACCGACCTTAACGTTTATGTGAGCGCCGGAAGAATAAGCTTTTTCCAACAATTTGGGTAAAACGTCTTCCAAATTTTGTTTTTGAAGATGATAAAAATCTATCCTGCTCAATTTACCCTCCGTTTACAGTTGTTGCGGCGCAACCGTACATTCAACAAAATATTCTTCATCGGCGCGCGGGTCATTAAAATCAAGCCGCAGTGATTTACCGCTTAATTCCGCCTCGCTGATCTGGCGCTCAATTTCATCGGCAACATAAACCGGAACATTGTTAATTTTAAGCAAAACATCGCCGGCTTTAACCCCTTTCTGCGCCGCCTCGCTGCCGGATTTAACCGCCATAACCCGCAACCCGTTAAAAACTAAACCTAACCGATTATAGCCGTCAGCGGCATCTGCGGTTGAGGCCGCGCGCAACGGCTCAGCAGATTGTTTAAGCTCAGGCATAAGCGCGGTTACGGCATTAATATCGCTGACTTGTCCGGCGCGCCAAACCGTGAGTTTTATACTGCTGTTTACCGGCATTTGCGCAATTTGCGAAACAAAAGCGTTTATGGCGCTTATCGGCTTGTCATTTAAGGCAACCAACATATCGCCGACCTGCAAACCGTTTTTTTGCGCCAAATTTTCATCCTGTAACGAAACAACCGTTAACCCTTCGGTGCCGTCTTGCGCCTGCGCCGGTTTTACGCTAATACCGAGCCACCCGCGCTCAACTTTGCCATCGGCTTTGAGCTTGGCGAGCACCCATTTTGCCTGATTGGCAGGCAATGCAAAACCAACTCCGACGCTGTTGCCGGTGGTTGAAAAAATGGCCGTATTAACCCCCGCCAATCTGCCGTCCGTATCAAACAGCGGGCCGCCGGAGTTGCCCTGATTAATGGCCGCGTCGGTTTGCAAATAGTCGTCATAATATCCGCTGCCGATGTCACGCGATTTGGCCGAAATTATACCGGCGCTGACGCTGCTGCCAAGCCCGAACGGATTGCCGACCGCCAAAACCCAATCGCCGACTTTAATTTTATCAGAATCGCCAAATTCCACCGCTTGCAGTTTATCTTTCGGTTCAATTTTAATTAAGGCTAAATCAGTTTGCAAGTCTTGCCCGACTAAAGCGGCCTGATATTCTGTTTGGTCATTCGTTATCACGGCAATAGAATCTGCCTGCTCAATCACATGGCGGTTGGTGGCAATATAGCCGTCGGCGCTCAGCACAAAACCGGAACCAAGACCGAAATGGTCTTCCTGATTGCCGAATACTAAATTATTTTGCACTTCCGGCGAATCTTCCGCCTCTTGCTGCCGGGCTGAAATATTAACCACTGAGGGCATAACCTTTTCAACAAGCGGAGCAAACGAAGTTTGCGCTTTGGCCGAACCCGCCGCGCAAAAACCGACAAGCAGTGCCGCAATTAAAGGACGAATCATCATAAATTACTTCAAGCTCCCCTTAAAATAACGGAAGAAATCGGATTCCGGCGATAACACAAACGAATTTTTATCATTGCCGAGAGAAGTGCGATAAGCTTCAAGCGAGCGATAATAGGCATAAAACTGCGGATCGGTTGCCGCCGCTTTGTTCCAAATAGCGGTTGCCTCTTTGTCGCCTTCACCGCGGATTATCTGCGCCTGCTTTTCAGCTTCGGCAATAATAATGGTGCGTTCTTTATCGGCCTTGGAGCGAATCTGCTGCGCTTCTTGCTGACCTTGTGCTCGGAACTCTTTGGCATCGCGGTCGCGTTCCGCCTTCATACGATCGTTAATCGCCTGCAAAACCTCAATCGGCAAGTCGGCGCGGCGAATCCTGACTTCTGCCACGCTCACCCCGATTTGTTCGGCGTCATTTTTAACCGCGTTGCTGATGTCTGCCATAATCTGCGCCCGTTCTTTAGAAAGAAGCTCCTGCAAAGTTACCCGACCCAAAACTTTACGAACGGAGGAATTAACAATTTCTTCAAGCTTGCTGCGGGCTTGCGTTTCAGTGCGAACGGTTTGATAAAATTTTAACGGGTCAACAATGCGATAACGGGTAAAACTATCCACATCTAAGCGCTTTTTATCGTTTAACACAATTTCTTGCGCCGGCGGGTCTAAATTAAGCAGGCGCGTATCATAATAAACCACGTTCTGAATCAGCGGCAGTTTGATTTTTAAGCCGGCATCTTTAACCAAGCGCACCGGTTCGCCAAACTGCAAAACTATCGCCTGTTCGGTTTGATTAACTTCATACAGAGAGCCGCTTAAAACCACTACGGCAACCGCCAACACAATTAAAAGATAAGCTTTAATATTTTTGTTCATTACTTTAACTCCTTACCTTTAACCGATAAAATCGGCAACACATTTCCGCCTTTGGCCGACGGGTCAATAATTACGGTATCTGACTTAGAAAGTACATCTTCCATGGTTTCAAGATACAAGCGCTCCGCCGTAACTTTTTTGCCTTGTTTATACGCGTTATAAACCGACAAAAAGCGTTCCGCCTCGCCTTGCGCCTTGTTAATTACCGCTTCTTTGTAGGCTTCCGCCTCTTGCGTGCGTTTTACCGCCTCGCCTTTGGCTTTAGGCAAAACCTCATTGCGGTAGGCTTCCGCCTCGTTTTTAAATCTTTCTTTATCGGCTTTGGCGCGCTGAACCTCATTAAAGGCATCTACAACCTGCTTAGGCGGGTCGGCCTTTTGCAGTTTAACGCGCACAATCACCACGCCGGCGCCAAAATCATCAAGCAGCTTTTGCAACTCGGCTTTGGTTTCATCTTCAACCATACCGCGGTCGCCGGTGATAATCGGCTGCATTTCGGACTGCCCGACAATTTCACGCAAGACCGACTGCGCCGCAACCCTGACCGTAACATCGGGGCTTCTGACATTAAACAAATAATCTTTAGCGTCTTTAATTTTCCAAACCACGGTTAAGTTAATGTCAACAATGTTTTCATCGCCGGTGAGCATGTGGCTTTCAGTAAATGAATTGAGCGCGACGCTTGACTGATTGTTATTGTAATAATGCGATGCGGCGCCTGAATTTTCCGAAACGCCCAAATTGATACTGCGTTCTTGCGTAACATTAACCTTAATCACGCTTTCAATCGGGTACGGCAAATGATAATGCAACCCCGAATCGGTGGTTGTTACATATTTGCCAAAACGCAAAACCACCCCCTGTTCGCTCGGCTGCACCTGATAAAAGCCGGAAGCAAGCCACAATAGCAGCAAAACCGCGATTATAACTTTTAGCGGCAGATTAAAATCATTTTTAGCGCCCGAAAGTTTGGCAATTTTTATCGGCTTGAGCTGTATGCGCGTTGCCGCCTCGCCATTAGCATCAGGCAAATCAGTTTCCCACGGATTGTTTTTTTGCGTCATAATATTTACCTCTGAATAAAGTTATCCGCCTTATAAGTTAAAGAAAGGCGTTTACATCTTAAAATAAAATAATATAAATATATCAGAAAAACAATTATAGTTAAAACTATATCCACATAGCAAGGATTAAAGATGACTGCAGAAGAAATTGTCCGCAAATATTTTGCGCCGGAAAATATTGAAAGCGTTAAAAACTTTAACGGCCGCTTGATTGTGACCTTAAAAGGCCTCAGCGAGCAAGCCGGCGCGGCGGAAGCGCTTAAAGCTGAGCTTGCCGCCTTAGACGGGGTTAAAAAAGTAAGCATTGTGTTTACGCAAAATGTGAATATCGCCGGCGTTGCGCCTGAAATTGAAAAATGGCAAATTAAAGGCGTTAAAAAAATTATCGGCGTGGCTTCCGGTAAAGGCGGAGTCGGAAAATCAACAACTTCAGTCAATTTGGCATTGGCCTTGGCTAATTCAGGCAAAAAAGTTGCCTTGTTTGACGCCGATATTTACGGCCCCTCACTGCCGACCATGTTAGGTTTTGAAAACACCCCGCCGGTTTCGTATGACGGCAAAATATTTGAGCCTTTCCAAAACTTTGGAGTTAAAGCAATGTCTATCGGCTCGCTTATCGGGCGCGATACACCGCTGATTTGGCGCGGAGCCAAGGCGTGCGGCGCCATTGAACAGCTTTTAACCGAAACCAACTGGGGCGACTGCGACATTATGGTGATTGATATGCCCCCCGGAACCGGCGATATTCAGCTGACGTTATCGCAACGCATAGATTTTGCCGGAATCGTAATTGTTTCAACGCCCCAAGACATTGCTTTAATTGACGCGATTAAAGGCGTGAATATGTTCAAAAAAATCGGCATTCGCATTTTGGGCATTATTGAAAATATGAGCTATTATATTTGTGAAAAATGCGGACATCGCGCCGATATTTTCGGACATGAAGGCGCTAAAATTACGGCGGAAAAATTAGGCGAAACCTTTTTAGGTGAAATTCCGCTTCATTTGGAAATCAGAGAAAATGCCGATAACGGCACTCCGATTGCCGTAAGCAATCCGGACAGCCCGCATACTAAAGCTTATGAGCAAATAGCTCAAAAAATTATCAGCGAATTGGAATAATAAGAAATTTTCATCTTTGCTCGTAAGTGAAATTTATACAACTTATGCACAGCGCGGACTCGTAAATATTGCAAAAAAAAAACGCGAGCTAAAATCTTCTTAAATGCAACAATTTGAGGAGATTTTTT
>CABQIK010000005.1 GCA_902464275.1 uncultured Alphaproteobacteria bacterium | reverse complement strand
ATAAGTTATGCCACATGCAACGCAATTTTCGTATACATAATGTGCATTATGCGGCTTTGTGGTAACTTTATCGGTACAGGTTTTGGCGCATACACACGGGTCACCGGTATAGCCGCTCTCGCATACGCAATTTTTGTAGCAGGTTTCAGGGTTGCCGTTGGTTAAATAAATGCCAACCGTATCGCAAATTGCATGCTGTTTAGGCGAGCTCAGGTAACCTGCCGCCTCGCAGCTTGCATAAGCAGGTTCACAGATTGTGCCGACTTTAACATATCCACTGTCGCATTTCCAATCAGTTTTAATCTTGGTGGTTACACCGCAAGCCGTACAATCTGTTTCATCATAAGTTGAGTGTGCCGGTTTGCTGCTGATTAAGTCGGTACATGTAGTTGCGCAGTGGCAATCCGGACCGGTATAACCGTTATAACATTTAAAGCCGGTTTTAATGGTGCTGCTGACGCCGCAAGCTGAACAATCCCCATAAACCCAACCTGAGTTGGTCGGCTTGGTGGTTATTTGGTCGGTACAGGTGGTTTTGCATACACAAGTACCGGATTGTTCTTTATAGTCATCTTCACATGTCCAACCGGTTTTAATGGTAGTGGTTTCATCGCAGGCGGTACAATCTTCTTCATCATAAGTTGAGTGCGCCGGTTTAGATGTTACCTTATCAGTACAGGTGGTTGCGCAGTGGCAATCTGTGCCGGTATAGCCTTTGTGACAGGTAAAGCCGGTTTTGATATATGATATATCACCGCAGGCATTACATCTGGTAGTATCAAAATCTGAGTGGGTAGGCTTGGTGGTTATCTGGTCAATACAGGTAGTTGCGCAGTGGCAATCATCGCCTTCATAGCCGTCATGGCACTCATAGTCAGTGATAATAGAATAACTTACACCGCAAGCACTACATGATGAGTAAACGTAATCAGCATGGGTCGGCTTGGTACCGGTAAAGGTGTCGTTACAGGTATCATCGCATACGCAGATATTGCCACTCTTATGGTAGCCGTTTTTACACTTCCACCCAGTGGTAATTGTGGTGCTGACACCGCAAGCCGAACAGGGCTCTGTCACCCATTCCGCATGGTCAGGTAATGAACCGGTATACTTATCAGAGCAGGTCGTTTTGCATACACAAGCGGTTTTACTGCTGTTCTTTTCATAATCGGAATAACATTCCCAACCGGTAATGATATTGCTCTTTTCACCGCAAGCATAACATGCTGAAGTTGTATAATACGCATGCTCAGGTAATGAGCCGGTGTAGGTATCAGAGCAGGTAACGTCGCATACACATTTGTTACCGCTCTTATGGTAGCCGCTATTGCAATTCCAATCGGTAATGATGGTGCTTTTTACACCGCAGGCGGTACAGTCGTCATACTCGTAGTGAGCATGCTCAGGCAATGAGCCGGTGTAGGTATCTTTACAAGTAGTTGAACATACGCAACCGGTTTCACCGGTGTTCTTTTCATAACCGTTATCGCAATCCCAACCAATTTTAATGGTGCTTTTTACACCGCAGGCGGTACAATCGCTTGTTTTCCATACTGCGTGGGTAGGCAATGAGCCGGTGTAGGTATCAGAGCAAATGGTTCGGCATTGGCAACTGGTTTTATCGGGACTTTCTTCATATGCACTATCACAATCCCAACCGTCAATGATGGTGCTCTTGTTGCCGCAGGCATCGCATTCTGTATAGGTATAATGCGAATTTGCCGGTTTGCTGCTTATTTTATCGTTACAAGTTATGCCGCAGACGCAAACTCCACCGCTTAAAGCATAATTGGTCTCGCAATCTTCAAAACGGTAGGTGGTATCGCCATCGTTATCAGTACATTGACTGCAAACCGCATGGCTCGGACATGAGGTTAAGGTGTGTGACGAGCAGTCAATAATCTTTTCACAAGTCTCGCCTTTTTTCATGTAACCGTTGTCGCATTTCCAATCAGTTTTAATCTTGGTGGTTACACCGCAAGCCGTACAATCTGTTTCAACATAAGTTGAGTGTGCCGGTTTGCTGCTGATTAAATCTTCACAAGTCTTTTTGCATTGACATCCGGTTTTACTGCTGTTTTCAGTATAGTCATCTTCGCATTTCCAACCTGTTTTGATGGTAGTCTCAACTCCACAGGCTGTACATGTACTGGTTGCCCATTTGGCATGGGCTGGTAATGAGCCGGTGTAGGTATCTTTACAAGTGGTTGCGCATACGCATTTGCCGTTTTGTTTGGTATAGCTGCCCTCGCAGGTAAAGCCGGTAACAATATTTGTGGTTACGCCGCAAGCAACACAAGGCGCAGTTGTTGCAATACCATGTTCAGGAATGGGGTCAGTAAAGGTATCTGCGCAAACTTTGGAGCATACGCATTTATCGTCTTCTTTGGTGTAACTGCCCTCGCAAGTCCAGTTAGTAACAATTTCAGTAGTTACGCCGCAGGCTTCGCAAGGTTGAGTTACGGCAATACCGTGTTCAGGAATGGTGCCGGTAAAGGTATCGGAACAAACTTTTTCGCATACGCATATATCGCCGCTCTTGGTGTAACCGTTGTTGCAGCTAAAGCCGGTAACAATTTCTGAAGTTTCGCCACAGGCCGTGCAGGGTTCGGTTTTGGCAGTGGCGTTTTCAGGAATCCGACCGGTAAAGGTATCATCGCAAACTTTTTCACAGACGCAGGTATCGCCTTTTTTAGCATACTCGTTATCGCAGACAAAATCAGTAACAATATCGGTGGTTACGCCGCAAGCCGTGCAACGTTCGGTTTTGGCTTTACCATGAGCCGGAATCGGTTTGGTATAGGTGTCTTTACATACGACCGAACATACGCATTCGCCGTTTTCATCGCTATAACCATTGTTGCAGGTGTAGCCGGTTTTAATTGTGGTACTGATGCCGCAGGCCGTGCAGATTTCGGTTTTAAGGGCGGCGTTTGCAGGAACCGCGCCGGTGAAGAGGTCTTCACAAACTTTTTCACATACGCATATATCGCCGCTCTTGGTGTAACCGTTGTTACATTTATCAAAGCGGTATGAGGTGTTGCCATCATTATCGGTACATTTAGCGCAAGTTGCATTATCAGGGCATGAGCTTAACGGATAAGACGAGCAGTCAACTTCCGGAATACAGTTGCCGTCTTTTTTAACATAGCCGCCGTTGCAAGCAAAGTCAGTTACAATATCGGTAGTTACGCCGCAAGCCGTACACGGTTCTTTAACCGCGGTGCCGTTGGCAGGAATTGTACCGGTAAAAGTATCGGAGCAAACTTTTTCGCATACGCAAATGCCGGATTGTTCTTTGTAGCCGTTATCGCATTTTTCAAATTTATGAGTGGTGTTACCGTCATTATCAGTACAAGCCGAGCAGATTGCGTTGTCAGGACAGGTTTTTAAGGTGTAGTCAGAGCAGTCAATAAATTCAACGCATTCATTGTCTTTTTTAACAAAGCCGTCATTGCAGGCGCAATCAGTGTAACATCTTAACGCGCTGCCGTCAGAGGTATAAACAATTTTTTCATCGCAAGTAGCGTTAGCAAGCTCGTCAGACAAATAACCGGCGGCTTCGCATCCGCTGAAAGCCTGTTTGCACGCGCCGTTGATTTCAACATAGCCGGTATTGCATGCCCAACCGGTGACAATATCGGAAACAGCGCCGCAAGCATCGCAGCTTTGTTTAATCGGTCCGGCGTTAAGAGGAATATCTTTTTGAGTTAAGCGGTCTTGGCAGGTGGTAGCGCATACACAGGCATCGCCTTTTTGGGTGTATCCGGTTTTGCAGGTGGCGATTTTGTATGAACCGCAGGGTTCGCATTTGGCATGGGGCGGACATGAAGCAAGGGTGTATCCGGTACATTTTCCGCTGAGGTTGTCAATAGCGACGCATTTTTTGTATGACTTATCAAACGGGCAATGAATATAACTTACGCAATCAGCAACGCTTTCCGTGCTGTAACCGAGAAGCGAGCAACTCGGTTGCGCCACGCATTGTAATTCAGCGTTAGCACCGGTGATGCCGATTACAAAAACAGCAACCAGACACATCAGGATTTTATAGCAGATTCTATTCATTTTAACACCCTTGAATAATTTACCACAAATGCATCAAAACGGCGGATTTTATACCTTTCAAGCCGCGCGTGTAGTTTTTAAGCACTGTAAAATACAATACTTAATGTTAATATTATAACGATTTTTATTAAAAAAACAATAAAAAAAAGCCGTTCCCGGCAAGAAACGGCTTATTTTTTCAAAAAGAATTTTATTCAATTATCATGGCGGTAAATTCGGCTTCAGAAACGACATGACCGTCTACCATGCTCTGTCCTTTAAAAACAAAGACATTACGGCGTTCTTTAATTTTTTCAACGTGCATACGGAGTTGATCGCCCGGTTTAACCGGCTTGCGGAACTTAACCCCGTCTATTGACATGAACAAAACGTTGCGTTTGCTGGTTTCATAGTCGTCTTCTTTGGTAATGACCACCGCACCGGCAGTTTGCGCCATCGCTTCAATTTGCAAAACCCCCGGCATAACCGGATTGCCCGGAAAGTGCCCCTGAAAAAATTCTTCATTCATGGTAACGTTTTTAATCCCGACACCTTTTTCGCCCGGAACTTCAACCTCAAGTCTATCCACTAACAAAAACGGATAGCGATGAGGCAACATCTTCATGATTTCTTCAATAGGATATACTTTTACATCTGACATTGTTATTTCCTTAAAATTTTAAAACTTGTGCAACAAAGCACAAATTTAACGCTTTGACAAGTTATTTTTTGCTGTTGCGTTGCAAAAACGCAACTTGGCGCATAAAGTCTTTGAACGGAACAGTCGGCGAGCCCATTACCACCGCGCCCGGCTCAATATCACGCATAACGCCGGATTGCGCCGCAATTTGAGCGCCGGTTCCGACCATCAAATGGTCAGCAAAGCCTGTCTGCCCACCGCAAACCACATAATCGCCAAAGGTACAACTTCCGGCTATTCCGGTTTGAGCAACAAGCACGCAACCGCGGCCTAATTTGTCATTGTGGGCAACCTGCACCAAATTATCTATACGGCAGCCGTCACCGATAACGGTATCGTCAAGCGCGCCGCGGTCAATGCAGGAGCAAGCGCCGATTTCAACATCATTACCGATAATAACCCGACCAAGCTGCGGTATGCGAACATGGCGACCGGCAACAGTGTTAAAACCAAAGCCGTCCGAGCCGATACGGGCACCATTGTAAATATAACAATCATTGCCCATAATACAATATGAAACATAAGCGCCAACCCCGATACGGCAGTTGTTACCGATTTGGCAACCGCGGCAAATAACCGCACCGGCTTCAATGCGGCAATTATCGCCAATCGTAACATTTTCTTCAATTACGGCATGCGGGCCGACATAACAGTTTTTACCGATTTTGGCAGTGGCGTGAATAACGGCGCTGGCGTCAATGCCGCCCTCCGGCGCGTATTCGGTATAAAAAGCCTGATTAAGCTTTAAAAACGCCAACTTAGGGTCGGGCGAAATTAAAACAATAACGTCATGAGGAATCCAACTTTGCAAATCTTCGTTGGTAATGCAGGCTTTAGCTTTAATATTTACCGCTTTTTCTTTGGCTTTACGGTCATAAAAAAAGCAAATTTCATTGGCGCCGGCCTTTTCCATGGTGGCAATATCGTTTACAACTTCAGTGCCTTTGGCGGTGTTAACAAGTTCGGCTCCGGCAATTTCGGCAATTTGCGCCAAAGTAAACGGACCGTTATTTTTATAAAAGTTTTTATCAACCATATTTTACTCCTCATGTTTATAAACTGGTACCAAAATTCAAGCGGAAAACTTCGGTTTTATCGTAATCTTCCTTCATGACCGGGAAACCGAAGTCAACATCAATTTTACCCATCGGCGAAAGCCATTCAAAACCGAAACCGACGGAAGCGCGCGGCTTGGAAGAATAATCAACAAGCTCAGAGCTGATGTCATCAGGTTTGCCAATCATACCGATGTCAAAGAAGGTGCGCCCGCGGATGCCGACTTCATCAAGACCAATCGGAAAAGCCAATTCCGTTCCGCCATAAGCAACCCAGTTGCCGCCAAGCGAATCGTCAGTGGCTTTATCACGCGCGCCAACGCCGCCAAACTCAAAACCGCGCAAGGTGTTGCCGCCCAAATAATAACGCTCTGACAAGCGAACTTCTTCGCCGCCGTAACCAACAACGTAGCCGCCGTTTGCGTAAAACTTAAAGGTCCAATAGTCGGCCAAGGTTAAAAATTTGTAGGCTTTAACATCAAATTTTAAGTATTTTTCATCGCCGCCGATACCGGAAACATCATTGCCGAATGATAAGTAATAACCGTTTTTGGTATTAACGGAGCTGTCGCGCTTGTCATAAATTAAGGTTTGACCAAGCTCGGACGATGTGCTTTTGCCTTTTTCTTTTTTGATGTAATATGAAGCATAATCTTTAATGTTTTTAATTTCATTTTGACGTAAAGTGTAGCGAACAACCTGATATAAGTCATCGGTATAATTCCAGCCTAAGCGACCGCGTCCGCCGATGCTTGAATTGGTGTACGAACTTTCATCCTGATAGCTTTCGTCATTGTAAAAAACATCAGCTCCGGCGCTTAAACGACGCCCCAAAAAGTAAGGCTCTGTAAAGCTTAACGAATAATCGCGCGAACGTTCCGAAACACTGGCGTCAACACTTAAACGCTGTCCTTTGCCCTGAAAGTTGTTTTCAGTTACGCCGGCCTGCACCAAGGCGCCGTCAACGGTGGAATAACCAACGCCGATATTAAAGTATCCGGTTGATTTTTCTTCAACATTAACATCTATATCCGCCTTGTTGGCATTGACCGGAACCGACTGAATATCAACTTTGCTGAAGTAATTTAAGTTTTCAATATTGCGACGCGAATCCTTGATTTTGGAAACGTTAAATGCATCGCCCTCGTCTAAGCGAAACTCACGGCGAATAACTTCATCTAAGGTGCGAGTGTTGCCGGAAATATTAATGCGATTTACAAAAATACGCTCGCCTTCTTTAATCTTAAAAGTAACGGCAATGGTTGAATTTTCGGCATCGCGGGTTAAAACCGGCTCAACCTCAACAAATACAAAGCCTTTTTTGCCAAGCTCATCGGTAATGGCGGAAACCGATTTTTCAATTTGCGCGGAGTTATACCAGTCACCGGCTTTAAACGTAATTTCTTGTTTAAGCGCGTCAAGCGGAAGTTCCGCAATGGCGGATTCAATATCGGTTCGGCTGATTTTGTAACGCAAGCCTTCATCTAAAGTAAAGTTAAGAATAAATGACTTTTTGTTCGGCGCCAACTCGGCAATGGCCGAAACCACTCTGAAATCAGCATATCCGCGCTGATTGTAAAACTGGCGCAAAAGCTCTTTGTCATAGTTCATTTTTTCGGCGTCATAATTTTCAGAACTTGAAAAAATGCGATACCAACGGCTTTCTTTACTCATTAACACTTCTTGCAAATCAGGCGAAGAATAATGCGTGTTGCCGAAAAAGTTAATCTTGGCGATTTTAGCCTCAGGACCTTCATCAATTTCAAAAATCAGGTCCATACGGTTTTCATCGCGTTTAATAATTTTCGGGTCAACTTCAACCGCATAGCGCCCCGCCCGTTTGTAAACGTCTAAAATGCGCTGAACATCTTGCTGAACTTTGGCTTTGCTGTAAATGCTGTTAGGTGCGCTCTGGACTTCAGATTCTAAAATTTTGTCGTCAAGTTTTTTGTTGCCGTCAAAGGCGCGCTGTCCGATAATCGGATTTTCTTCAACATTAATTTTGAGCACGCCGTCATCGGTTGTTTCCATTTTTATATCGGCAAACAAGCCGGTGGCGTACAAGTTTTTGAACGCGGCGTCAAGTTCATCTTGTGAAACATTGGCACCGGTTTTAACGCTCAAATATGACAGTACGGTTTCTTTTTCAACTCGTTGCAAGCCGTAAACTTCAACGGTTCGCAAATAAAAATCGGCAGCCTGAGCCTTAAAGCTCAAAGCGCAAAACATCAACAAAGTTATTATCAGTATTTTTTTCATTTACTTTTCCTTGTTTTAATTAAACCAGCGATTTATAAGATGAACAATATCATTCCAGGTGGCAAACAGCATTAAAGCCAACAACAGCACCAAACCTATACGGAACAGGTATTCTTTTACTTTTTCATTTACCTCGCGGCCGGTAATAATTTCAGTTATAAAGAACACAACGTGTCCGCCGTCAAGCACCGGAATCGGAAACAGATTAATCAGCCCTAAATTAACCGACAGCAGCGCCATAAAGACTATAAACTCAACAATGCTGTGCGTTTTGCTGATGTCTCCGGTCATTTCGGCAATACGAATCACCCCGCCGACATCTTCACTGCCGCGCTTACCGGTAATCATTTGTCCGACACCGCGCAAGGTGGTAACGGTAACGTCCCAAACTTCTTTAACCCCCATTGCAACAGCTTGCGGCAATGAAACTTTTTCATGCGACATTTCAATAACGGAAACCGACTTAACCCCAAGCATAAAGCGTTTGTTTTCAGTCCCTTCTTCATCATCGGGAGCAAGCTCGGTAAGCGAAAAGGCAAAGTTGAGCGTTTCATCGCCACGTTTAACCTCAAGCTTAACTTCATGGTCTGCGGCCATGGCAACTTCACGAGAAATATCGGCAAAGGAGTTTATTTGCTCGCCGTTAATGGTCAGGATGCGGTCACCGGCAACAATACCGGCTCGTTCGGCCGCGCCGGAAGGCATAACTTCGCCCACAATCGGCGGAATCGTAATTTTGCCGAAAGCAAAAAATAATCCGGCATAAAGCAAAACGGCAAACAGGTAGTTAAACCCCGGACCGGCAATAACAATAGCCAACTTTTTAAACGGATTTTGAAAAGGAAAGGCTCTTTTCTTTTCATCCTCGCTCAGTTCTTGCGCCGCGCTGTCGGCCGTACCGGAAGAAGCATCGGCGTCACCTAAAAACTGGCAATACCCGCCAAGCGGAATTGCTGAAATTTTCCAGTAAGTGCCTTTTTTGTCTTTGCGCCCCCATAATTCTTTGCCGAATCCGATTGAAAACGCGCTAACCTGCACGCCAACCATACGGGCAACCAAAAAATGTCCGAACTCATGCACAAAAACCAAAATGCCGAGCAGAATTAAAAACGGCACAACATAGTAAATTGTATTAAGCACCCATTCCATCGTAATTCACCACATAAATTAATAAGGCAATACATACGCAAACAGCAAATAAACAAACGGAGCGGCAAAGATTAAGCCGTCAACGCGGTCAAACATGCCGCCATGTCCCGGAATAAGATTGCTGGAATCTTTTAAGTCTAAGTGACGCTTAATAGCCGATTCAATTAAATCGCCGATTTGCGAAACACCGGCAATCAAGCCGCCCAATGCGGCGTACAAAATTTGGGCGCGATAATCCGGAGAAGTTTCATCAGTAAACGACAAGGCGTAAAAATAAAGCATACTGACGGCCATTGCCAACAAAATACCGCCGGCCAAACCCGACCACGTTTTATTCGGGCTGATTTTAGGCGCCAGTTTAGGGCCTTTAAGATTACTGCCGACAATATATCCGCCTACGTCCATTGACCAAACCATCAAGAAAAACCACAACGTCATGCAAAAAGCATAAGGATTGTTAAAGTTATTATAAATCCAAATTAAAGAACCGACGCCGACCGAAATATACGGCACGCCCAAAGTCAGCAAATAGCGATGTTCTTCTTTACGAGCTTTAAACCAAACATACACGGTAGCAAGTAAAATGGTAGCCAATGTTACCGGAGCATCATAAACAAGCAGAGAAACGGCAACCGAAACGGCATAAGCGCTTAAATAAGCGCCGGAAGCGCGGTTCGGAACCATGTTTGCCCATTCCCACGCAAGCAAAACGCCAACCAACAGCGCCAACACATCAACAAAAGGATAACCTTGCCACAAAGCGCCGATAACCACCGGCAACATTACCAATGCCGTTATGGTTCGTTTTACGAACGAGCCCATTTTTTTAGGTTCCTTTGACGTTGATATTTTAAGCTTTACCATATCTTCTCTCCCTTGTTTGATAATCTTCAATTATGCTTTTAAGCTCTTCTTTGCTAAAATCAGGCCATAGCGTTTTGGTAAAAAACAGTTCCGTATATGCAATCTGCCAAAGCAAATAATTACTGACACGTTGCTCACCGCTGGTGCGAATCAGCAAATCAGGATCAGGAATTCCGTTGGTGTAAAGCATATCAGAAAAAGTTTGTTCATCAATATCTTTCAGCTCCATATCACCACTTTTTACACGTTCGGCAATTTTTTTGGCCGCAGTTAAAATTTCTTGTCGCGAACCGTAGCTTAAAGCTATTTGCAAAACAAGACTTTTATTTTCAGCCGTGCGCCGTTCCAAACGCTCCATTTTTTCAACAATATCAGAGTCAAGCATATAACGCTCGCCGATAAAACGGATTTTAACGTCATTTTGCTCCAGTTCTTTAAAGTTTTTATCAAGATATTGCCGTAACAACTGCATTAAAGCGCCGACCTCTTCCGGACTGCGCTTCCAGTTTTCAGTGGAAAAAGCATAAAGAGTAAGGCATTTAACACCAAACTCTTTTGCCGCCTTAACAATTTGCACAACGACCTCGGCGCCTTTTTTATGTCCGGCAACACGCGGCAGACCTCGTTTTACCGCCCAACGCCCGTTGCCGTCCATAATAACGGCAATATGATTTAACTGATTATGCGTCACTGCCCATTCCTACACCTGCATAATATCTTTTTCTTTGGCAGCAAGCATTTCATCAACCTTGCGCACAGCTTCATCAGTCAGTTTCTGAACTTCATTTTCAAATCTTTTTTCTTCATCTTCCGAAATCAGATTGTCTTTTTTGAGTTTTTTAATTTCATCTAAAGCATCGCGGCGAATATTACGGATAGCAACTTTGTTTTGTTCGCTGTACTTTCCGGCAATACGACCAAGTTCTTTGCGACGCTCTTCGCTGAGCGGCGGAATCGGAATACGGATTAACGTTCCGTCTGAAGCCGGATTAAGCCCTAAGTCACTCTCGCGCAAAGCTTTTTCAACGCTTTTAGCCAAACTTTTATCCCAAACGCTGACCGACAACGTGCGCGGATCCGGCACGCTCACCGTACCGACTTGCGAAATCGGAGTTAAGTTTCCGTAAGCTTCAACCATAATGCCGTCAAGCAAACTGGCATGAGCGCGGCCGGCACGCAAACCGGCAAAATCAGCGCGCAAAGATTCCAGAGTTTTATCCATTCTGGCCTTTGTATCATTTTTAATTGTGTTAAAATCAGACATATTTTCCTCTGTTTCTATTTAATTATTGTAAACTTTCCTTCAGCGCACACCGCTTTTAGCAAAGCGGCGCCTTCATGTTGATTAAATATAATTATCGGCACTTTATTTTCTTTGGCAAGGACAACCGCCGAAATATCCATAACTTTCAGCTCTTTTTTAATTACTTCATCATAACTTAAAACGTCAAAACGCTTTGCATTCGGGTTAACACGCGGGTCAGAATCATAAACGCCGTCAACCTGAGTTGATTTAAGCAACGCGTCGCACCCCATTTCCGCCGCGCGCAAAGCCGCGCCGGTATCAGTGGTAAAATACGGACTGCCGGTGCCGGCGGCAAAAATTACTACCTCGCGATTTTGCAAATATGACATAACCTTGCGGTACGAATAATCTTCACACGCCTGCGGAATACGCAAACCCGACACAAGCTTAGCCGGCACCCCGACTTTAATTAAAGCGTCTTGCAAAAATAACGAGTTCATAACCGTGGCGAGCATACCTATTTGGTCAGCAACGCTTCTGTCCATACCTTTAGCCGCCTCTTTGGCGCCGCGGAAAATGTTGCCGCCGCCGATAACAATACACACATCGGTTCCGAGTTCATGAATTTGCTTTATCTGCTCGGCCAAGCTCCGCACAACCTCAGGCGAAACGCCAAATTCTTTATCGCCCATCAGACCTTCGCCCGAAAGCTTGAGTAAAATTCGTTTATATTGCGGCTTCATCAAACACACCTTTCTTTGCAAATTTGCTTTATATTGACCTACTTTAACCGATTTGTCACCATATTTTTGCAAGCGGTCAACAATTTATGGTAAAATTGATAAAATGATTGAAATTAAACTGATATTGTGTTTATAGTGACGATAATATTAAAAGCACAAGGAGAAAAACATGAGTTTTATCGCAATTTTTATTTTATGCGCTTTGGGAGGATATCTGCTCGGCTCAATTCCGTTCGGCTTGGTTTTAACCCGCTTGGCCGGATACGGCGATATTCGCAAAATCGGCTCCGGCAACATCGGCGCCACCAACGTATTGCGCACCGGCAATAAAACTCTGGCGCTCCTTACGGTTATTTTAGATGCTTTTAAGGCCGGTTTTGCCGCATATTTGGCAAAAGAGCTAGTGCCGAATGAGCTTTGTTTTGTATTCGGACTGCCGGCTTCAACCGCCGTGTTAGCCGCCATGATTGCCGGTTTGTGCGGAGTTATCGGCCACATGTTTCCGGTTTGGTTAAAATTTAAGGGCGGTAAAGGCGTGTCATCGGCTTTCGGTTTGCTGCTTGTAATTCACTGGCCGCTCGCCTTATCGGCTTTAGGCATTTGGCTTGCCATGGCGTTTATATTCCGTTATTCTTCACTTTCAGCCTTAACGGCCGCAGCGGCGGTTCCGTTTATTGCCTTTTTTACCCTGCCGCAAATTTACACCGTATTTTGCGCCATTATTGTGGCAATGGTAATTTTGAAGCACCACGCCAATATTACCCGCCTGCTTAAAGGTGAAGAAAGCAAAATTTCATTTAAAAAAGCAAAGAAGTAACTTATCGTGAAACAACAAGAGCTTATTGATTGGATTCAACTTATAAATTCTGACGGTATCGGGCCGGTCAGTTTTTACAGGCTCTTGAACAAACACGGCTCCGCCGCGGAGGCTCTGAAATATTTATCCGCCAAACAAGTTTTATATCCGCGAAAAGACGCGGAGTATGTGCTTAAAAAAGCACAACAGATGAAGATTGCGATTATTGCCCGCACAGACGAGCTTTATCCGCAAAACATTGCCGAGCTTAATGACGCGCCGCCGATTTTGTTTGTTAAAGGGCGGACGGATATTTTGAATTATCCGGTTATGATTTCTATTGTAGGCTCGCGCAACGCCACGGTAAACGGGCGCAAAATTGCCTCTAAAATTGCTTATGATTTAACTCAAAATGATGTGATTGTTGTCTCAGGCATGGCGCGAGGCATTGATGCCGCCGCTCATAAAGGCGCGCTTTACGCCAAAGAACAGCAAGGCGCGACCATTGCCGTTTTAGGCACCGGCGTTGATGTTCCGTACCCGACTGAAAACAAGGCGTTATATGAGCAAATTTGCGAACAAGGCAGCGTAATTTCAGAATTTGTGCTCGGAACAACGCCGCAAGTTGCCAACTTTCCGCGCCGGAATCGTTTGGTTTCGGCATTAAGCGCCGGAACTTTGGTGGTTGAGGCCTCATTAAATTCAGGCTCATTAATCACTGCCCGCACCGCGCTTGAGCAGGGCAAAGACATATTTGCCGTTCCAGGTTCGCCGCTTGACGGACGCTCAGCCGGAGCCAACAAACTTATTCGCGAGGGCGCGTTGTTAACCGAATACGCCGATGACATTTTGCAAACTTTAAGCTTAACTCAAAATCAGCAGATTAAAAACTATGCTCTGCACACATCGCCGGTAAAGCCTCTTGACAAACCGCAAAAAAATGACAATATTTGCCCTCAAACCAAAACCGAACCGGCAGAGGGCGGCACCGCAGCATTAACCGCGCTTATACCGCCGGAGGGAATCGGCATTGACGAACTTATCCGCACCGGCGGAGGCAATGCCGAACAAACCATGATGTTGATTACCGAACTGGAACTTGAAGGTGTGATTGAACGCGTAAACGGAAGCACCTTAGTTTTGAAAGACAAAAGAAACAGGAAAAACCGATGAAATTAGTTATTGTAGAATCTCCGGCAAAGGCCAAAACCATTAACAAATATTTAGGTTCAGATTACAAAGTGCTGGCCAGCTTCGGTCATATTCGCGATTTGCCAAGCAAAGACGGCTCGGTTAATCCTGAGCATGATTTTGATATGACATGGGAGTTAAGCTCCGGCGGTAAAAAACGGCTTAACGATATTATCGCGGCATTAAAAGATTGCGACACCGTTATTCTCGCATCCGACCCGGATAGAGAAGGAGAAGCTATTGCATGGCATATTTTGGAAGAACTCACCGCCCGCAAAAAAATCGCCGGCAAAAAGATTGAGCGCGTGGTTTTTCATGAAATTACAAAATCAGCCGTAACGGAAGCAATTAAAAATCCGCGTTCCATTGACGATAACTTGGTTTCAGCCTACATGGCGCGCCGCGCGCTTGACTATTTGGTGGGCTTTACCTTGTCGCCGGTGTTGTGGCGCAAGCTTCCGGGGTCAAAATCAGCCGGAAGAGTGCAGTCGGTTGCGCTGCGCTTAATCTGCGACCGCGAAAATGAAATTGAAAAATTTAAACCGGAAGAATATTGGACGGTAGACGTTGATTTACAAACTTCCGAAAAAGCTTTAATTCCCTCGCATCTGATTAATCTGGACGGCAAAAAGCTTGAAAAATTTGACTTAAACACCAAAGAAAAAGCGCTTGCCGCGCAAGCTAAAATTGAGGCGCAAAACTTTACGGTTTGCAATGTGGAACGCAAAAAAGCCAATCGCTATCCGGCGCCGCCGTTTACCACCTCAACCTTGCAGCAGGAAGCTGCCCGCAAGCTTCGTTTTTCAGCTAAAAAAACCATGCAGGTAGCGCAAAAGCTTTATGAAGACGGTTTTATCACTTATATGCGTACCGATGCGGTTAATCTTTCCAAAGAGGCGATTGCCGCATGCCGCGACGCTATTTTAAAATATTTCGGCGACGCTTATTTGCCCAAAGTTGCCAAAGAATACAAAACCAAGTCAAAGAATGCGCAAGAAGCGCACGAGGCAATCCGTCCGTCCGATGTAATGAACACTCCGAAAAAAATGGAAATCAAATTAGACTCTGATGCGCACAAATTATATGAGCTGATTTGGAAACGCACGGTTGCCTGCCAAATGAATCCGGCAGTGCTTGACCGCGTCACCGTTGATTCGGAATCGGCCGATAAACAAATTTTGCTCCGCGCCAACGGACAAGTTATTGCTTTTGACGGCTTTTTGAAATTATACCAAGAAAGCAAAGATGATTCTGATGACGATGACGACAATCAGCTGCTGCCGAATGTTGAAACCGGACAAGCGGTTGACAAAGGCGAGATTAAACCCGAACAGCACTTTACCACCCCGCCGCCGCGCTTTACCGAAGCCAGCTTGGTTAAAAAGCTTGAAGAACTCGGAATCGGGCGTCCGTCAACTTACGCCACGATTATTGCGGTTTTGCAAGAGCGCAAGTATGTTCGGGTTGAAAAGTTGCGTTTTATACCGGAAGACCGCGGGCGAATCGTTACCGTGTTTTTGGAAAACTACTTCAAAAAATATGTTGAATATGACTTTACCGCGCAGTTGGAAGAATTTTTAGATGACGTTTCCGCCGGCACAATGGATTGGAAAAAGCTGCTTGCCGGTTTTTGGGCTAAGTTTATTAAAAACGTTGACGCCGTACAGCCTTTGCAGGTTAAAGACGTTATTAATAAAATTGATGAGGTTTTGGCTTATCACCTGTTTCCGGCTAAAGCCGACGGCTCCGATCCGCGCTTGTGTCCGGAATGCGGCAAAGGGCATTTAAGCGTTAAACTCGGCAAATTCGGCGCCTTTTTAGGCTGTTCAAATTATCCGGAATGCAAATATACCAAGCCTTTGACCGACATTAAAGATGAAGAAACGCAATCAGCGGAAGCGCCAAAACCCGAAAGACCGGAAGACAAGCTTTTAGGCGAATATAAAACCCTGAACGTTTATCTTAAAAAAGGCCCCTACGGCTGGTATGTGCAATGGGGTGAAGACGCCACCGCCACTACCGAAAAGCCCAAGCGCGCCTCATTGCCGAAAAATATTAAACCGGAAGAGCTGACTTTTGAACAGGCGGTAACCTTAATCAGCCTGCCGAAAGATTTGGGCAACGGCATTGAAGTTAATGTCGGCAAATTCGGCCCTTATATTAAGCAGGGAACAAAATCGCGTTCATTAACCGGCAATGACAACATTTTTAACATTACCGCCGAACGCGCCGCCGCTATTTTGCAAGGCGTTGCCGCCAAGCCGGAAGCCAAAGTTTTAGGCAAAAATAAAGACGGTAACGACATTTTGCTCGCAAACGGCAGGTACGGGCCGTATATTAAGTGCGGCAAAACCAATTACGCTTTGCCGAAAGAATTGCACGGCAAAGAAATTTCATTGGAAGACGCGCTCAAAATTATGGCGGCTAAAAAATAAATATTACAATCCCTGTTTTTAAGCAGGGATTGTTTGTAAGTGAGGAAAAATGGAAAAACATTTAACAGAAACACAGCGTTTAGCAAAAATGGATACAGCTATTGAAATTATGGCGGCGCGAATCGGAATATGTATGCAGCGCATATTTGCCGAAGAAGAAAAACCGGAAGCTGAGCAAAACCAAGAACTGCTCTCGCGCCTTAACAAAGAAATGGTTATTTTATACGCCGAAAGAGACCGTATGTACGGCGGCGATAAAGATATACAGAAAAAAATTTACGAACAATACGCCCCTGAAGTAAAAGAGTATTATTTAGGCAAGAAAAAGAATGTACGATAAATACAAACTGAGCGATGAACAGCATAAAGCTGTTTTAAATAAAATTTGCCGCAACTTATTTTACGGTAAAACCGCAACCGCTAATCCGCAAATCTTTATTTTAGGCGGACAACCCGGCGCCGGAAAAAGCATTTTAACAGAAAAAAGCTATCATAAATTGGGCAATGGCAATTTTGTTGTTATTAACAGCGATGAATTTCGCACTCAGCATCCTAACGCGCAAGAAATTTTTGATAACCATGATAAAGACTTTGCCGCCTATACCGACCCTGATGTCAGGGCATGGGGTTCTGAGGTTTTTGACGCCGCTATCAAAGGACGTTATAATATTATTTTTGAAGGCACTATGCGCACCACACAAATTTGCGAAACCATTAAACATCTGCAAGCGGAAAACTATACAATTAATATATTGGCAATGGCCGTACCTGAAATTAAAAGCCGTATTTCAATTTATGCCCGTTACCAAGAACAGCTTGAAAATTATCCGATAGCGCGTTTTACCAACCGTTTTTCACATGACGCTGCATATCATGGCATGCTTGACACCTTGCAAAAAATTGAAAATGAAAAACTTTATGATACCATTACAATTTGCAACCGAAACGGTGATGTATTATTTAAAACCGGCGATAAAAATGTTGTAAATGCAATAAAAAAAGAACGTAAAAAACCGTTATCAGCATCTGATGCTTCTGATTTATTGCAAGATTGCAATGTGTTGCTTAAAAAAATGACAGAGCGCAGCGAATCACCTGAATATATTGAAGATCTGCAAGCTTTACAGCAACAAGTCAGGCAAAAAAACTTAAATGAACGCTATGAAACCTGTTTTAGCAATATTCATAATATGATACATGAAGTAAAAAACAGCGACACTTGCACAGCGCCACATTCTAAAGAAACTTCTTATAAAACTCCTACTCCCAAAAATCACGAAAGATAGATTACAAAGATTTAGTTGTTCGGAATTTCCGAACAACTTAATAAGTTTAAATACAACTTATACACAGCACGGACTCGTAAATATTGCAAAAAAAAAACGCGAGCTAAAATCTTTTCAAAACAACTAATTTGAGGAGATTTTCTGATGTTTATCTTAAAAAATAATCCAAGCCTGCGGAGAATGTGGCTAATGCGACGGGATTTTGGAGCGACTTGTACACAAAAAGGTACACGAGTGACAAAATTCCTAGCAGGAGCCCATTATACGCAGGCCCAAGGTCGTTCTATGGTGGAAATGCTCGGGGTTTTGGCAATAATCGGCGTACTGTCAGTCGGGGCGGTAAGCGGTTACGGAAAAGCGATGTTTAAGTATAGACTTAACAAACAAACTGAACAGCTTAATCAGGTTATCGGCGCTATGGTGCGCTATAAAAGCAGCTTAATGCTTAATCCCGCTTCTGCCGACGCGCCGGTCTCTGATTATCAAGTAGTTCCGTTGCTTAAAAAACTTGGTGAAATTCCAAAGGAAATGTACACCAGTAATGATAGATTTATAAAAGACGCTTTCGGAACTGAATACTATATTTACCATCGCAATACTGATACAGGCATCACTTTATGTACCTACAATTTAGAAAGAAACGAAAGCGGTTTTCAACTTTGTAAAAACTTATATTTAATTGCCAAAGAATGGCACCACGAATTGGACATGATAGCCGTTTCAGCTTATAAAGGTGATACGTTTTCCTCAAAAGGCTGTTATTTGGGTGATAATCACACTTATCAGGGTTGCTCGCGCACAAGATATATTAAAGACTTAAAGCTGAGCGAGCTTGACGATATTTGCCGGACTGCTGCCGGTGAGCAAGGGCATTATTCGGTATCAATAGAATTTTAAATACATTAAAGGCTCCGATTATTCGGAGCCTTCTTTCTTTATAAACTTTCAGAGATTATTTTCTATCGCCCATTAATCTTAACAAGTACAAGAACAAGTTAATAAAATCAAGGTACAGTGAAAGCGCTCCGGAAACAGCTTTGCGGGTAACTACATCATCGCTGTCGGCAGATGCGTACATGTTGCGAATCGTCTGAGTATCATAAGCGGTTAAACCCACAAAAATGGCAACCCCAATATAAGACAATGCGTAATACATCGCTTCGCTTTGCATAAAGAAGTTTACAATCGTGGCGATAATCAAGCCGATTAAGCCCATAATCAAAAACGAACCGAAACCGGTTAAATCGCGCTTAGTAGTATAGCCGTACAGGCTCATAGCGCCAAACATAGCGGCGGTAATTAAAAACACGCGGGTCATACTGGAAGCGGTATACATTAAAAGGGTTGGGGTTAATGATGCGCCCATAACCGCAGAAAACAGCCAAAACACTCCGTTTACCTGTGCTGCCGTGCCTTTGGTAACAACCCACTGAAACGCAAATATCATAATCAACGGAGCAATTAACAAAAGCCAACCAAGGCCGGACAAGCTAACGGTTCCGGCAGCTTGATTAATATTAAAAAATGCTTCAATTAAAGATGTATTGGCAATTAAATAAGCGACCAAAGCCGTTAAGCATAAGCCGGCCGCCATATAGTTATATACTTTAACCATAAAGCCGCGCAAACCTTCGTCTATGCCGCTCCGTTCAACTGCGGAAGTATAAGATTTAGTTTCCATAATGTTCTCCTCAAAAAAAATTCCTATTTGGTAATATAGAAATTTTTTATGCCAAAATCAACAGATATATATCAAAAATGCCCGCAAATTTGCGGGCATTTTGCTTAAAAGCTTTAAGTCTTAGGCTGCTTTTGCCGAATATTTAGCGGCAAATTCATTCATTTTTTCAATGATATAAGACTGTTCGTCATGTTCCAAATACGGGTGCATCGGAATACTTAACACGGTTTTGGAAAGTTTTTCACAAACCGGAACCGAACGAGTGTTCCATTTAGCATACGCGGTTTGAGTGTTTACCGGACGCGGATAATATGCGCCGCACGGAATGCCGGCTTCACGCAGATAAGCCATTAATTCATCGCGATGTTCGCAGTTAATGGTATACAAAGCATAAGCCGAACGGCAGTTGTCCAAAATACGTTGTTTTCCAAAGTAATCACTCAGTTCATTATCATAGCGTTTGGCAATGGTGTAACGGTCAGCCAATTCTTTATCCAATACAGTCATTTTTTGTAACAAAACTGCGGCTTGGAAAGTGTTCATACGGCCGGTCATACCCAAACGAACGTTATCATAGTGATCATCAGGGCTCATACCGTGAACGCGTGAAGATTTAACCAACTCATTTTCTTCATTGCTGTTGGTAAATACGGCGCCGCCATCGCCATAGCCGCCTAACGGCTTGGTCGGATAAAATGAGGTTGCGGTCATATCAGAGATTGAGCCTGCTCTTTTGCCATGATATACGGAGCCGAAAGACTGGCAAGAGTCAGACAAAACTTTCATGCCGTTTTCATGAGCAATTTTAATGATTTCATCAAGTTCGCACGGAGAACCGAAAATATCAACCGGAATAACGGCCTTCAAGTTCAATTTGCCTTCTTTTTTAACTTCGGCAATCGCGCGTTTTAAGTCTTCAGGGTTCATGTTGTAGGTATCAGGACGCGAATCTACAAAAACCGGAGTTGCGCCGAGCAAAACCGGAGCTTCAGCTGATGAAACGAATGTAAATGATGAAACAAATACAGCGTCGCCGGGTTTAACGTCCCAAGCCATTAAAGCTAAAGTTAAAGCATCGGTACCCGAACCGCAGGTCGCGCAATACTTGCTGCCGGCATATTCAGCCAATTTTTGGTCCAGTTCTTTGGTTTCAGGGCCTTGGCAGTATGCGCCGTGGGCTAAAATTTTTTCAATGGCGGCCATAAATTTATCACGACCGATAATTTTTTGCGATGTTGCGCAATCAAACAAACAAATGTTTTTTTCAGGTTTATTTGTCATTTTTTATCCTTTTGTAAAAGTTTAACTGGGGCGATATTATGACACAACCGACCGCGTTGCAACACACAAAACATTTCTTGATTGTAACAAAAGCGCTTTTCATACCTTAATTTTAAATATTTTTGTTGATTAACGGCAGGGAATTGTTATATTTGAATAACTGTTTATTTTTTGATTATATAAGGATAGGTTATGAAAAAATATGGTCTGACGGTTTTGTTGGCACTGGGGTTGACGGCTTGCGCAACCGGTAAAAACATGTCGGATGATGCCGCTGACGACAGCGCGCTTGAAACATATAACCGCGCCGTGTTTGAATTTAACTATCAATTAGATAAAGCGGTGATTAAACCGGTTGCCAAAGGCTATAAAAAAGTTACCAACCAATTTGCGCGTGACAGAGTGAGCACCTTTTTTAACAATTTGGAAGAACCGGCTTATGCTCTTAACAATTTGTTTCAGGGCAAAGTTAAAGACAGCGGCGTTTCAGTCGGGCGTTTTGCCGTAAACTCAACGCTCGGGTTGCTCGGGCTGTTTGACGTGGCCGACGGTTGGGGACTGAGCAAAAAGAAAAATTCGTTTGACGCCACCATGGCTTATTATTGCATGCCGGACGGACCGTTTTTTATGGTTCCGGTTTTAGGTCCGGCAACTCCGCGCTATTTGGTAGGTTGGGCGGGCGATGCTTACGCAAGCCCGATGTATTGGGCGTTGGTTGATGTTGACGACAGCGGAGTTGATGCCGCGGTTTGGGGCTCGGTGGCGCTTAAATACATTAATATCCGTGCCGAAAGCCTGGCTTTAACCGACAGTTTGGAAGCCGGCGCAGTTGATCTTTATGCCACCATGAAATCAGCCTTTATGCAAAACCGGCAAAAATTTACCGCTATTTGCGATGCCAAAAACAATCAGGACAATGTGCCGAGTTATGACTTTGACTTTGGCTACGATGATGTTGATGATGACTTTGAATAACTTTTAATCGGGGAACTTAAATGAAAAAATTTTTATTTACCTTTTTAACCGCTTTGCTGTTGGTTGCAAATTCTGCCAATGCCGAAATTAACGCGCAAAAAGCTGAAGACTTTGTTAAAAACATTACCAAGCAAGGCATTGAAGAAATTATCAATTCAGATGTTTCGCAAGCTGAAAAAGATCAGCGTTTTGCCAAATTGTTTAACGAATATCTTGACTTAGATTTTATCGGGCGGTTTGTTTTAGGGCGTTATTGGAAAACCGCAACTCCGAAACAGCGCACGGAATTTGTTGACGTGTACCGCGAACTTAATATTAAAACATGGTCAAAACGTTTTGATGAATTTAAGGGCAAAACCTTTGTTTTTAACGGAACTTCGCCCTCGTCTTCCGAAAATCAGATTTTTGTAAACTCGGTTGTTCCGATGGATCAGGGAGCGCCCGCCAAAGTAGTATGGAGAGTTAAAGAAACCAACGGGCAATTTAAAGTGGTTGACATTATTATTGAAAACGTAAGTTTGGCTATTACCGCCCGCAATGAATATACAGCTTATATTCGCAAGTCACCGAACGGGATTGACGGCTTAATCAGCGACCTTAAAAAGAAAAGCCAACAATAACGCGGCCGCATTACCGATTTTATAATGAAATAATTGACAATCGGCAAGATTTCAGCTATCATAATTGTATAATTATTTTCTGGGGGCAAAGATGCAAAAGTTTAAAACATTTTTCATTTTGTTAGCGGGTGTGTTATTTATAAGCTCAGCGGCAACGGCGCGAGTTTGCTTTTTAGCCAGTACCGATGAAGAAACCGGCTGTTTGGTCAGCGGAGATGAATACAATTACGAAGACAGTGAAAAATGCCGAGGCATGGCGCCTTGCGAGCACCCCAGCAGAGGCGCGCCGACCTGTATTGACAACAGCATCAGTTATTTTTACGCCGACAACTGCTGTTCCAACGCCTCTATATATGAAAAATGCGAAGGAACCGGCAAAGTTTGCAAAGGCTCTTCCTGCTCAAGTTCGGTTAACGGCGTTAACTACTCATATTGTAAAATCGGAAACTGCGTTTGCGATTCATCATATTCAAAAACTTGCGACGCTTCAGAAGGTTTAATCGGCGTCGGCGAGCCTTGCGACGGCAAGTATAAGAGCTGTCGCTGCGATTCAAGCTATCACGCCTGCGATAAAAACGCAACATGCACCGGTAATTCATGCACTGACGACAGCGGCACCAAGTTTCAATCTTGCGAATGTCCGGCCGTCGGCGGTGATTGGGTATCTGACCCGAGCGCTTGTTGCGGCTCATACACAACCAGCTGCACCAACCGCCCGAGCGGAAAAAGAGTTTATAAATGCGCGCCGGCATTTACTCCGTCATGCAAGTGCGGAACAACAAACGATACCAATAAATCGCAATGTATAAGCGGGTGCACCGATTCAAGATACGAATATGTCGGCAATATTCCGGCCAATGTTGTTTGCAATGATTATACAAGCGGAATTTCAGGAGCCTGCGGCAGCTCTTGCAGTTGCAAGTCCGGTTATTGGGATTACGCGTCTAACTGCGATACGCAAAACAGTAACGTATGCGGCGAGTTGGGTTACACCGACACATCATGCACAGGTGACTGGATAGCCTGCCCGTTTGATCCGTCCGCTAAAAAATGCTTAAACTAGTAAAAGCACAATCACAATTACTTAACGGCAGAGCTTAAAACCCTGCCGTTATTTTTGCTTTATTACATCTATTGTAAAATGTTCTTGTTTTTTGGTATGCGGCATGTTATATATTGATTGTATTTGGAGGAGAATATTGGTTTGCCATGATTATCAACAGTAATGATGTTTTGCAAAGAAATATTTTAACAAATAAATGCTTTTATCAAACAACCGCTCAAATTATGCGAGATTTTGAGCAGAAGGGTTATGCTAACTCGGCTGATGAAACGGCTAAAGTTATTGCCGCATATCATAACATGGTGCAAAAAAAATCTAAAAACAATTACAGCAAAGATTATAATGACGCTTTCAAAAAAATTGACGGCGCCATAAAAAGCATGGCCAACAAAGTTTTTTACACCTATGACAAACAAAGTTTTGATTACGCTTATCGCTCGTTTCAGAACTTTGATTATATTAACGCCATTATCGGGCGCCAACGCCTTAAAAAGAACCGTTTTTAATACCGGCTGTTGACTTTTTTATTTTCATTATTGCAATCAAACATACTTGCGTCTAAACTGTTGCTATAATATTAATTACAGCAACGAGGTTAAAATGAAACAAATATCTGTTATCGGCTGCGGCCGTTGGGGAACTTTTTTAGGTTGGTATGCCGCCAACTATTGCGTTGACAGCGTTATTTTATACGATATTCCGACCTCACCTAACTTTATTGAACTGCAAAACACCCGGAAAAATCCGTATCTGCAGTTAAGCGATAACATGACCTTAACTCCGGACTTAAATAAAATTTTGCAAAATGAATATATTATCATTTCAATCGGATGCCAACATTTGCGCGAGTTGGCAAAACAGCTGAACACCTATAATCTTGACGGCAAATACTTTTTGCTGGCCATGAAAGGTTTGGAAGAGCCGAGCGCCAAAATTTTGGTAGACGTGTTTAATGAAGAAATTAAGCAAAACATTCATGTTGCATGCTTAGGCGGCCCCGGACACGTGCAAGATTACATGAAAAAGGTTCCGTCTTGCGCGGTTATTGACAGCTATGAAAATGAAACCAAAGATAAATGGATTAAACTGATGCAAAGCAATTTAATTCGTTTTTACTACGGCGATGACGTTATCGGCAACCAAATCGGCGCCGCGCTTAAAAACGTTATCGGCATTGCCGCCGGCATTTTAGACGGTTTGGACTGGTACGGTCTTAAAGGCGCCTTAATGGCGCGCGCTCCGGTTGAAGTCGGCCGCCTGATTAAGCACTTCGGCGGAAATCCGTTTACCGCGTACGGCTTAGCTCATCTTGGCGATTATGAAGCAACTTTATTTTCAAAGCACAGCCATAACCGCATGTTTGGCGAAATGTTTGCCAAAGGCGAGAGCTTCGGCAAATTGGCGGAAGGCGTTGACACCTTAAAGGCCGTTAAAGCCATTGCCGACAAAGAAAATATTGATATGCCGATTTGTCAGGCGCTGTATAAAGTGATTTTTGAAAACGCCGATATTAAAGAAACTATCCGCGCCATGTTTGAACGCGGTCTCAAAAAAGAATTTGAGTATATTTCATAATAAAATTCGGTTTAAGGAATCGGTTTATTTTAACACAAGAAAGGATTTAAAATGTTGTTTTTTGTTGCGACGATAGTTATTATCGGATTATATATTATTGCAATTTATAACGGATTGGTCAGATGCAATCAGCAGGTAAAAGAGGCATGGAGCACCATTGATACGCAGTTAAAGCGCCGCTATGATTTGATTCCGAATTTAATTGAAACGGTTAAAGGCTATACCAAACATGAAAAATCAACTTTGGAGAATATTGTAAAAGCCCGCAACGCGGCCATGAACGCCAACGGCGCGCAAGGAAAAGCCGAGGCTGAAAACAGCTTGGCCGGCGCGTTAAAATCTGTTTTTGCATTAAGCGAAAATTATCCGGAATTAAAAGCCAATGAAAACTTTAAGGAACTGCAAAAAGAACTTGCGGAGACCGAAAACAAAATTCAGGCTTCCCGTCAGATTTACAATGCCGTAGTGTTGGCATTAAACACCAAAGTTGAAACTTTTCCGAGCAATTTGATTGCGCAAAAATTTAACTTTTCAAAAGCTGAATTTTTTAAAATGGATAATGACGAATCCGCTAAAGCTCAAAATGCTCCGAAAGTTAAATTTGAATAGTTAAGAGACAGACAATGATTGTTATCGGGATTGTTGCGGCAGCGGCGCTGTTGTCAGTATTTTATTTTAACCGCATCGTAAAATTAGAAAATATGTCAAAAGAGGCATGGTCGGACGTTAATGTGCAACTAAAACGCCGCTATGATTTAATACCTAATTTAGTGACCGTGGTTAAAGGTTATATGGGACATGAAAAAAACACCTTAAAAGAATTGACGGAATTGCGTAATACGGCTCTGAAAAAAGATATACCGGAGTTGAAAGAGCTTACCGAAAATAAAATTGCCGACAGTTTAAGGCATATCATTGCGCTTGCCGAAAATTATCCTGATTTAAAAGCAAGCGAGCAGTTTTTGGAGCTGCAACGCAATTTGGCCGATATTGAGGATAAATTGCAAATTTCCCGCCGTTATTACAATGCGACTATCCGCAATTATAACATTGCGTTACATTCTTTTCCAAGCAACATAATTGCCAACATATTTAATTTTAAAGAACAAGCTTATTTTGAAATAGACACGGCGGAAAGTAAAAATATAAAGGTTGCTTTTAATGAAAAATAAACTCGCGTATTTTTTATTTTTTTGCATTATGCTGATTTCAGGCGCAGCGTTTGCAACTGAGCGAATTACATCATTTAACAGTTTGGTTCAGGCGCAATATGACGGCTCGCTGATTGTTACCGAAAAAATTGCGGTATATCATGAAGGCAAAGAAATTCGCCGCGGTATATATCGTGATTTACCAACGAGCAAAGGTGAAAAATACAAGCTGTTGGAAATTTTAAGAGACGGCAATCCCGAGCCCGGATTTGTGGAAAACATAAGCGGATTTTATCGCATAAATACCGGAAATGATAATTATCTGCCGCAGCCCGCATTGTCTGAATTTACCATTAAATATAAGGTATGGAACATTCCGCAAGCTTATGACGGCTATGATGAAATATATTGGAATGTTACCGGCGACGGTTGGCGCTTTCCGATAGAAAAAGTTTCAGCTAAAATTGAACTGCCGCCGGAGGCTTCTATAATTCAGCAAGCAAGCTACATCGGACGATATGGAAGCAATGAACCTGCAACAAATACGGGGGTTGGGAGCTTTAAGGGCAGATTGTTGTTACCGGGAGAACAAATGACCGTTGCTGTCGGGTTTACTCCGGGAGTGATTTCAACCAAAAAACTTGCGAATTATAAAAATATTTTTCTGCCGGCAGGTTATATAATTTATTTAATCTTTTTACTGTGGACATGGAACAAAAAAGGCAAAGATCCGGCAAGCAAAGCAATTATGCCGCAATACGAGCCGCCTAAAGAGTTAAGCGCCGCGCAGGCTTATTGTTTATACAACAAAGGCGCGGTAAATGACATATTTCCGATTTCTGTTATTCAGATGATAATAAACGGATTTTTGAAACTTAGCACGAAAGAGGAAGGCTCTTTTATTTTTAAGGATACGATTTATTTGGTGGAAAGAACCGGTAAAGAACCTTCCGATGCGGAAGAAAAACTTTATAAAGAATGGGGAGTATTAAAATTTGACGGAGAATATAACTCCGTAATAGGAAGATTGGCCGGCAAATATCAAAACGCCATTAAGGATTCCGTTAAGCATTTATATGCAAAAAATACCATGTGGGTGTTTGTACCGACAGTGCTGTATATTTTTAGTTTGTTTTTTGCTTATAACACTTTGACGGATTTTTTTAATATTATTGCGCCGGCGCTTTTTATAACCTTTGCACTCGCTTGGGTCGGCTCATTGCAATTTAGCACCTTATTTCGGCAGGGAGCATACGCGTCTTTGTTTATTTTGGGCGGTTGGTATCTGTTGTTTATGTTTATTATATCGCCAAATTACGGAAGTGATATTGTACCGTTTATACTGTTAAACTTAACATTGGGCACCTCTGCCATTTTTTCATATTTAATTTATAAACCGTCAGAAAAAGGCTTGCGACTGATTGAACATCTGGAAGGCTTAAAAATGTTTTTAAAAGCCACTAAAGAGCCTGAAGTTATTAAAAAAAGTTTAGACGATAAATGTATGGAAAAATTATTTCCGTACGCAATGGCTATCGGTTTGGAAAAAGAGTGGAAAGAAAAATTTACCTCATTATTCGGAAAAGAAGCGTATCAAGATTTTATGCTATATCACCCATACACAAGCAACACCTTTGCGTCAGGGGTTTCCGCTTCTGCGCGGCCGCCGAGCAAAGGCGGAGGCAGCGGCTCATTCGGCGGAGGATGTTCCGGCGGCGGGTTTGGCGGTGGTGGCGGCGGCGGTCGCTAACCGCAGGCTTGCAGCATCTTATACAACTTATACACACCCCGGACTCGTAAATATTGCAAAAAAAAACGCGAGCTAAAATTTTCTTAAATTAACAATTTGAGGATATTTTTTATTATGAAATCAGAAAATGGTCGCAGCATGGTGGAAATGCTTGGCGTTTTGGCTATTATCGGGGTCTTGAGTGTCGGGGCGATTGCAGGATACAGTAAAGCCATGTTCAAGTACAAGCTTAACAAACACTCTGAACAGATGAACACGGTAATAAATGCCGTGGCGCGCAATGTGCACAATTTTGATAATCTGTTAGCCAATAAAGGTGCCTTTATTTTAACTAATACTTTTGTTAAAATGGGTGAAATTCCGGTAGAAATGCATTACAGCGAACGTTATATCCGTGATATATTTAATAATTATTGGACAATTACTCTGCTGAACTATGACTCCGGCATAACCTTAAATTTAGTTTTTGATGCAACAAGCGCCTTAAAAAACAAGTCGGCGAATAATTTGGAAATTTGCCGCAATATTATTACTGTCGCCAAAGAAAATTCCGACAGTATAGAGTCAGTTTCAAACGTAATTTTTAATCAAGACAGCCATGACTATACCGCAACCTTTTTATACGGCGATGCATACTGCCTATCGGGCAGACCTTGTTTAAAAAACTTGCACCTTGACGATATTTATAACTTTTGCACCAAATTCACCGGCGGCGACAAAGTGCCTCAGTTTAAAATAACATGGGGAATTAAGTAATTTCGGTAATGGCGCGCAGGTTTCCATCGCGGTTAATTTGCACCACTCGCAACTTATGGCGCATTTCTTCAATGGTTTTTACACGGTCAATCGTTGGGTAAGTGTGCAAAATACGGTCGGTAAACGCCTGATAAGCGGCTTCAGAGCTTTCAGCGTGAATAGTGGCCAGACAGTTATCGTGACCGGAACCCATCAGCTCCCACAGCGCGCCGGCGTTGCTGGTTGAAATTTCACCGCCGATAATGGCATCAGGCGTAAAGCGCACCACAAGGTCAATAATTTTGGCATAGTCCATTTGGTTGGTTTGCTCGGTACGAGATAATACCAAATGCACGCGGTTAGGATGCGGAACCAAAAGTTCGCGCGTATCTTCAATGGTTACAATGCGTTTATGAATATCCAAAATTTTTAATAAGTTATTTAAAAAAGTGGTTTTACCGGTTGAGGTTGCGCCGCTGACTAAAATATGGTCGCCGCGCTTAATGCTTAACAACAAACGCTCATAAGGGTCTTCAGGGTCTTTAATCTGCTTTAACGGGTTTATTTTATGCAAAGCTTTACCTTGCGATAATCCGTAATCTTCAAGCCCGAAAGCAACTTCATCGCTATGCACACGAATTGTGAGCGCAACGCCGCCGGTTAAGTCATCTTGGTCATACATGATGTTACGACCGGCGATAGCTGAAAAACGGTGGTCGCCGGGGATGGTGGCATATACCACCGGCGAACCTTGAATCGGGTCAAACGGCAATTCATAGGTGTTGGCAACAATATAAAGCAAATCAGTTAAATACTCTTTGGAGAGTTTTTCATCTTTGTACATTACCCACGGATAAGCCCTTTTTCCGCGTAAGCGCAGCCAAATTTGACCCGAACGGTTAATGGCAACCTCTTCAATGTTATCTTGGTTATACCAATAAGAGAGCGGGCGTAACACTGATTCCAAAACCGTAAATGTGCTCATGGGCTGTTCTCCTAGAATAACTGCGCCGAGGTGTTAGTGCTGCCGGCGGTTGACGACGGCGGCGGAGTTGCCCCCACTGAAGTTACCGGCGGAATTGCCGGCGCCGCGGCTCTACGCTTTTTGTTGTTGGAGCTGGCGCTGTCATCAATAAGCGGAGTTGTCGGCTGAACATTGTCAGCTTCATTATCCATATAAACAACGCCTTGCGTACCGCCTGCCGTTCCGGTGCCGGAGCTGTTTCCGCCACCGCTGTTGCCTCCGGAAGAACCTTGCGCGCGGTCATCAATAAGAACCGTCGGTTTATTAAGAGCGTCAAGAGCTTCTTCCTGACTGCGGGCTGCGGTACGTATCCATAAATCTTCTTTAGGATAAATAATCAGGCGAGTACCGGCAGGTACATAAGTTACCGCCTCAATATTGGTTTTATCCTGCAAAATTTGGTTAAACATATCGTCCATATTTTGCAAAAAGTTTTGACGAGCGTCTTGCGCGGCTTCAGCTTTGGCATTTGAAGTGGTGCTGCCGTCAGATGAAGTTGAGGTTTCGCCGCTGGCGGCAATATACGCAACCGCGCTGCTCATTAAGGTGGTTACCATCGGTAAAGTATACTTTTTAAGCAACTGCTCGTCCAAATAACCGATAGCGCCGCCGCGACCCTGCGCGTCACCGGTTTGCGCCGATGAAAATTCAAACGCGGAGCCGTCAGGACGAATAAGTCGGTTCCATGTAATGGAAACGCGAACCGCGCCGCCGCTGTTGCCGCCGGAAGAACCGCCCGAAGACGTGCCCATAACACGGCTGCCGGCCGGAATTACAATATTGCGCCCCTGCTCGGCATATACGTTGCGCTCAACAATAGCGGTTACCGGAGCACTGTCCGAACCATTGCTTGACATAATGGTTCGCGCCAAAACCGCCGGAATCGGCTTATCAGCCAAAATCATTTCACTCATATCAACACGCCAACTTGAAATTTGACGCGGAATACCGTCCCAATAAGGTTGCATACCGTCAAAACTCTTGGTATCGGCGTTGGTTGAAACTTTGCCGACCGTGATTTCCTGCCGACGAGCCGCCTGAGCCGCCGCTAACGCCGCCGCCCGAACCGGATCATATCTTTCACCGGGGCCGAAACCGCCGCCCGGACCTAAATTTGACGGATTGTTTCCGGTGCCGTAAGCGCCGCCCGAACCGAACGTGCCGGCCGGAATAAACATCTGACCGCCTTTGTTATCTTTAACTTCTTCAATACCGATTAAACCACCCTCGTTATCAACAATCAGGCCGTCAGGCATTTTTTTACCGATTAAATTGCCAAGTTTATCAACCACGTCATTATTGATTAAAATATCGCCAAGATAATTGCCGTCCGGCGTTAAGGCAATGCCGATGGTTTTAAGCCCGTATTTTCCGGTATCATCCGTTGTGGAACCTTGCGGAACATCAACCGCGCCGATATTGATTTTTCCACTGCCTCCCTGTCCGTCATTACGACTTCCGATATCGCGGCGAGGAGTGTTAGCCCAGTCGGCCGGTTTAGGTTCGCTCGGTTTAACTACGTTATAATACTGCAACTCTTTGGCCAAAGCCAAAACTTTACCGTTTTCATCGCTGACTTCGCCGCTGCCGCTAATTTTACCGATAACTTTACCGTCATTTCCGATAACATCACCGTTAAGACGCAACTCGCCGATAACATTATTGTTTGCGTCACGAATAAAGTAATCGCGGTTGCCGCGGCCGATTAAGTTATAATCCTTGCTGACTAAAAAGCCTTTATCGGCTTTACCGATACGATTGCCGGCAAAATTAACCACCACGCCGTCACGGGTTAAATAACCGAGCGTATTGCCTTCATCATCGTAAACATAAAAATCATACAGGGCATAACCAATGTTTTTGTTATCGCTGACCACAGTTCCGTCCGCCAAAACCTGTCCCAAAATATCATTTTTATCGCTGATTACCGTACCTTCAGAAGTTATGCGCCCCAAAAAGCTGTTATCATGGTTAAAGGCAACTTTATATCTGAAAGCCATACCTAAAACTTCACCGCCTGAAGATAGCGCCGTGTCATCGGGCTGCATGTAGCCGAGCTCCTTATTGGTTGAACTGATAACTTTGCCGAGCATATTGCTGCGGCCAAGCATGTTGTTTTCAAAATCAATTACCGGAAATACTTCAGCCATGCGGCCAAGATATTTGCCGTCATTGTTATAATAGCGTCCGTTCCAGGTAACGCAGCCTAAATCTTCATGATTATAGTTAAGCAAGCGCCCGAGCGGATTAACCGTGCCCAAGCCTTTTCCGGCAAAATCGGTTACCATGCCCGTTTTTACGCCAAAGCCTATCATGTTGCCTACTTCAGACACCGCCTGCCCGTTAGTTAAAATTTTGCCAAGCACAACGCCGCGGCTGTTGCGGATTTCACCGCGCGGGCCGACAACGCCCAAAAAGGCGCACTTGTTGTTAACCACGCTGCTCATATTGCTGATTTTACCGATAAGCGATTTGTTGGTATCGGCAACAACATCACCGTTAAGCACTGAGCCGATTGTATTACCGGCAAAGTCACGAACCGTGCCGAAAACATCGGCATAGCCTAACATATCGCCGCTGATTGCGGTGGCCAAAAACGATTGCCCGGCGCCGCCGATAACCGGCATTTGTTTGTTATCAGGCGTTGATGCCGCTGAAACAACTTTATAGCCCGGCACAATTTTGCCGCTGACATTGCCTTTTTCATCAGTAATTAAGTTAATTTCAGTTAACGAACCCAAACTTTGCCCGTCTGCCGAAACGGCAAAATACGGATTAAGCGTGCCGGCCACAACTTTATTTTCCGCGTCAACGGCTAAACCGGCTGCGGTTAAGGTATAATTTTTTTCAGTCGGAACGCCCTGCAATTCGGCGTTAACACCGATATAACCGCTGAGTTCGCCCGCTTCGGTATATAAAGCCGAGATAGGCACGGAATTGCCGACCATTAAATTATCGGCGGAATATACATAGCCGAAAGGCGAAACTTTAAATTTATTAATGCCGTCTTCAGAAAATTCAGCCCCGATACCGCTTAAACCGACAAAATTGGAACTGTTATCAAAAATAAGGACTGTTTCAGGGGCGGCGCCGATAATGCGGCCGATGTTGTCATAAGCAATTTTGCCTTTGGCATAACCGAGCGGGGTTCCGGTTACGGAAATAACCGCGCCGCTGCGCAATATTTGCGCCTGTAAATCAGCCAAATAGTCAAACACAGGCCCGGCTTTAATTACCTGACCGATAATTTTACCGTCATTATCTTTTACAAAACCGCGGGCGCTGACGGTACCTACGCTTTGCTGAGCCTTGTAAACGCTTCCGTCAGGCATAATGCGTCCTAAATACTTGCCTTTTAAATCAGTGGCCGTCGCGGCAATATCAATTTTAAAACCGATAACCTGATTTTGATTGTTAATAACTTTGTCGTCAGCGCGCAATTTACCAACCGATTTGCCCAAGCTGATAACTTCGCCGTTATAAGCCACCAAGCCGAGATATTTTCCGTAATTATCAAAAGCATAGCCGTTTGAAACTGCTTTACCGATAACTTTATTATTTTCATCATAGGCATAACCGTTGGCATGAATTTTACCGATAACCTTGGCCTCAAAATCAGTTACTTTGCCGCCGGGAGCAATACTGCCGATAAACTCACCGGCCGGCGAAACAACCATTTTGGCGGAAATTAATTTACCGTCTAAAACATAACCGTTGCCGATGTTGCGATAAGCGTAACCCATGGCTGAAACAAAACCGATATTTTGCCCTTCCATGCTGATATACTGTCCGTCGCCGGTTAAACGTCCAACGGTATCGCCTTTATCATTATAAACCAATCCCGGATATAAAACCGCGCCTAAAATATTGTACGAATCGTCAACCACCAACGCATTCGGCAGCACTTTACCTACAATTTTACCGGACGGAAGGCGCACGGATCCGTCATTGTTTACACGGCCTAAAAGTTTGTTATCATTGCCGATGGCAACACCCTGAGGAATAATACCGCCTTTAATCTCGCCTTTGTTGTTAACAATAAAGCTGTCTGCGGTAATGTTACCGATAACTTCATTATCAAAACTTACCACTGTGCCGTCAGGAATAACTTTACCGATTAAATCGCCGTTAAAATTAATGGCCGTAATTTCTTGCGCAAAAGCCGAACCGGCAGCCATACAAATGGTTGCCGCCAATCCGATTTTGCATAATTTCAGTAATTTTCCCGCCATAACCAACACTTTAATTCCTCCGATTTTGCGCAACTTCCTGCAATGCGTAACCTGATACATTTTTATCCAGGTCAACAAACGAGCCGTTGCTTTTTAAATATCCGATGTCTTTACCGTTACCGGAAATAACCCTGCCGGTTGCCGACAAGCGTCCCAAATATTTACCGTCATTTGAAACTACCGCCGTTCCGGTTTTATAGGCCATACCTAAAATAGCATTTTGATTATCTACAGCTAATCTTCCTGACAAAACCCGTCCGATAACGGAGTTATCAAAGCCGCGAACCGAGCCGTCATAGCCGACATAAGCCACAACTTTATCCTGATTGTTAATTACAATGTCGGCATCGGCTATTTCGCCTATTAAACGGCCTTCTTTGTTAACCGCTTTACCATCGGAATAAACTTTGCCGATTACAACATTTTTGGTATTAATCACCGAACCGTCCGGCAATACGGAACCGATAATTCGGCCGCCGTAATTAATTACAACGCCGCGTTTAAGCACACTTAAATTTTTGTCGCTCGCGCCGCCGGGCAGGATAAAGGTTGTTCTTTTAGAATTTAAATCCCGCACGCCGCCGGAAGCGTCAGTGTATCCGGCATAATTGCCGAACAAGTCGGTAACCACCGATTCAGGCACAACCTCGCCGATTACGGCTCCGTTGTTGACGTTAAAAATCAACCCGTCGCTGTTTTCAACACCGGCTTTTTTGCCTTGTTTGTCAACAACCGAACCATCGGCTTTAACATAACCTAAATATGAGCCGTCATAGCCGATAGCCGCGCCGGTGCGAACAATGCCGCCCGCATACTGATGTTTGGCATCAAACCAACGACCTTTGGCATCGGCCTGTCCCAAGTGCTCGCCGAAACGAGTTACCACCCGACCGTCAACATTTACAAAGCCAACGTTTTTGCCGTTAAAATCAACAACCTGGCCAAACGGAAGCAGCTTACCGATATTGCCGACATAAAAGCTCATGCCGTCACCGTATATACGGTCAATTACCGCTCCTTTGTTATCATAAAAATTGCCATCGGCAAACAAGCGGCCGCTGATATTACCGTCAGGATTTAACAAAATATTTTTTTCAGGCAATGCCACGCCTATTATTTTGTTGTTTTTATCGGCTATATATTTGTGCAAAAACAATTTAGCGCCAGGATAAGCCTTAATTTGCAATGAGCCGTCTGCTTCAAACGCGCCTAAAAACTTGCCGTTTAAGTCAAAGGCATAAAACGGCTGTGAAGTTTTGCCCAAATATATGCCGTCTGAAGTAAACACTTCGCCATCGGTATTAACGCATCCGACCGGCAGCAACGCCGCTGAAACAACATTGCCGTTCGGCGCCAATCTTCCGACTACGTTGCCTTCGGCATTAAACGCCACTTTATATTGCGCAATTTTGCCGATAATATCGCCGTTATCATTTAACACGCTTCCATCCGGATTTACGCAGCCGACATATTTTTTATCTTCATTTTTAACGATACCCTGCTCATCGGCATCACCTAAGTAATTACAATTATTGTCAAAGACGCGGCCGGTTTTAACAACATCGCCCAGATAAAGATTATTTTCATTGTAAACACTGCCGTCAGCATAAACATGATAAGGCATATCCTGCCCGTCTTTGGTAACAACGCCGGTTTTATTTAAAATTCCGACATTAGAGCAGCCCCAACCGATTACAGTGCCGCCGCGAACGCCTTTAGCTACAATTTTGGAGCCGTTAGCCTCTTTAACCAAAGTATTCGGCAACATACGTCCCAACACCTGTCCGCGAGTATTTATAACTTCGCCGGTCGGTGAAACATTACCTAAAACTTTGCCTTCCGGAGTTATCGGAATTAAATCGGCGCGGACAACGGCGCCGATTTTAACGGCTTTGTTACTGATAACATTACCGTCTTTATCCACACGACCGACCACACTGCCGTCAGAGCCTACAACCGAGCCGTCACTCTTAACGTAACCTAATATTTTGCCGTCATCTCTGACCGCAAGGTTGGTATATTCACCCACTCTGCCGACAATGTTGCCGCGCTCGTCAACCACCGTGCCGTCAGACTGCATTTTGCCGATAACACGCCCGTTAGCGTCTAAAATAGTGCCATCTTCAAGCTTTTGCCCGATTTTATTACCGTTAAAATCATAAATAGTGCCGTCTTCGTCAATATAGCCGACGGCGTTACCGTCCGCATCATAATATATTTGCCGCGACGCTCCCAATTTACCGATTTTTTCATTGCTTAATTTATAGGCATCGCCGTTTTCATCAACATAGCCGACCACATTGCCATCAGTATCAACAATAGAATTATCAGGCATAACCACGCCTAAAACATTGCCGTTTTCATCTACCGCGGTGCGCCCCGGTTTGCTGACATAACCTATAACATTGCCGGCCATATCAACAACTTCGCCGTTAGCATTTAAGCGGCCGATAACATTGCCGTCTTTATCAACCACCGTACCGTCTTCAAGCACTCGGCCGATAACCTTGCCATTGGCGTCATAAACATAACCGGCTTCCACCGCTTTGCCGAGTTTAACCCCGTTACGGTCAACTACGGTGCCGTCCGGTAACTCTTTACCGATAACATTTCCGTTAAAATCAAAGGCTTTACCATCGGCGCTGACTTTGCCGATAACATTACCGTTTTCATCATAAACAAGTTTTTTGTTGCCGGCCACACCTATGATATTGCCGTTTTCATCAACAATAAGACCGTCTTCATTAACTCGGCCGATAACATTACCGTCTTCATCGCGAACATAACCGTCATCATCAATATAGCCGATAATTTTTCCGTCAGGTCCGTAAGCTATGCGGTTTTTGCCGTCATCAGCCATCGCTTTGCCGATAACGTTACCGCTTTTATCCAAAACATTGCCTTTGGCGTCTAAGGTGCCGAGTTTGCTACCGTTTAAGTCAACAACCTGTCCGTTAGGAGTTACATAACCGATAATATTACCGTTATTATCACGAACAATGCGACTGTTGCCGGGCGCGGTTTTACCGATTAAATTACCGTTATTATCAACAACATTGCCATAAGCATCCACCGTGCCGATTTCATTGCCGTTTAAGTCAACAGCTTTGCCGTCCGGGGTTACATAGCCGATAATATTACCGTCAGCATCTTTAATAACCATAGTGTCGCCGGTTGAAACTTTGCCGATAACACCGCCGTTTTTATCTAAAACATTGCCGTTCGCATCAACCGTGCCTAAACGATTGCCGTTTAAGTCAACAGCTTTACCGTTCGGAGTTATGTAACCGATAATTTTTCCGTTAGAATCACGAACAACCAAATTTTCACCGGAAACGGCTTTACCGATAATGTTACCGTTTTTATCAATAACATTGCCGTTAGAGTCAAGATAACCGATTTCATTACCGTTTAAGTCAAATGCGCGCCCGTCTGGAGTTACATATCCTATAATATTGCCGTCGGCATCTTGAATTAACATTCTTTCCGCACCGTCCGCGCTGCCGCCGGAAGGAGTTGTGGTGCAAAAGTTGCAATCGGCCTGCGTAACGGCTTTACCGTCAACCGGAACTTTTTCAGCCTTGGCATTTTGAGCTCCGACATTGGTTTCATGCCACGAAACAATAAAGTTATTTTGCACATTGCCGCCGGTGGTCGGAAACCATTGCATGGTTACATTACAGGTTTGATTTCCACGCAATTCTTTGCCGCTGCAATCATCCTCATAACGAAAGCCCTCAAACGGAGGCTCGGCAAGCCGTACCGAAACAATCCGTATAGGGGTTTTGCCGGTAGTGCCGATAGTCAGCACATTTTTGGCGTCAGTACCCAACACAACCTGCCCCATATTAACCGGATTGGGCGTGGTGGTAATCGGAAGTTCTGTTTCTTCCACATCTTCAAATTCAAGATTATTGATGAGCGGATTGGTATTTTCATTAAAATCTATCACATTGTCATCAGCGGTAAACACCGGCTCTTGCGACTCTTCAGGAGCGGCGCCGCTTGAAAACAACAGCAACAAGCCAAACAAAAATACCACAAAAGAAGTAATACCAACAATCAAAATAATTCGGTTGGTTTTACGAACATATCTTTCAGAATGTGTTAAAACTTCTTTACTCATCTTACCTATGCTTTACTGAATACGAACCACGCTGCAGAACACGCCGTTACGGCCGAGTTGACTGCAAATTTCATCACCGGCGTCAATGGACTGAACCGGTCCGATTCTTAAATGGAACAGTTCTCTGCCCTGACCGTCGGCCGGAGCATCAACCGAATAAAACGGCTGATAACCGCCTAACGCCGATGAATATTTGCGCGAAAGTTCTCCCCATAAATTTTCCAAATTGCCGACATCGGAATCTGTGCCAAGCTCTACGGAAATGCTGGCAACATCATCGCCTTCAAAGCCGCTGCCGTAACGATAATCGGCAAACGGATTTTTGCCTTCAGGCAATTTGCTCTTATTATCAATATGGTGCATTTTGCTGTAATCAAGGTCAAGAGCGCCTTTACCGCCGATACCGCCGCCAAAAGACGCGCCTTTGGCTCCGGCATTGCCACCGTTGTTTCCGCTAACGGCATTAACGTCAACACCGACAAAAGTTGCTCCGCCCACACCGTTCATAGCGCTACCGTTAGCACCGGCAGTTCCGGCATTATAGCCGTTATATCCGTTAGAGCCGTCGGCTCCGTTAACTTCAAAGCCCTGAACAACTCCGCCTTTACCGGAAACAGACGCCTTTTTGCCTGACGGCAAAGCGGGAGGAACCTGCCAATCATCACTTTCGGCATAGCTTATATTTTCAAGTCCGGCATCATCGGCACGGCGCAATTTTAAGCAAATTAAGCGTTTGCCGTTACGCAAAACCATATCGCCGACACCTTCAACAATTATCAGGCGGTTGTTAGGTCCGGCGGTACGGAAACCGACCGGAGTTTCAACGCGCTCAACAATCAAGGTTACAATCGGGCGCTGAACCATATTTAAGGCCTTTTCGCCAAAATCAATATAGGTGAAAATATCGTCACGCCATACGCGCTCCGGCGCAATAACCACATCATCGGGGTTAGGAACATAAACCTCTATATCAAAACGAAACTTGGTCGGGTCAAGCGGAATACTTTGTATCCAGTCTTCTTTTTGATTGCGTTTGGTAAATAACGAATCTGCCGACTTATTGTTACCGCCGCGATAAGCGCTGGCATTTACACGACTGCCGCCGGAACTACCACCTCCGATAGCGCCGACGGAACTCCCGTTTTTTTCCGCGTCCACAACCTCAATATCAATAATAGAGTTAGTTAAGCGCTCGGTATTTACGCCTTCGCTGCGGGCATAAAACGCATATTTGTTACCCGAGCGGCCAAAAACCATAATGTTGGTATCAACACCGACCATCGCGCCTGATTTAGGATACAACAACAAGGTGTTAGGCCCTGAAATACGGGCGTCAAAAGTTTTACTGTCACCGATGTAAACATCTTCAACCAATTCCCATTCCGGAAAATTTACAAGCGTTAACATGCCTTCGCGCAAGCGCACCGGCAAAACCAAATCAGGCGACCAGTAATAGCGGGAATAAGCCGGTTTGCTTTGTCCCTCGCCCAAATTTTGCAACGGGTCCAACCATGCGCTTTGCATCATACCCAATGAGCTGATGCCGGTGTAGCCCATGTTCATCGGCTGATACATGCCCTGACTTTGGTCGGCATTTTGGTTTAAGCTGTCAATGCTCGCCTGCGCATGCGCCGTTAACGGCGCCGCCATTAATGCAAAAACTGACAATATTTTACTAACACAACGTTTCATTTTTCAAACACCTTTTGTTTACTCGGCTTTATTGCGTGAAAGCGAATATCTGGTAACGGTAAAGCCTACCGGATTATTCAAGCGTTCACCATATTTAACGGTCTTTTTACGATACATAATTCTTAAAGAAGCGGTCCAATAATTAATTTCCGGCGCAGATGAATCCGGATACATATCACGCGTTTCATATTCAACCTGCCATAAGCCGCGGCCAAGCTCGTTTACGGTCATAATCCGCACCACTCTGATTAAGCCGCGATTGCGAATTATATTTAAGGCCGGTCTGGCGGTTTTTTCAATAAACGACTGATAAACCGCCGATGATGACATTTCTTGCAACTGTCCGCCCGGCATCCAACGAGATTCCATTTCGGACACATCGTTGGTAAACGCGCTGCGCAACAGCACATATTCGCGCACAAAAACTTCAGTAATGGCTTTGCGGTCTTCCATATTGCGCAACGGAACAATGTCATAAACCTGTTCCTGTTTATTTTCAAACGTTAATAAAAACGGCTCAAGGCGATACAGCGGCAAAAGCTGAGTTATGGCCAAAATTAAAACCAAGTTGCAACACAGACTGATAGCCACAATTACCGCAAACGCGCGCGCCGTCCACAAATAGCGCTTTTCACTGGCGTTTACGACAATATCGTCAGCATGACGCCGCTGCGGCTGAGGACGACGCACCGCCTGACGAGGCATTCCGCCCTGTCCGGCAATTAATCGTTGCTGTGTGTTGCCTATACCTAACCTATCTGCCATATTTTACCTAACCCGTTATATTGTTGCGACAAACCAATCCGGAAGGGTGTGCGGAAGTTCAACTTCAATGCAGGCACACGGAGAAAGTTTAAGTTCATTTACGTCTTTACCGACGCCGACCGGTTCAGGCTCATAGTATGAACCAAACAAACTGCACGCCGACAAGACAATAATCACTAAAAATAAAATTATTTTTTTATACATTGCCGTATCCTTTTATCTCCAGACATTATCACATTAAACTTTTTATTTTAAAAAGTCTAATACGAACACTCCAAATCACCAACTTATCAACAAGTTAGACGACTTTTGAGTATAGCATAAAGTAAAAAGATTAATATAAATTAAAGAATTTCAACTTCTGTCTGAGAATATCTGGTAACGGTAAAGCCGAGCGGGTTCATCAAACGTTTGGCCATAAACATACGCTCCGGCACAAAAACCGCGGTTAGCGACGCCGTCCAATACTTGGTAACCAACACCATACTGCCGTTTTCAGAATTACGGATATCAGGCGATAAGTCATAAGTACGGAAGTCTATTTTCCACACGCGGCTTTTTTCACCGCCGATGCGGCCGATTGAAATAATTTCAGCATCGCGAACCACGCGGTTTTTAAGCAAATCGCCAAGGTCCTTGAGCTGTTTGGCCTTAAATTCGGCATAAACAGAAGGCGATGACAAATATGACACCATGCCTCCGGCAAACCACCTGCTTTGCATTTCGCGCTCGTCATTTAAGACCGTGTTGCGCAAAATAACATACTGACGGATAAAAAGATCCATAATCTGGTTGGAAGAAGGCATGTCGGGAGCAATGGTTTCATAGCGAACCATAGTATCGGAACTGTCTTGCTTGATAATTAAAAACGGTTCAACCATAACCTCAGGCGCAAGCTTAAACAGCACTAATGAAGCGCTGGTAAAAAAGCCGAGCGATAATATGGCAAACAACATCACAAGCCGCGACAACCAGCAATAATAAAGCTCTTTGGCGCTTTTTACGGCCGATTGCTTGTCGGTTATGTAATTAACCTGACGCGGAGCAGCGTTGGCATCGGTTATAGATAAAGTTTCGTTTCCGTTTCCAAGTTGATTTACCATGTTTTATCCCGTTTACTCTTCAGTTCCGCAATAAGGTTCTTCAAAGCTGTTCAAATTGTTCTGAAACTCTTTTTCAGCCTCGTCTTCATATTTTGAACGCGCTTTTTCATCAGCCCGCGCGGTTTTGATTTTTTCAGACAATTCCGAACCAGGCACGGTGTTATCGTCTAAATCAACCAACTCTTCATTATCCATTTGCAAAGAGCCCGCGATGTTCTTTATCTTTTTGATTTTTTCTTCCAGAGCGTCATTTAACGGCTTAACCTCTGAAATTTGCTTTAAGCCCTCAGCGGTTAAGGCATTTTTACGACCGTCCAACGCTGATGAAATGGTGTTAAAGGTGCCTTCATCCGACAAGTCAAAATCGGCCGGAGGAGTATAACCTATATCGGCAAATTTCTTTATCAGAAACTCGCGCGTTTCTTTCATTTTAACTTCAAGCTCATCAACCGAATCCTGATAATGAGTTTCCATTTCAACAAAGTTAAGATAATCGCCGAAAACGTTACGGGTATACAAAGCTTTGCGGTAAGTATTCATTTTATGAATCTCCTCATCGCTTGTGTCATCACTGTCATCAGCTTCAGCCTCATCTAAATATTGCATAATTTTTACAATAGTGTTGCTAAAGCCTAAGCCGCCGTTAGTAACCTTGGGCGGGAAGGAAATAACCGCATCGCCGGTATAGGCCAAAATTTGCGCCAATTCGCTTACGCCCTCAGGCTCAGAGGTTGATTCATTTTCAACCGCGCCGGTCTTAAAATCAGCGCCGTCATTAAAGGTTATATAGCCTCTGCCCATAATTACCTTAACAGACTTAACATCGGTACATTTTTTGGTAGTAACCTTTTTGTTGTAAACTTTGTACTCGCCGTTTTTAATGTCAACCACATAGTTGCCGTAAGCGCACGGATATTTATCGCCGCGGAGCAGATTATCGCCGGCGTCGGTGTTGTTTACACCGCCTAAAACCTCAGTAACATCAACATCACGCTCCACAAAGCCGTTCGGTTCCAAAATAAGCTTCCAAATCTGCGGAATATCTTGTCCGTAGGCCAAAAAGTCAGCGCGGGTGGTTTTCCACAAATCTGATTTTACAACATTGCCGAAGTCAACTCCGTCAAAGTGAACAACCTCGCGCATCGGCGGAGTGTAGCTGACAGTTATGCCTTTAGGCGCCTGAAAATCAGCAATTTTCGGGTCAAGTCCGACAAAGTAATTATCATCGGCCTGATAGCATTTGTCACCGTTGCACATTTGCTCAACAATGGTAGTTGCCGCCAATTTGGCCAGAGCCTTAACATCGCCGAACAAAAGCAAATCCGAACCGGCAAAGGTGGCGTTTACTTCTTGCATATTTTGCAGCATTTCGCGATGAATTTGCAAAATTTGCTGATGACCGGCCAAAGTGTAACGTGCCTCGCCTAAACCCTGAATTTTGGCATAAGCCTCGTCAACGCTTGCGAGCGCCGCGGTTTTGAAGGCGGCAATCGCATTATCGGTAACGCCGAGAACCGCCGACAAATAAGTTTGTTTAAGCTCAGCCTCTTCGGTTGCAAAGTTAAGCGCTTCAGAAACAAAACTGCTGCCGGAAAGCGAGTGTTGAACAATACTTTCCTGCTGTTGTTGCATGGCTTGTTTTAAGGCCTGCATGTTTTGATATTCAAGAGCTGAAGCCGTGGCGGCATAATTACTCTTTAAGCGGGCAATTTTTTCGTCTATGCTTTCAAGCTGAGAGCGCAACTTGTCTATTTGTTCGCGCTTAGCCTCAATGCCGTTTAAGGCAGTTTCTTCTTTAGCTTTGGCTTCTTCAGCCTTTTTTTGCATATAGACAACGCCTTGTTCGCCGCGTTTTTCAAAGCTTTTATCATAAGCGGCGGACTCTTTACTCTTTTCTTGCGAAATTTGAATGGTCTGCTTTTGATAATCAGCGTTGGCCTCGGCTTCTTGACGTTCTTTAACCGCGTCATTATATTTTTCTTTCATGCCGTTAAGCTCAAGATTGGCGGCATCTAAGCTTGCATAAACAGAATTTTTTTGATTTTCAAGCACGGCTAAATTTGCCAGAAAATCATCACGCATTTTTTTAACCGCCGCATCGGCTTTTTGTTTAGCCGCCGCCAAATTTGAAACCGGCGCGTCAGCGGCAACCGCAGTTTCAGCAAGCGGAAGCATGTTGGTTAACGCCGTGGCATTAAATTCTTTAACCGAATCAATCGTAAAATCTTCCGGCAACTCAGGTTCGCCGTTAAAATCAGTAATAGCATCGCTGATGGTCATTGCCAAATTAACGGCAACAACTCTTAAATCGGCATTATTGATATATTTTTTGATATTATCGTACTTTAACTCAAGATATTGGTCATAAACATGTTTTTCATCAGTCCAAATCGGGTATGCGCCGCTCATGCCGCCCCATTTAGGACTTGATGAAGCCATATCGGCGCCGATAGCCTTGGCCATTTCAGCGCCAAGCTGCCATGTCATCAGTTCTTCACGGCGGTTTTCGGCCTCGGCTTTAGGCTCGTCACTCGGGCGCAATAACGAACTGTCGCCCAAGCCGCTTGCGTTTTCCTGCTTTAAGCGTTCGGTATTTTTTTCCATAGCGTCAATACCGCCATCGCCGTCCGCAATTAAACTGGTAGAGTAGTCATCAGAGGTCAACTCCAAAGTTTTTACCGCTTTGGCTGCTTTGTAGGCTGAAATTAGCCAACCGCTCATACCGCCGCGATTTGAATATTTGTTAATGCCGTAACTGCTGCAAATTTTTTTGCCGCACAGCACGTCGCCTTCTTGTAATTTTTTTAAGTTTTCGGGCGTTACCGGTCTGCCGCTGTCGCAGTATAGGTTAGTGCCGGTATAGTTGCACCCTTCGCCTGCCCAAACTTCAACCGGACCGGAATAATATTTATTTACAAATTTTACGGCGCATTGCTCTGATTTTAAAAGCTGCTCAATGGCTTTTTCATGAAGCTTTTTCATTTTGGTATATTCTTCAAAGCCGCGCTTATATTCAGGCAACTGACGTTTAAGATTATGCGCGGTTAAGGCAAGCTGCAAAGTTTGATAAGCATTGTTGGCTTCCGCCGAGCTTTGAAACTGCTTAGCCGTGCCGGTAAACTGAGTTTTAACCTCATAGGGCTTGGCGTCCGTAACCGTGGGCACGCCGGCGATATTGCTGCTGACCGGAACAACCGTAAAGTCACCAAAAGTTTTTTGCGCAAAGGCCATCGGAGTGGTTTGCGTATAAGTAAACACATCATTATAACTTGTTTTTTCTTCTTCATCGGTATGATTTACTTCCGTATCGGTCGGCATACGCGGAGTTATACCGGCCAAAATAGCCTGCGCAACCTCATATTGCGCTTTAACCGCCATTAATTCTTCCGTTATTTTAAGCATAGAATCGTAAATGGCGTTAAGCTTATAATAGTTTGTCCACACGCCTAATTCTTCATCATTGGGAGAAGCGCTTTCGCAGGTGGTGCTGTTATTGTTTTCTTCACCTTGAACATAACAACCGCTTAAAGCGTCAAATTCTTCTTTAAGCTTAATCATGCGGGATTCCAAATCGCGGACGGCGATGTACATTTCAATCATAGAATCGTTGCCGAACTCCATACCCTTTTGGCGATAGGCTTTTTTAACAGCTTCCGGATATTTCGGAAATTTTTTCAGCACATCGGACGGGTAGGTATAAAACAATTTATCCATAGCCTCCACGATAGACTCTTCATCGGTAATATCCGCCACTTCTGAGGCTTCAATGGTACGAACGGACGCAATAGCCGGATAGCCTTTTTCTTTGTGCAAAACCGAGGTATCTATTTTGAACGGAATAATTTTGCCCGCAGATTTTAAGGCGTCAAGCACTTCGGCTTGTTTTTGATTGTAGGAGTCATAAACCGTTGAAAGCTTGGCAAAAACGCCCTGCACCGCCGAGCCGGCATCTCCCGCCACGTCAAGGGTCGGAGTAATCGGGGTCGGAGGAATCAACCACGCGTCTGCCTTTAACGGCAGTAATGCGACAGTAAAGGTAAATAAACCTAAATATAAATATGATTTTTTCATTGCTTATTACTCCTTACTAATCGGTTACGCCTGCCAAAATGCCGGTTTTGTCTTCATCGGTAGGCACATCTTTGACCGTAAACACGTAATTATCCAAATTAAGCTTTGCCGGATCTTTATCATAGTTCAGCAAGCGATATTTTTGGTTACGGATGTTTAACGATGTTTTTAAGCGCATATCGGCAATTATTAAATTGGTGTAGTTATACAAAATTTTAATATCTTCAATCCGCTGTTCAATCAGCAGGTTGCCGGCCGTTAATTTGGCATCAACCGCGGCGATATTATCTTTTTTGCGTTGTAAGCGCTCTAAATCATCGTCAAAGTTCAGTTTAAGCTGAGCGGCCGTGATAAAGGCGTTTTTAACATCAGCGGTTAAAACTTCTTCACGATGAGTGCGAATACGCTTAACATTAGGCTCGTTTTCGGGCTCATCGGGCAACAAGAAGTTTTCTTTTATCATGGCATTATATTCCGTGGTTTTTTCTTCCGGGCTCTTTTTAAGCATTGAAGCAAGCGAGGTTTGAAAAAACTTTTTACCGGTATCTATGCCAAATTCGGCAAGCTGTTTTTCAAGCAGTTTTTTCTCTTCCACAAGTTTTTGATATTCTTCATCGTCTTGTAAAAAACTGTCTTCATCTTTTTCAAACTGCTCCGCCTGATTTACATAATTTTGCAAATCAAGCTCCGCAAAAGTAATTTGCGTACCGATAACATTGCGAACATCTTCATCGGTTGCCTCATCATACATTTGCTGCAAAATTTTTAAGTTGGTAGCGGCGCTTTGCTGATTGGCCAACAGCTGAGTTTCGGCGTTCTTTTTATAGTCTTCAATTTCTTTTTCTTTGTCGGTCAGCTGTTTGGTAATTTGCGAAACCTGTCCGGCATCCGAACCGCTTAAACCTTCAACTTGCTCTTCATAAGTTTTAACCGCTTTATCTTTTAAGCCCTCAACCGTACCGGTAACTTCATCAATTTTTTTCTGAGTGTTTTCATAAGTATCTTGTACGGAAGAAGCTGCCGCCGCAACATCTTCTTTAAGGGCTTTAACGCTCTCAAACGCGGTATTGGCGCCGGTATAAAACTCTTGCACTTTACCGGCCACGGTATTTACCACCGTGCTTGCCTTTTCGGCGGTTTCCTCAACCACGGAAACAACTTTGCCCGCTGTTGCCGCCACGTCAACTTTTAAGCCGGCGCGAGCTTGAGGGCCGACACAGGTCAGCGCCAAAAGCAAAAGAATAAATTTATTTTTCTGCATTGTCACCCTCCTGCGTTTTTGATTTTTCATTTTCATAGTTTTGAATAGCCATAGTGCTCTTATATGAGTTTATAGCATCCTGCATACCCATAATTCGTTCCCATCGCGCAAGCGAGCGCAGCTGCATGGAGTTACTGGCATTAAAGGCTTCTTCTATGGTATTGAGCGAATATTCAGGGTCTTCTTCCTCTAACAACTCTTGCCGCAAAAGCAGCGCGCGGGCGTATAACTGCGCCGCCGCAACCTGATTTTCGCGATTAATGGATTCACTCAGTTTGCGCGCCACGGTGTTGTTGTGATCTTCGCCCCATGTACGGTTATAAGTTGACTTTACGGTTTCAATGTTTTCATCTTCATTGGGTTTTTCATCAACGCTGTTTTCCATACCGGAGAGCACCGCGGTTTTAACAATTTCTTTAGGATCAAGCTCTTCAAGCTTAAAATCTTTAATATTTTGCAGGTCTTTTTTAGCGTCTCGGAAGCCCTGTTTGGTTTCAGAAGCCAAATTTTTAGCCTCGGTTAAAACATCCTGCACCTGTTTTTTTACCGCCTGATATTTAATGACAAAGGCGTTAATGGCGGCCTCTATCGCCTCAATATCAGCCTTGGCCGGAACCGCATAAAGCATACCGGCTAAAAGCATGACTGCAAATTTAAACCGCTTACTCATTGCCTTCATCCTTCTTGTCATCTTTGTAATAATCAGGATCAAGCATTTCAAGCGTGCTGACGCTTTCAGTAACCAACTGACCGGTTAAAGATTCCATTAAGCGGATAATTATTTCTTGGTTAATTAAAGCCACATTACCCGAAAATGAAATTTCTTCGCGCTCGTTGGTTAAAGCCTCAGATTTTTTCTCAAGATCTTCGTTAACTTTCAAAAAGTTAGCGGAATAGTTTTTATGAGTTAAAGCCACCGCCAAGTCATTAGCGATATGGTCATGCTTGGCAATTTTGTATACGCGGAGCCATTCGGCGGCAACTTCCGCATTAGGATCATGCAAGTCAACCACCCATTTTTTAACACATTCCGCGACTTTTTCCTCGGAAAGTTCATCTACGTCCATATCGCATTTTTTAGCAATTTCATCAGAATAGATAAACTTGCCGTCTTTAGTGGTTCCGGTTTTGAACTTTGGATTTTTCTTAACAAACTGCGCAAAAGCCGCGGGCTTAGTCATTACGGCATACGAGCTGATAATATCATCGGTTTTATCGGCGGCGGAAGTATTGTACTTAAAGCGACGCTCGCCGTCAGAAGCGCTTCCGTCATCAAAATCAGGTTTAAGGAGCGGTCTGTCGTTAAAATCAGGCTTTATGCCCAAATCAGGCTCAACCCCGCCGAACCCGGCATCATTACTGCCGTCAAAATCAGGAGTTACCGGAAGTTCAGAATCGCTCGGTTCATCAGGCAAAGCCGGAGCTTCAGGAGTGCTCGGCTCACTAGGCAAAGTCGGAACATGCGGATTATCCGGCTCGCTCGGAGCGGACGGATTATCAGACTTATCGCTGCCCGGGGTCGGGTCAGGAACATCATCAAAACCGCCATCATAACCGAAGTCATCATCAAAATTTTCATCAAATTCTTCATCGCCGGTGTCCCAATCTTCACTGCCGGAGCCGGTATCAGGGCGATACGATAATGAAACATCGTCAAATTTGGCTTTGGCGGCATTATATTTTTGCAAAGCCTCAAGATATTCGTCTTCAAGCGAGGCTCTTTCTGCCTCTGAAGCGGTTTCATAGCGCTGTTTAAGACGGTCATATTCAGCTTTTGCCTGCTCATATTCCGCCTTGGCGGCGTCATAAGCTTTTTGTCCGCCGTCATTATATTTATCGCCTTTGCTTAAAATGTCTTTAGTGGTGGCAGAAAGATTATATTTGCCGAGCTGCAGATACGGATCTTTAATATTGTTAACAATACTGCCGATTTCAGCCTCCCACTGAGCGCGTAATTTAGCCAAACGCTCAGCGCGGCGTTTTTGCTTTTCAAGGCGTTGGCGGAGTTTTTCAGCTTTTTCTTTTTCATCCACAAATTTAGAAAGAGCGCCGACATTATCGCCGATGGCCTGCTGAATTTTGCCGACCGATAATGTTGACTTAATGGTGGAAGCAGTTGATTTTGCTTTGGTAACATAGCCGGAGATGGTATTTAACACCTCGGCAATATCAAAAGTCGGCCATAAAAAAGCCTGACACGGGGTGGTGTGTAATGCAACGCATAAAAACGCCGCTGCGGTTACAAAAGTAATATTTTTCTTAATCATACCGGCCTCCTTTAACAGTCCGCTCTTAATATTAATATTTTAACATAAAAACTATATGCCACAAAGCAATTTTTGCAAAATTACGCCATATTTAAATATTTTGTAACAAAGTTATCTTCACCGTATTCTTTAATCAACTGTTCAACCAATAATACGTTTTTACGACCTGAATTGTACAGTTTAAGATACGGCCCCAACGCTCCCAAGTTTACATCTAAGACTACCGATTCTCCGGTTGCCGGACGCGAGAGCAAAATAGCGTACGGAAAATCGCGGTAGGTTTTACCAAACACAAAGTCAAGCTCGCTCTGGGTTAAGTTCCAGTTGGCGTAGTCTTCAATCATGGCTTGCGGGTTGCGGAAGAAAATAACGGTTTGACACTGACCGCGAATAACCTCGCCGACGCCTAATTTATCAATAATGTTCGGTTGTTGAAACGCGCACAAATACGCCTGACGTTTTTTACGACCTTCTTGCAAACCGATAATAAAGTAATCACGGAACATCGGGTGCTTTAACATCGGCGCGGTTTCATCAATCATAATCAGCGATGGCACGCCGGTTTCGCCGGTCTCACCCTGAATACGGTGCATGATGTAACTGATTACCGCCGGAGCCAGGGTTTCATCTTCAAAAATATGGGTAAAGTCAAAAGCCATAAAGCGCTTAGACTTTAAGTCAAGGCTATCGGTGTCGGCGTTAAAAATATTGCCGTATTGGTCAGGGTTAATCCAACGATAAAGCTCGCGGCGCATGGTTCCGGTCGGCGAAAAACAGCTTTTGTACAAGTTTTTCATAATACGTTCTTCCGGGCGCAGATAGTCAAACGCGGTGGTAACGGCGCGGGCAACTTCACGTTCTGACAAAGCGTCGTCCGCCATGGTGATAGACTTCATCCAACGGCGCAAAAAGGCACGGTTGTTAGGAGTGTTTTCAGTATCAAACGGGTTTAATGAAACGTTCTTTTCATCGCCGTCAAAACCAACATAGGCGCCGCCGATAGAACGGGTGAAAATTTCGGCACCGCGGTGACGGTCAAAGAAAAACACTTTTAGGTCGCCGTGACGCATGGCCTGCCCTGCCAAAAACGTAAGCAAGGTAGTTTTACCTTGACCGGTAGGACCGATAATACAGCAGTGAGCAACGGCAGATTCTTCAGATGAAACGTGAAACTGGAAGCGGTACGCCGAACCCGACATGGTGCGGAACACCGTAATAGCTCCCGGACCCCAGTCACTTTTGCCGAAGCCTTCGGACGGCTTGTCAAACGAGATGGCAAGCGCAACCACGCGCGATAAGTAACGATAAGTTCTGGGATAGGTGTCATAAGTCGGGAACTGGCTAAAGAAGGTTGCCTGCGTAACCCAACCCTCGCGCACCGGCGTTACGCCGTAGGTACGGCAAATACGTTGCACTTCGCTTTCGCCAAAGTCAAGCTCTTCTTTACTGGAGCCTTTAATTAAAATGCTCATTGAATATTCGGTTAAAGCCTGATAATCGGCATCGCTGTCTTCAATGGTTGAAAGCGCCTGTCCGTATTGGTTTACCACCTCAGATGAAAAGCTGGTTAAGGTGGCCATACGCTGTTGCTGAATAAGCATCATACGGGCTTGCGGCTTAAAGATGGGGCGAACGTTGTGCAACAGCACCAACTCGCAGTCAATGGAAAGGAGCGAGACAATCATACTCTCGTCCATATAATCGCCGGTGGTGCGAATGCCCATTACAATTTCATACAGTTCCTTATCGCCACTGAAAAAGCGGATAATGCCGTCTTCACGCGTAAAATGAATATGGTCGGCGGTGAGCATTTCATTAAGTTCGGCGCCTTTGGCGTTGCGAACTTTGGGCAGCGGCTTTGAAACCGGACTGCACAAGCGGCTGAAAACATAAAACGGGCTGTCGGTTGCCGGACCATCGGGGCTTTCAAGCATTGGGGTAACCCCGTATTCGCCAAGGGTGGCAATCAACGATTGGCTGGCGTAGTTTAAGTCTTTGAGCGCGTCTTTACGGTCAATAACCGATAATATAATATAGTGTTTATTGCTGTAAACACGGCTCATATTATTCATCCAGATTTCAGAAACTTTTTCTAAAATTTCGTTGTTGAAGTTGCCCTGCTCGTTATCAAGTGCGGTGCGTTCGCGGTCGGTGATAACGCGGCAAACAATTTGCAGCTCCGAAAGGTTGTCAATCCATGATTTGCGGGCTTCCATCATGGAATACATTTTTTCCGGCGTGGCGGAGCCCAAGTCAAGCCCCGTAACACGGAACACACGAGAGTACGAGCCGTTGGTGCAACGGATGGTCATGCCGTCTGACATAATTTCAGCAAACGGCAAAAAGTCTGACACGCGCGACTCACGCGGTTGCGGCAAAACCCACGAGCCGAACTTGGACGAGAGCAAAACCGCAAACGCCGCCGCTGAGATAAAACCGACAACGGCCACCACAACTTCAGCGTTAGTGAGGCCGGACACAAACATATTAAAAAAATCAAAATCAGGGCTCAAATTTATTCCCCTTTTCCGGATACAAATTTTTTGAAACTAAGTTGGTTTGCCCGAAAGCCTGTATCATTGCCGAAAGATGAGGTTCCTTAACTCCGGCAAAAACAATGGCGGCATGCACCAACACAAACGTGACCACAAAAAGCAACGGGTTAATATCTGCAACTCCGATTGCCATAAACATTACCGGAAACTGAATGCCGGCATTAAGCACCACAGGCAAAACCGGCCCCCAAAATATTTTGGGCGGCTGCGCCACTGCTTTTAATATCATATCCTGCATTGTTGCTTCCTCTAATAATTATGTTTATATTTTTAAGCGCTATTTGAGCCGCGTCAACTGCTTTTAGCAAATAATCCACTTTTTAGCAAATGGGCAGGCGGAGTTTGCAGGCTCCGCCCGTTTAAGTTAATTGCCGAAAAAGTCGTCTACACGGTCGCCGAGCGCCTCGCCGTTTTTACCGGTTTGGTAAATTTCTCTGCCTAAAACGGCAGCATCTGAGGCAGCATCAGCGCCCCCCTGAATACCGCCGGTTACACCACCAACCGCCGCGCCGACGCCGGAATTGGCAATGCTAGAGGAGCCGGCGTTAGTGCCGCTGGTACCGTCAATAACATAACCTAAATTAGCTAAAAAGTTTTGGAAATTACCGTTAAGATGACCGCTGCTGGTGTAAATTTGGTCAGCGCTCATTCCGATTGATGCCGCCAACGCGCCCAATTTATCTAACGCCTTGCCGTCACCGGAGATAATATCGCCGATATTCACCGCGCCGTTTTCTACGGCTTTTTGGAGCAATTTGGCGTATTCAACCGTGTTAAGCGCCTGATTGGCGCCGGCAATACCGGCATTGGCGATGCGGAGAATATCCGCCATTACCTGCGCCGGATTTTTTTTGCATACGCCGTCTTGAATTTTGCCGGAGCAACATTGGCGCGCGCCGTTGTTATAACGACAGCCGTTGGAATCCCATTCGGTAACCTTAGGAGTATTGCCTCCGGTAGTGGTTGGCGGAATTAAACCGCCGCTGTTGGCGCCCTCAGCGCTGCCGCCGGGGAGAGCCGGTAGATTTAAACCACCGGCTGATTGCATGCCCACGCCGCTACCGTCGCCGTTATTATTGCCGCTACCGCCGCCGTTATTATTGCCGTTGCCGCCGCCGTTATTATTGCCGTTGCCGCCGGGGGTTTTATTAAGTTCTTTTTCTATTTCTGCGTTAGGGTCTTGGTCTGGGGTGCCGTTCGGGCAATCTTGACCTGTACAATCTTTACCGCCGCCATCCTGGTTCGGGATGTCGCTACCGACAATCGCCGAGCCTCCATTAATAAAGTTACCGTAACTGAACTGAGTATCTTCAAGATTAACACCGGCAAAATAGTTAATAAACGGCATCATCACCGCTAATAACGACAAACCAATCATAATATAAGCAAGGTGTTTAAAGCTGATTTTGTTAAAAATGGCCAGCGTGGTAAACATAATTAAACCAAAACCGGCAATCACATAAACAATACGGCGAACGTCTATCACCGTGGTCATCATTTTTCGCGATATTTCCTGAAAGATATTATCCGCCGCCATGGCGCTTGCCGGAAGCAGCAGCACACCCAAGAGCAGAGTTAAAAACAAATATTTAAATTGATGTTTCATGACCGCCTCCGTTCAAGTTATTCCGCCTTAACTAAAGTATCTCTAATGCCGCTGACGCTGACATTGGCGCCGGTATCCGCCGCCAAATAATTAATAATGCCGGCGGTGGCAGATATTACCACCAAACCGATTATAATGGCGCTGAGCCACTTCCAGTTAAGGGCGCCGAAAAAGCTGCCGATGGCGATGGCGATAATACCAAAACCGGCGGCGCCGTATATAATGCCCTTCATGCCCTCAAAAATTTCGCCGCCGGTTTGGGTTAAATCTTTAAACACGGCGTACGAATCAGTTGCGCATAAAATTGAAGAAAGCGCAAAGACCAGCAAACCAAAGCTGAAGTATTTCTTTAAATTTATAAGCAACATTGTTTAATTCTCCTTAAAATAATTTAAGCGTAGGGGAAAGCACGAGGCTTTCCCCATATTTGACAACCGATACTAAATACCAGGAGCAGAATCCTTGAATGAATCACCAAAGCTTCCATATTTGCCGTTTTCTACTGTAGTCGTTTTATCACCAGTTGCGTACTCAACGATTGCACCAGCAGCGGCAAGCACCGCCAAGCCAACGGCTAAACCTGCAAACCACGCCCATTTTACTTTACCGAAAATAGCCTGAAAAGCAAGACCAACCAAACCGAAACCGCCGACTACGAAAATAATGGTTTTAACGGCTTTAAACACGTTAAGCGCCTTTTTAGTAGCGGTATCCATAACAGTAGTACCAGTTGCCTGCGCGCTTGCATCGCCAACCATGGCCATTGTAAAGACTAAGCCCAAGGCGAACAATGTGAATAAATTGCTTTTAAGAAACTTCATTGTTTTTCTCCTTTTGACAATAAAACTTATAAACCGCCACCTGTTGATTGGCCAAACGAGTCATTAAAACCACCCTCTTTTTCCGCTATTTGACTTTGACCGGTTGCGTACTTAACGATTGCACCAGCAGCGGCAAGCACCGCCAAGCCAACGGCTAAACCTGCAAACCACGCCCATTTTACTTTACCGAAAATGGCTTGGAACGCAAGACCAACCAAACCGAAACCACCGACTACGAAAATAATGGTTTTAACAGCGTTAAACACATTAAGCGCCTTTTTGGTAGCGGTGTCCATCACAGTAGTGCCAGTTGTCTGCGCACTCACATCGCCAACCATAGCCATTGTAAAGACTAAGCCCAAGGCTAACAATGTGAATAAATTGTTTTTAAGAAACTTCATTGTTTTTCTCCTTAAATATCGTGACAAAACTTCTTATACACTTATAGAATACCAGATTTGAGAACATTTTGCCAGTTTTTTATAGTCTGCGCAATTTTTGCTAAGGCTTTGTTTTTAATACAAAAATATGCCGTGTAACAAAAAATTCATATTCACCTTCGGCATTCAATACGGGCTTTAGTATATTTTTAAAAGGTAAAAAAATCTCTAATTTTTTAAAACAGCTTTCGGGCGAAAAAACTTACAAAACGCCTGCGGCAGAAAAAATTTCCGCAACTTCATTATATTAACGCAATTTTAAGGTTATCAGTTGTATCTTTTTTGTAACCGGAAGGGCGATTTGCACCCAAATTGTATGCAAACGCATTGATTTGGCGTGATAAATTGCCGTATTAGGAGTTTGAAAAATTATGCGGAAAAAAGCAGTTAAAAACTTTGTTTACAGCTTTTTATTCTCTTTACTGGCGGTTGCCGCCGTCGGTAAAGTGTTTTTCCGCGCGCCGGAAACTCCGAAAAACCAAACCGGAAACAAGGTTATTAAAACGCAGGATATATCTCTGTTTTCAAAGCCGAAAGACTTAACGGTTCGGCAGGTTGCCGCCGCAACCGCGGTTGACGTGAGCGCGATTGAGGATTTAACCGCTCCCGCGCCGGCGGCTGAAGTTGTCGCCCCGAAAGAGGCTTTAGAGCAAAAGCCGGAAGTTTTGGCGGAAAACACCGTTACCGCAACAAGCCAAACAGTTATCAAAAGCTCAATTAACACTGACCTTGCCGCCGCGCAAGAAATTGTGTTAGAGCCGGAAGAAATAGCCTCCGCGCAAGTTGCCGCGCCCGCTTATGAACAAAGCGGCATTGTGTATGCCGACATAAGCGACACCCTGCAAGATGAAAAAACACAAAATATTATATTAAGCAAACCTTCTGAGCCGCTTAAAGTTTTGTATGCGCCGAAAGATAAAAATATTAGCGCTGAAAATATAGTGGTTGCGGAAAACACAGTTACAGATAACGCCGCTTTAAGCGTTGCCCCGCTTGAAGACGATGAAATTCCGCTGGTGGAAACATCCGGCACGCTTCATAAGCAAATAGAAGTGCAAAACTCCGCATCAGGTTCTGAAATTGCCATGTTGGAGCCGAATGTTTTGGTTAACACCATTGAGGAAGCAGAAGCTCCGGAAGAAAAAACTTTAGCGGAAGCCGACTTAAAGCAAAACGAATGGCAACAAATGTCGGAAAAACAGCCTGAAGAAAGCCCGTGGGTAGTGGCTAAGGGAAATCGGTTTGCCAAAAACAAAGCGGTAGTGGAGCAATTTGCGCAAAGCGAGCAACCTTTAGAGGAAACTCCGGTTGCCGCTGAAGAAGAGGCTGACGAATCTCAACCTAAACCAGAAGAACAAACAAGCCTTTTGCGCCCCGCCGCGGAAGATGAAAATATCAGCTTGGCGCTTAAAGAAGAGGATGGCAACATTTCAGGCGGCGAGACCAAAGTTGCTTACCAAATGGTGCCCAACCTGTTAATTCCGATACCGGACGATATTGCCAACGACCCGAATTTAACGCCGCAGCTCTCATATTCGCCCGATGACAAACCGGCTAAAAAAGACGAAGTTAAAGAACCCGCCGCGACAGCACCGAACGATGACGGCGGCTTAAATGAAGATGAAAAGAAAACCGGCTTATTTAAAAGTATAACCTCATGGTTTGCCGGTAACAAAGATAAAAGTAAAGATGAAAACCCGCAAACCGAAATCAGTCAATTGTCAGGGCAGAGCCGCAGCACTTTTGACTTTTTCGGCGTGGGAAACAAGTTTCCGGGGCAGAGCAAACCGGCAAAAATTCTGCCGGCGGAGCTGAGACTTTCGTTTCAGCCCAACAGAGCGGAAATTTCAGGGCAGACTTTGCGCTGGATTCACGCTTTTGCCGATAACGCGCGCGACAATGACGATTTGTATATTGAAATCAGAATTGACGGCACCGGCTCTTTTGCCCTGCAAAAGAAAAGGCTTAACCTGTTAAGCACTATTTTAGCAAACCGCGGCGTGGATTACAGAAAAATTAATATTGTGTTCACCTCGCGCGAGCCAAATTCATTTATTATTAGGAATATTCGGTTTAACAATAATGAAGAGGTTGTAATAAATAAAGACAACGGCAGCTCTTATTACCGCCCATGGTAATAAGTTTTGCGCGGCGCTTGATTATTTAAAATTCAACCTGTATGATGGAACAACAATGTAATGAAGTATGACATAGGGGAATTAAATATGAATAATAAATTACTCTTATCCGCCTGCCTGTTGTGTTTGGGTATGGTCGGCTGTGTGCGCTATAATTCAGCCTACACGGCGCAATGTAACGGTCCGGATTGCCCGATGGATGTGTATATTGACGAAACGTACGCCGCCGTGCCGCCGGACGAATATATCTGCCAAAACACGGCAGACCCCAATATGTGTCCGAACGACCCGTATGTTAATTATACCCGTACGGCCGCCGATTTTAGAGAATACGGCGAAAGAACTCCCCGCGACAGATTAATCTCGCAGGCAGGAGCAGGCAATAACCTCTCGGCGTCTATTCCCCCGTCAGTTGAAGATGAGGTTATTGAATATGAAGAACAAGCCGGTGTTGCCACTGAGCCTGAAGAAACCCCCGAAGAAAAAGTTGCTCCTGAGGACATAAAAGTTGATGAAACTATTGTTGCCGAAACAGAAGATAATTCTGATGACAATTCAGACGATGTGGAAGATCCTGTTCAGGATTGGCTCGCCGAAGAAGGTCAAAACCTTAAAGCTTTGCTTACTGAGTGGAGCGAGCAGTCAGGCTGGCGCTTGGTTTGGAACACCAACCGCAATTATGTTTTGAGCGCCGGAGCCATGTTCAGAGGACGCTTTGCCGATGTAAGCTCGGCTTTAATCAGAGCTTTCGCCCGCGCCCGTCCGGCTCCGATTGCAACATTTTATAAAGGAAACCGCGTATTAGTCGTTGAAACGATGGAGGATGAAAATGCGTATGAATAAGTTTTTTAATTTAGCTCTTGGTACGGCAGTTGCCGCTTTGGTTGCGGCGTGCTCCGTTTCAACCGACCTTGACGCCACTTTAGACCGTGAAGTTGAAAACACCGTCGTCTTAAAAGAAAAAGCAAAGGCTCCGACAACACCTGCCGTTACCGATGTTATCAGAGTTAATGACGATATTTGGCTCGGCGACACCAGTGAAGTTGAGTACGAGGGCGACCCGGTTCCCAGTTATTTGGAAACTCCGGACGGGGTTACCTTAATCAGCAACCGCCCGATTACGTTATATGAAATCGGCGATATGCTGAACAAAATCACTTCGCTTTCAGTCAGATACGACCCGACTTTAGAAGAAACTTCAAAACAACAGGCTGACGGCAACGCGCCTAACTTGGAATCTATCGGCGCGCAATGGACCGACAGCACCAAAATGCTTGTTTCATACAAAGGTCCTTTGAGCGGCTTGCTTGATGAAGTTTGCAACCGTTTCGGTATTTGGTGGAAATATGAAAAAAAACAAATTTATTTTTATAAATTTATCACCAAAACTTTTGTGTTATACACCTTGCCTACCAAACCGACCTTGTCGGTTAACGTCGGCGGTTCATCTACCGACGGTAGCGCGGGCTCGTCATCTGTTTCGCTCAGCAACACCGCCAATATTGACTTGTGGGCTAATATTGAATCATCAATTAAATCAATGATTAGCAATGAGGCTCAGCTGACTATGGACCAGTCAAACGGCACTATCACTTTAACCGGCACTCCGACCGATATTCGCAAAGTGGCAAAATTTGTTAACGAACAAAATATCCGCCTCTCACGGCAGGTTGCCATCAGCGTTAAGGTTTTGCAGGTTAATGTTTCGGATTCAGACCAGTATGGTCTTAATCTTTCCGCCGCGTTTAAGGGTAATAACCACATCACTGATTTAGGTTTGGCAAGTCCGGGCGGTTTGGGCGCTGAAGTTACCAACAACCTGTCTATGACGATTTTGTCCGGTCGGTGGACTTTGGCAGGCGCTATTCAAGCCCTTTCAGAACAAGGCACCACCAACTTAATTACCAGTGGCACGGTTACTACCTTGAATAACAAACCGGCTCCTATTCAGGTGGTTAAAACTCAGAACTATATTTCTGAAATTACAAAAACCAACTCCGGTAGCGACGGCAGCTATTATGACCTTTCAACCACTACGGAGGAAATTGAAACCGGCTTTACACTTGATGTTTTGCCGCGTATTTTGGAACACGGCCGCTTGATGCTGATGTTTAACCTCACCTTGTCTGACCTTATTGAACTTGAAAGAGTTGACTTGGGCAGCGGTTCAACCACCGGAGGCGAAACCAGCGGTCAATACATTCAAAACCCGATTATTGAAACCCGCGGCTTTACGCAGGAAGTTGCTTTGAAATCAGGCGAAACTTTAATCTTGAGCGGTTATGAACGTGTTGAAAACTCCGCTAAAAAAACCGGCGTAGGCTCGGCAGAAAACTCACTCTTGGGAGGCACCGCAACGGCTGAAAAAACCCGCAGTATCTTGGTTATTATGTTAACCCCTGTGGTTTTGGACTCCCCGCTTGTGCCCGAATCCAGAATGAAATACTAACAGTAAAGGAACAATACCGTGTTAGAGGATGCTAATTTAGATGAAAACTATTCCGGCGAAGTTAATCCGGCGGAAAGAGACGAAACCAAAGCTTGGGGTACCAGCTTTGACGTCGGCGGTGTGACTTATGCCGCCAGCTTGTTCTGGCAGCCTCTGCAAAATCGGGACGACCCGTTTGTTGAAATTATTGAGGCTTCCGAAAACGTTTTGGAAGGCGCCGACCTCTTCTGCTTAAAACCCGGTAAATCGCCGCAATTCGGTTTGTGCGTTTCATATCAGGGATATAAAAAGAAAATGCCGGCGGCGGCTGTATCCGTTTCAACCGCGCTCTCAGACCGCTCGTCATTTTTGGCGGTGTTTAAGGTCAGCAACGGATGGTGGTATGTATGCGCTCGTAACGATATAATCCTCTCCGATGGCGATATGCTCTTTTTAAATGAAGAGGACGCCAAAGAACAGTTTATGTCTATGCTCGCGGTTCCGGATTGGGGTCGCAAAATTGCGCCGGAAGAGTGGGGTCTGGACGATATTGAAAATATATCGCTTGAAAGCCTGCTTGAAAAAGGCGCCGACGCAAAGTTGCAAAAAATCAGAGCTTTGCGCGGTCCGAAACTGTTTGCCGTGGTGGCGGCAATCGGCGTTGCCGCAATTTGGCTCGTTTCAACCTTAATCAATTCAGTGTTTTTGGCGCCGCCGAAAAAGCCGATTGTTACTCCGGTGCCCATCAGGCAAATTGAAAAAGCTCCTCCTCCGCCGGAACCTAAACCATGGGAGAATCTGCAAGACCCGCAAGCCGTTTTAATCGGTTGCTTAAAAGCAACGCAAGACGTGGTCGGCATTGTTACTCCGGGTTGGAAAATTGAGGGCATTACCTGCACTCCGACCGGATTGGTTACTTCATGGAAGCGTGAAATGGGGCGTATTACATGGATTGATAAAGCGCTTAATAAATCAGGCGTTACATTTTCAAGCCGCTCTATTGCCGCTAACGGTAACAGCGTGATTGTTTCAGTGCCGATTACGGGCGTTAAAACCTTTAACTCGCCACCGGAAATGAACGGGGTTGATTTGGTTAACACCTTAAACGATTTGTTCCAAGGATTGCAGATGCCTATCAGTATGAACACCGAGACTTGGACATCTCCGCAGAAAAATGTTTATCGTTCGGTAAAATTCAGCTTTACTTCTAACCATGATCCTAAACAATGGTTAGATTTGTTAATGAAATTTTCAGGACTTAAGATTAATACTATTAAATATGATATAAACAGCCATAACTGGTATTACGAAGGAGCAATATATGTATTATAAGCTTTTAAATAAAAATTTACTCACCGCCGCTTTGGTTTCTCTTATTACTTTAAGCGTTGCCAAAACCTGTGAGGCTCAGGGTGTTGTTTCATTGGTTGAAGACAACAATGCAGTAGCGCCGCAGAAAAATACCGAAAAGGCTGTTAAACCAAGCGCAGATTTAATGGGTCAGGAAATTCCCGATGTTTTAGACGATGATATTATCCCGCTTGACAGCGGCTTAATCTCACCGGCTCCGGCAACCGTTCCGGCTCCAAAGACTGCGGCTCCTAAACCGGCTCCGGCAGCAAATGCCGCTCCGAAAGCAGACACGGCTCCGAAAGCAAACGCTAAAAATCAGGCGCCGGAAGCTTTTGACGCCGATATGGATTTTTCACTCGGCATGGAAAACGTTGAAAACAGCGATATTCCGGCTCCCGCTCCGGCAAACGGCGTTGCTCCGACCACCTCGCCGCTTAGCGCGCCTGACGCGTCATCTCCTTTGATGGCTAAACCCGAAGCTCCTAAACCGGCTCCGGTTAACAAAGAATTTGGCGACAGTGTGCTTGAAAAAGTAAATAACGACCTTTTTAACCAGATGTCGGATATTGAAAAACAAACCACATTGCTTACTTTGGAACTGCGCCGCGAAAAAGTCAGAAACGAAATTGAGGCGATTAAGGCTCAGCGCGCTAAGGCTATGGAAGAAAAACTTGCCGCCGAAGAAGAAAAGAAACGTCAAGAATTTGAGTGGAAAAAAGAACAGGAAGCTAAGGTTTTAAGAGAACAACAGCTTTTGAAAGAAAAAGAAATTGAACTTGAAAAATTAAAGCAGAAAAAGGCTCTGACCGCTTATATGAACCAAATGTTGGAGCAAAATCAGCAGTGGATTGCCGAAAATGCTAAAATTTATAAGCAAATGCAGCAAGTTGAAGAAGATCGCAAAAACTTGGCCGATAACTTCAAGAAAAAACTTGAAGAACTGACAACCGTTTCAAACAAAACCGTTCAGGCCGCCAACAATGCCAAAAGCAATCACGACCGTACGGTTGCAAGCTTAACCGCGCAGAATATTCAGCTTAAAAAACGTATTGAAGCAGACGCTTTGGCGGCTAAGAATCGGCAGCAAAATCCGTTTGCAGCCGAAGGCAAAACCGGCGAAGGTAAACAAGGCGTTTCAACCTCGGTTGACGCTAAAATCGCGCCGGTTAATATCGCCAAAGAATACGCCATTATGGAAATTATCGGCAAAGGCGAAAATTTGACCGCCAAACTGATTAACAAAGAAGGCGAATCGTTCCTTGCTCGCAAAGGCACTCTGTTGCACACCGGTCACACTATTGAAGACATTACGCAAAACTATATTCAGTTTGACCGCAACGGCTTAAAAGATTATCTGTACACCAGCAACAGCGCCATGACGGCCGAACCCGATAAAATGGACGGCACCGCCACTACCGATAAAGCTCCGCAACCGCAGCAGGCGCCGGCTCAACAACCGGCTCAGCAGAGTTCGGGAATTTCCTCAGACAGAGGTATTCCTTCGTTGGGAACAGGTATGTTTATTAAATAATAAGGGTACGCTCAATGGTTAATAAACCTGATGCCACTGATGATAAAAATAAGGCCGGAACTCCATCCTCCGGCTCTTATTTGGCTGAAAGCTCATCAGAACAGTCAAAAAAAACCAACATCTTGGAAGACTTGTTTGCTAACGGCAACAAGCTTTTGACTCTGCCTGATTCAGACATTACCCTAAGCGATGAAACCAGACGTTTGGTGGCTCTGTTTTCAGACGGAACTTATTTGGTTTCAAAAGATCACCGCTTTGACGGTCCGGTTTATAACTTTGAAAAAACCATTAAAAAAAGACGTATGCCGATTAAAACTCCGCAGTACGTCAGTCAAAATGAAATCAGCGCTATTTACGCTTACGCCGAGCGCGGCTCCGGTTTGGCCAATGTTGATGTTAACAACCTTGACCAGATGCAGATGCAAATTGACTTTATTAACGTTATTGCTCGCGCGTCGGCGCAAAAGGTTTCAGATATTCACGTTATTGTGGCCGATTCAACCATCATTATGTTCCGTGTAAACGGTATGATGCAGCGGCAAATGGAATATAACAAAGACTGGGGCGAGGCTTTTGTGCGCGCCGCGTTTGCCTCCGCCGATATTTCAGACTCTAACTATGCGCAAAACGAGTTTCAGGGCGCGCAAAAGTTGGGCGAAACGCCGTTGCGCGGTTCTGACGGTAAATTGATGCTACCGCACAATGTGCTCGCTATTCGTTTGCAATTTAACCCTATCGCGTTCGGTTCGCAATATCTGGTTATGCGTTTGCTGTACGCCGATGATAACCCCGACGGAAGCTCTGACTTGCGTTCATTGGGTTTTGGCGACCGCGAAGAAAACCTGTTTTACCGCCTGCGCGCCGTTCCGGTCGGCTTAAACATTGTGGCAGGCCCTACCGGTTCAGGTAAATCAACCACCTTGCAAAGAAACATGATTAAGCTTTTGCAAGAAAAAAACTATGAAATTAACCTGATTACCGTGGAAGATCCGCCGGAGTATCCTATTCCGGGGGCGCGGCAAATGCCGGTGACCAACGCTAACACCGAAGAAGAAAAAGAGGCGGAATTTACCAAAGCGCTTAACGCCGCGTTGCGTTCCGACCCGGACGTTATGATGGTGGGCGAAATTCGTTCGCTTTCAGCCGCGGAACTTACGTTTAAGGGCGCGCTGTCCGGTCACGGCGTGTGGTCAACTTTGCACGCCAACTCAGCGCCGGCAATTATTACCCGTTTGCGCGATATGGGCATTCAGTCATACATGCTCGGCGATCCGGAGCTTATTAAAGGCTTAATTTCACAACGTTTGTTCCGTAAATTATGCCCGTACTGCCGTAAATCAGTTAAAGAACGTATGAACGACCCCTCTTTTGCGCGGCTTAAAACAGCGCTCGGCGATTTTGGTATTGAAAACACCTTTATCCGCGGCGATGGTTGCAAATTTTGCGGATATAAAGGGGTCAGCGGTCGTATGTCGGTACCGGAAATTATTTTGCCGGACGCAATGTTCCTGCAATTAATGATTAACGGCGATACCAAGCGCGCTATTGACTATTGGACCAGCGAACTTGACGGACGCCCGCTCAGAGACGCCGCGATTGAACGAATGTTAAAAGGTTATATTGACTTGGACGAAGTGGAACGTTGGTGCGGTCTGCTTGATCAGCGTCCGGTTTACTAGGAGTAATAAACATGGCAGAAAAGAAAAAAACGGCCTCTTTCAATAAAGCTATGCGCTCGCTTAACTCTATTGAAGTTTATTATGCAAAAATGATTTGTAACTTTTCAAACGAAACGCGTTTGAAAATATATCGTAAATTGGCCGCCTTAATGCGCAACCGATTTTCATTGATGGACGCGCTTGACATGCTGCATGACGGTATTACCAACGGCGGCAAAAACCCGAGCGAACCGATGGCGATTGCTTTGGCAAGCTGGGGTAAAGCCCTGCAAAACGGTTTGCCGTTTTCTGACGCTTTAAAAGGTTGGGCGCCGAGCCGCGAACGATTGATGCTTTCGGTAGGTGACGTTTCTGACCTTGAAAGCGCCTTGCTTAACTTGATTAAGGTGACCGAAGGCTCCACCAAAATGATACGACCGATTGTCGGCGCGGTTTCATACCCGTCATTCTTGTTTATGATGGCTATTTTGATTATTTACGGTATCGGCGCTTACATGGTGCCGCCGATGATTGACGCCGCTCCGTCCGTGCGTTGGGTCGGCACGGCCGCCACGTTGGTTGATATTTCCGAATGGATTAGAGAAAACTGGTTGGTTGCCTTTATTACCTTCCCGATTGTGATGGTAGTGGTTTATGTCACCATCGGTATTTGGACCGGTCCTATCAGAGCCGTTATTGATAATATTCCGCCATGGTCACTTTATAAGGTGTTTATCGGTATTACGTGGCTTTTGGCGCTTTCAGCTTTGGTTAAAGGCGGCGTGCCGGTTTCAACGGCGTTATCATCACTGCGCCGCGATTCAAACGCTTACTTAAAAGAACGCATTGATAAAACTCTCGCCTTTATTAAAAACGGTGATAACTTAGGTCAGGCTTTAATGAAAACCGGATTAAACTTTCCGGATAAAGAAATTATTGCCGACTTAAAAATTTATTCTGAGTTGGATAACTTTGAAGAAGCTTTGGAAAAACTTGCCGATGACTGGTTGGAAGAATCCGCATATATGATTGAGCAAAAGGCTTCATTGTTAAACATGGCGGCTTTGCTTGCGGTTGCGGGCGTTATCGCTTGGGCGGTATTCGGCGTATTTGAAATGCAAGACCAAATTACCAGTGCCATGGGCGGAGGTTAATATGTTAAATAAATTTAAGCAAAAGTTACGCGATGCTTGGACAATGCTGCAAGCTTCACCGCGAGAAGGAATCTTATTGGCCTTGGCAGTTGCCGCTTTGCTGATATTATTGATTGTGTGGCTTGTTCCCGATAAAGGCAATCAGATTGCCACCGCCAAACAAGAAATTAACGAGCTTGGCAACATGGTGCGTAATCATTACAAAGTGCGCCCCGATTATTGGGGATTAAGCACGGAAAATGCCATTAAAAACAATATTGTTCCGGCACAAATGGTTCGCGGCAACAAAATTGTCAGCGCTTTGGGTAAAGAAATTAATGTGGGGCAAGATGTAAACGGCACTATGATTATGCCCGGAGGCAAGCGCTTTATAATCAGCATTGCCAACGTCAGCAAATCTGTATGCATTGCTTTATTGCCCGATAATTTAACTCAGGCGGAAAATCCGGCTTTGGCCGCTGTTAACCTGATTTCAGGCGATAAGGTAATCGGCTTTGAATGGGGCGGACAATTACCGCTGCCGATAACACCGGAGTTGGCTGATAAGTATTGTCAAAACAATAACACGCTCAGTTGGGTGTATGAATAATTTATAAAACCGGCGCCAAAGCCGGTTTTATTGTTTTTTAATACAACTTATGCACAGTGCGGACTCGTAAATATTGCTCCGCTGATAACAAATGCCTAAAAAACCTAACCTTATATGAGATTGAAGCTATCTGCACTGAATATGGAAAGGACTTCAACTTTATTTATTAAGGCTATAACCACCCTGCCTTTAACGCCGCTTCATGGGCGGAGAATTTTAATAGGCGCAAAAATTAAGCCCTGAAGTTAAACAGTCGGGGCTTAAGTAATATAAATTACATTTCTTCAAACAACGGGCGGCCTTGCGCCATACGGGTCATTTGGGTTTCAATCGGGGTTGCCAAATTGAGCTTGCCGCTTTTAATAATACTGCGCACCTGACAGCCTTTGGTAGTATCAGGGTTAGCAAACAAAAAGCGCAAAATCGGGGTTTTATGGCCGACACCGCGCAACGATTGGTGCAATACCGCAAGCATACCGCGCGAGAGCAAGTCATAAGCCAAAGCCTCGCTCATATCAGATGACGAAGCGTATTTTACCATAGAGTTAATGGCGTCAGGGATATTGTTGGCGTGAATGGTTGAAAGTACAAGGTGGCCTGAAGTAGCGGCGCGCAAACATTCGCTTGCCGTATCAGGAGTACGAATCTCACCAACCATAATATAACGCGGTTTTGAACGCAATGCCGATTTTAAGGATTCTGCCCAGTTGTTATTTATCGGTTGGGTTTGTTTGCACAATCCGAACGAGCCATTCGCTGCGGTATATTCGCCGTCAAGCGGCATTTCAGACGGGTCTTCAATGGTGTAGGCAAAGCCGCCTTCCCGTACCAAAAATTCTTTAAGCAATGATGAAATTGAGGTTGTTTTACCTGAACCGGTGGCACCTGCCCATAAAATAAGCCCTGAAGCTTTGCAAAGTCCGTTCAAATAAGTAGCCAACTCTTTACGATAACCCAAAGTATTAAAATCAGGAACAACCCGCGGCATTTTACGAATACAATACTGTACGCCGGTAACCGTCATACTGCGTTCAACACGGAAGAACACGTTTTCATAAAATACGGAATAACTGGAGTTACCCTCATACGAATCTTCTACCAACTTATAAAATTCTTCAAAATCGGAAGCCACGAACATTTGCAGTCCGTTTTCAGTTAAATCATCAGGAATATAAGCAACTTTTTCGGGGGTGATGTAAATATCCGAAAACTCAACATCATTGATTTTGACCATTTTTTTAACCTTTGTTATTAATTGTCAGTAAGCATTTTACATATTTGTATGCTATTTAAGCAAAATAAGATTACGGAAATATTAAAAAATCCGGCATAGAGCCGGATTTTTTTACTTTTATGCAAATTATTTTATTTGTGCGAATTAAGCCATGAAACAATAGCCGACTGTGAGTTGAACCCTATTTTGGTATCAACCTGTTTGCCGTCTTTGAACAAAAACATGGTAGGAATACTGCGAATACCATATTCAGCCGCCGTGTTCGGAGCTTCATCAACGTTCATTTTGCAAATTTTAACGGCAGCACCCAATTCTTTGGAAACCTCTTCCAAAACCGGACCGAGTTGACGGCACGGACCGCACCATTCAGCCCAAAAGTCAACCAAAACCAAACCTTTAGAATTTAAAACTTCATTTTGAAATTCATTATCATTAATTGACTGCATTACTCTTCCCCTTTGTTAAGATTATTCTATGTTTGTATATAATATCCTCTGTTTTTGAATTAAAGTCAAGCGCGCAAAATTCTTTACCCTACAATATCGGCATTAATTTAGCCGTATTAGTCCATAAAATATAAGTTTCAACCTTTTTACCGGAATATATTTGCTCCGCCAGATATTTATAAACCTTTAATTGGCGCTTGTAATCATCAGGCACGTCTTCAGGCTTTTCAGCCGGAGGGCGATTGGTTTTAAAATCAACAATAACAACCTTATCCGGCAAAACGGTCAGGCGGTCAAACTGCGCGGAAATAATCTTGCTGTCAAAATTTTCACCAATATCTTTTCCTTTGACCAAACCCATAACCGGAACTTCAGCTCGCGAATCGCCGCTGAAGATAAAATTAAACTGCTTATCATTAAACAGCGCCAACACTTCGTCTTTAATCTGTTCGCGGAAGGCTTGCGGCATATCCGGCGCGCTTTTAGCTAAAAATATTTCCGTCAGGCGGGCTTTTTCCGCCATATCGGCGCGCGGCGGCAAAAATTGCAAAAGCTTGTGAATTAACACACCGCGCCTGAAATAGTTGCCGCCCTCTTTCAGCGGCGAGGCGGCCGGCGTGTTGTCATTGTCATCAGGGCGTGACGGTGTGTACGGACGCGAAAGCGGAGTTTCTTCAGGCGCGGGCTCATTGAGCCATGAGGCATTTTCAATCGGCGGCAAATTCAGGGATTTACCGGTTTCCGGCTCTGAAGGTTCGGCCTGTTGTTCACATTTATAAACCAAATTGCCGTTATTATCGGCGGCGCCAAACCCGGCAAATGCCTTTTGGCACAGGCTGTACCATGATTTTTCGTTACTCTTAGAATTTTTCCAACCGCAAATATAAAGCCGGTCTTCTGCGCGCGTTAAGGCCACATACAGCAAGCGGCGATATTCATCAAACGCTTTTTCGGTATCGGCTTCATATATCCTTTGACACTCGCTGTCATAACTATCGGCCGCCAACGGATAATAAACCAAATTATCATTGCCCCACAGCAGCTTGGCTTCGCGCTTGGCATTAACCACGCGCGTGGTATCCGGCAAAATTACGACCGGCGCCTGCAAACCTTTGGAACCGTGCACCGTCATTACCCGCACCGCGTCATTATCAGGTTGGTCAAGCTCGCGCTTTACTTCGGTATTATCAGCCACCACGCGATTAATAAAACTTTGTAAATCAGGCACATGCTCTTCTTCAAAGGCTAAAGTTAAATTAATAAATTCATCTATGGCGTCTTCAGCCTCCGTTCCTAAGCGAGCCACAAATTTTCGGCGGCCTTTGAGAGGGCCTAAAACATAATTAAACAGCTCAAACGGGCGGCAATAATCAGCCTTGTTAAGCAAATCAGTTAAAACTTCGGCAACCGCGGAGTAATTCGGATTATTTTTGAGTTTGTACCACAATGACACTTTGCCGCGATTATAGCATAGTGTAAATAAATCATCGTCATTAAGCCCGAAAAGCGGCGATTTTAAAACTTCCGCCAAACTTAAATCATCTTCCGGCAGCAATAAAAAGCGCCCCAACGAAATTAAATCCTGCACCGCAATCTGCGAAAGCAATCTGAGCTTATCGGCACCGCAAATGTTTACTCTTGCGCTTTTGCAAGCTTTAACAAAATCTTCAACAAAACTGTTGCGCCGCTGTACCAAAACCATAAAATCACCATAACGCAGCGGGCGGTGTTTTGATTGCAAAATTTCATGCCCTTCCACCATGCTTTTTATTTTTTCAGCAATGGTTTTAGCTAATTTGGAACTTGCCGATTGGCGGGTTTGTCTTTGGGTGGGAAGCTGAAAAACATCATTGTCTTTATCTTCTTCATCGCCTTCTTCAAGCGGCCACAATTCAACTTTGCCGCCTTCTCCGATGCGATACGGCAGATGTTTTACTTCCTGATTGTCAAGCACCACGCCGGGTTTGGCTTCTTCTATTGAAAACAAGTGATTAACCGTTTCAAGCACCGCGGATACCGAACGGAAAGACACGCTCAAATTAACATTGCAAAAATTGCGGCTTTTGGCGGAAAAATGCTGCCGCATACGCTCAAACTCAGCCGGATCGGCGCCCTGAAAACTGTAAATAGACTGCTTGCGGTCACCCACGGCAAAAACCGTGCGATTATCGTCTTTCTGTCCGGAACCGGCAAAAAACTCATCGGTAACGGCTTTAATAATTGCCCATTGATTAGGCGAAGTGTCTTGCGCCTCATCAATCAAAACATGACTGATACCGCCGTCAAGCTTAAAAAGCACCCACTCGGCAACATTGCTTTTTTGCAAAAGCTCTGAAGTGATGACGATTAAATCTTCATAGTCAAGACGCGCGTTTTGGCGTTTATAAGTTTGGTAACCGTTGGCCAAATCGGCGGCAATCAGCATTACGGCTTTGGTGGAGCGGTACAGTTCGGCTTTGGCTTTATAATCTTCAAACTTTTGCAGTTCCAAAGCCAACTCCGTCATGCGTTCAACTATCTCAGGATAAATTTTGACGGCGTCATTGCAGGCAAGTTTAGATTTAATGTCGCCGTCTTTACCTAAAAACGCCGACTTGTAAACTCCGTAATCAAAATGAGCCATTACCGATTTTAGTTTGTCCGCAACTTTAATGTCCGTTTTAGTGCTTTTAGCTAAGGCTTCCGTAATTTTTTTTATTTCAGCCCACGGCAGATGAGCGGCAAAATTATTTTCATCAGGAGCAATTTCCGCCTCTGACTTAAATCCCATGGCCTGCCGCAAACAGTGTAAAAAATTATCCGTGCCGTTACAGGTTTCCAAAACTTTAATCAGACGATTGCGATTAACGGCCAAGGTTTTAAGTAAATCAGGAAATTTAAATTCTTTAATATGCGCGGTTAAATAAGCAATGGCTTTGCCTTGCGGTGTGTCGGGGCATTGTTCCACATTTAATATTAAGCGGCTGCAAACCGTATCAAGCGCTTCTTGCGCGGCAGCATCGTCCATAACCGAAAAATATGGCGAAATTCCGGCTTCAAGCGGAAAGCGCTTTAAAATTTCTTGGCAAAAACTGTGTATGGTCTGAATTTTCATGCCGCCGGCAACATCTAACATTGTGGCAAACAGCGTGCGCGCACGGGCGGCAATTTCAGCAAATTTGGTATCATCTTCAATTTTACCAAGCAAATTTTCAAGCTCTTCATTAAGCTTGCCATCAGTGATTACCGCCCACTTGCTTAAACGCTCGGATATACGGCTGTTCATTTCAACCGCGGCGGCTTTGGTATAAGTTAAGCACAAAATTTTGGCCGGATTAACCCCGTTTAACAACAAACGCAGCACGCGGTCAGACAAAACTTTAGTTTTGCCGGTGCCGGCTGAAGCTTCAACCCACACCGAATAATGCGGATCAGCGGCTTTGCCTTGTTGGGTTCCGGCTATGTTTTTAAGCGTTTCTTTGCTTTTGGCAATATTTTGACCGACATCAGTCATTATCATTCTCCGTTGCCCATTCTTTTATTCGTTCCAAATGGTCATAGTCAGAATATTTAGGCACATACTTAGGGTTCGGACGCGCCAAATAGGGCGTGCTTTCAAAATCAAAAGCCGATATAAGGCTTTGCAGGTGCTCGCGGGTTTGCTCCAAAACTTTATCGGTTTCAGTTATTTCCGTAACTTTATCGCCAAGCTTCCAATAACTCAGTTTATTAACTTTGCCGGCCGCTATTTTCTGTCCGTTTTTAGTAAAACCGCCTTCCGCGGCAATCAGGCCTTCAATCGGCAACTGCGGCGCGTATCCGGCATGGACCTGCTTGTTGGTACGGGCGCTGCCGGTTTTATAGTCAATAATATCTATACTGCCGTCTAAATTAACGTTAAGCCGGTCGGCGCGAGCCTCCGCAATAAACGGACCGGCGGGAGCAGAAAATTCTATTTGCCCCTCAACCTCATTGTAAATTTGTTTTATATCAGGGCGGCAGGAAGCCTCTTGCGCCAATATCCAATCAGCGGTTTTAACAAATGACGGCCACCAAAAAGCCCGCAGCTCCGAGCTGATTTCGGCAGATTGAAATTTGTTTAAGCCGATGTTTATTAACTGCTCGCGGGCATCAGGGGGCAGTTCTTGCGGAAATTTAGTGTTAAATTCTTCCAAAATGCCGTGAATTAAATTGCCGTAATCAGAAAATGATAAATCTTTATCAGGCGCGTCCAAGGCTTTAAGGCGCAAAATTTTAGCGGCAAAAACGGAATACGGGTCACGTATTAAATTTTCAAGCGAACTGGCCGATAAGCGCCGCGGACGAGCAGAAACCGGCGGTTTGGGCGCAGGTATTACAATTTTATCCTGCACGGCGGGCGTATCTTGCAGGCGCGCCAAAGAAGCATATTTATAATCAAGCAAAGTTTCAGCCTCTTTGCCATAAGCTTTGAGCACCGTTTCAAGCCGGAGCAGCCACCGCGATTTGTTCATCGGAGTGCCGGTTACCCGTTTGGCGCGGGTTAAATAAACTTTAGGAGCGCACATCAGTTGGCAAAAATCCGCCGCCATTACTCCGATGGCTTTTTCAGGCAACGGCATACCAAAATCTTTTTTCATCGGACGCGACATCCACGGGTCGCTGCTCGGAAGCGTAGGCCATACCCCCTCATTAACTTCACCGATAATAACCACGTTATAACTGTTAAAACGCGCTTCAATCGGGCCTAAAATTTTTAACCTCGGGTGCGTGCCGTAAAGCGGGCGCACGGTTTCGGTCGCCATTAAAGATGTTAAGAGCGACGAATACTGTTGAGGGTTAATTTGTTCCAAAACTTTTAACTGCGGCAAAACTTTGCTGAACAAAGCCGCGGCTTTGCGTCCGTCTTCACCGCGCCATAAAACATCAGCGCCTTTTTTATCTTCAGGTTCTTCGGCCGATAATGCTTCCGCCACCTGCAAATGAGTTTGCAACAAGGTGGCAAAATCGGCTTGCGGATATGTATATAACTCAGCGAGCGGTCGTAAAATTTCTTTGAGCAGAGCCACGTCTTGCAATAATTTTTCAGGTATGTCTTTTTTGTTGCCCGAATATGCAGGCGTACGCAGCGCCAACTCATAATTACGAATGCGAATCCGCAAAGAAGCTAAATCAGAGCGCAAGCGAACAAACGGATTTTTTAATAACGCTAAAATCGCGCTGTTAGAAAAATCTTCTTCCAAAACCTGAAGTATGGAGCGTAAATAAATTCCAACCGGAGTTAAATGCAGCGGTTTACCGGCAGAATCGTCAATTTTAATCTGCCACCGCTCAAGTTCGGCGGCAACGCGCCGCGCCAAATTACGGTCGGTGGTAACAAGCGCCGCCGTTTGGTCTTCAGAATTAAGCACATCGCGCATTATAACGGCTATGGCGGCCGCCTCCTGCCCCATATCTTCCGCTGTTATAAGATGTAAATTTTCAACCGCTTCAGAAGGGAGCGAATCGGCAGAAAGATTCCGCCATTTTAAGGTTGAGAGCGCCGGACGCATCATTTCCGAGATAAGTTTTTCACGCGGGGCGTTTTGCGGAGCAATCTCTTCTTTTACCTCAAAGCGCGAAATTTGTAAAAACTCAAGTAATTGTTTAAGCTCGTATTGAGGATGGCTCTCGTCGGTTTGTTCCCATGCTTCATCTTCAAGCCGTTTGTCAAGGCCGTAAAAATAAATTTCACCTTCAGGTAAATTTTTGATTGTTTTTAAAAGCTGTTTCAGCCCCGGAAAAACCGCGGTAATACCGGCGGCCACAATTCGTCCTTGCGGCGGATTGTTTTGCCATATTTCGGCCTGAGCGCTTAATAAAGCATTTTTGCGGCTTGCCACATCGGTTAAACCGCGCTCTTGTAAAATTTGCGGCCAATATTTGCTGATAATTTGCAAAAAGTTTAAGGTTTCCTGCCAATGAACGGCATATTGTTCGGGCACTAAATTTTTTAATCCTTCAAACGAAAGCTGCTCATTGTAAAAAGTGTCCATAAGTTTGGCTAAATCTTGCGCCAAGGCAAAAGCCTGCGCCAAAGTCATTTCCGGAAGCCCGTATTCGGCCGGTTTGGAAACAATCAGACGGGTAAACAAAAACAAGCGTTCATAAGTGTCAATGGCGGGCGGTAATTGTTGCAAAACTTCTGAGTCAGCGGCGCCGCTTAAAAAAATTTCGTCTTCATCACTATCGGCTATCGGCACAATTTGCGGCAAAATGCACGGGGTCAACTCTTTTTCACGCACAAAGGCCTCGCGCAATGAAATGCAGGCGCGCCGATTAGGCAACAAAAACAAAACATTAGCCAAACCTTCAGGATTATCGGCATACATCAGGCTGAATTTTTTTGCTAAAACATCAGTCAGCGAACAGCTTTGCGCAATGTTAAAAACATTTTCAGGCATTAAAGATTATTGCTCCCGTAAATACTGCAAAAACTTTTGCAGAGCGTTTCCGCGGTGCGAGATTTTATTTTTTACCTCAGCGCCGAGTTCGGCAAAGGTGTTATTGTACCCTTCCGGCACAAATACCGGATCAAAGCCGAATCCGCCGCTGCCTTTTTTAGCTTTGGCAATAGCGCCGTTACACCTGCCCTCAAAATGTTTGTACGTTCCGTTTGGAAAACCCAAAACCAACACACAGGCAAAATAGGCCGAGCGGTCAGGATTGCCGGTTTGCTCAATTTCAGCAAGCAATTTGTCCATGCCTTTATCAAAATTGCGTTCAGGCGCATAGCGCGCCGAATAAACTCCGGGGCGGCCATTTAAGGCATTTACGCATAGTCCCGAATCGTCGGCAAGGCACGGAACGCCGGTAATTTTGGCGCCGGACAAAGCCTTTAAAGCGGCGTTTTCTTCAAAGGTGGCGCCGGTTTCATCAACTTCAGGCAAATTTACGTCAAGCGCCGAGATAACCTCAATCCCGAGCGGCGCGAGCATTTCGCTGATTTCAGTAATTTTACCGCGGTTGCGGCTGGCAAATATCAACTTGCTGATTTTCATTTATTTTACTCCTAAGGCCTGTTTTTGCAGCTTAATTAAATCAGCCACTGCGGTTTGCGCCAACGCAAATAATTTTTCAAACTGTTCTCTGCTGAACGGCTCGCCTTCCGCCGTTCCCTGAATTTCAACAATTTTGCCGCTTTCGGTTAAAACAAAGTTGGTATCGGCGCGGGCGGACGAATCCTCCTCGTAATCTAAATCAAGCAAAACTTCATCGCCGTGCAATCCGCATGATACGGCGGCAACAAACTCTTTTATCGGATTATGAGCGATTTTGCCCTCGCTTGCCATTTTTTGCAACGCGATATACAGAGCCACAAAACTGCCGGTGATTGAAGCGGTGCGGGTTCCGCCGTCGGCTTGTAAAACATCGCAGTCAATATTGATGATATAGTCTTTCAAAGCATTTAAGTCCGTAACCGAGCGCAACGACCGGCCGATAAGGCGTTGAATTTCATGCGTGCGACCGGACGGGCCTTTGGTTTCGCGGCTGACGCGGGTACGGGTTGAGCGCGGCAACAACGCGTATTCAGCCGTTATCCAACCCTTATCGCCGCCTTTAAGCCACGCCGGCAATTTATCGTCTACCGTTGCCGTGCACAAAACATGCGTATTGCCGCATTTAATTAAGCACGAACCTTCGGCATAAACATTCACATTCGGGATAATTTCAATTTTTCTGAGCTCGTTATAAGCGCGATTATTTTGCCGCATTTTTATTCTCCGCAATATAAAAATCATCTATGGCTTTAAGCACACGGGTAACCGTATTTTCAACCCGTTCGTCTTTGGTTTCAACCACAATATCAGCCTCGGAATAATACGGGTATTCTTCTTTGATGTAGTTTTCAAGCTTGTCTTTTAAGCGCATGTCGCCGCCCATCAAAAACGGACGATGTTTGCGGCCCGCGGTGCGGTGATAAAGGGTGTTAATATCGGCTTTAAGCCATATAGTTAAAGCGTGCGATTTGGCCATTTCACGCGTGGGGCCGGCAACAAACGACCCGCCGCCGGAAGCCAAAACGCAGGGCTCGCCTTGGAGCAAGCGCTTCATCACCCGCATTTCGCCGGCGCGGTATTCTTCAGCTCCAAAACATTTAAGCACATCAATTAATGAAAGTCCGGCGGCTTTTTCAATCTCGCGGTCGCCGTCAACAAACGGAAGATTAAGCCTTTGCGCCAACCGTTTGCCGACGCTGGTTTTTCCGCTGCCCATCAGGCCGACCAGAAGAATTATTTTATTTATATCTTTTACCATTGTTTTTAACGCTTCTTTCAATTTTGTTGCATTAAATAATAGAAGTGTTATCCTTATTTAGCAACAATTTTTTACGAGGTATTTTGATTATGAAACAGAAAAACTATACTTGGATTTATTTAGCGCTGATTCTTTTGGTTATCGGCGGGGTTGTTTATGTTGCCACTAAAGATATTTCGCCGATTTCACATCATGTTGAAAAAGAAGTATCGCTTAACTACACTAAATAAATGGCAAACTCTTATCTGCAGTTATTTTTAGACTCTATGGCGGCGGAAAAAGGCGCCGCCGTTAACACGCTTGAGGCATATCGGCGCGATATTTCGCAGTTTTTTGAAATTTGCCCCGTTCCGCCGGAAAAAATTACGGAACAAGACATTTCAATGTATATACAAGAATTGGGCAACAGATATTACAGCCCCAAGTCACAAGCGCGAAAACTCTCGGCCATGCGGGAATTTTGCCGTTTTTTATTTTCAGAAAACGCCATCAAAGAAAATCCGGCCGCAAACATTTCATCGCCCAAGCAGGAAAAACCTCTGCCCAAGTTTTTAACGCCGGTACAAATACATATTTTAAGCCAAACCGCCAAAGAGCACTCCAATCTGCCGCTTAAACGAATCGGCGTAATGATTGATTTAATGTTTGCCACCGGCTTGCGCGTTTCAGAACTTATCGCTTTGCCGGAGCGCGCCATTAACGCCGACAAAAAACAAATTTTGGTAAAAGGCAAAGGCAATAAAGAGCGAATCGTGCCGGTAGCGGATTCCGCCGTGCGCGAGGTGTTAGATTACTGCAACGCTTATCGGCATGAATTTATTGCGGAAGGCAAAATATCGGCATGGCTGTTTCCGTCAAAGTCATCACAAAGCGGGCACATCACGCGCGACACTTTTTTTAAGTATTTGAAAGCGCTTGCGGTTGAGGCCGAGCTTGACGAACGTATAATTTCGCCGCACACGCTGCGACACTCGTTTGCCACCAACCTTTTGAATCATCAGGCCGATTTGCGCTCGGTACAAAAAATGCTCGGGCATGAAAACATTGCCACCACCGAAATTTACACGCATATAACCTCAGAAAAATTGGCTGAAATTGTGCAACACAACCACCCTTTGCGTAACTTTAAACTTTGAAAGCAACACAATGGAAAAGAAAAAAAATGATTTAATTTCAAGCGAACACCAAAGCAAAGGTTTTGAAAACCTTTCCGCCACCATGGCTCCGTTTGTAAAAAAACTTTTGGGAGCAAAAGGCATGGCCGAAGTTGAAATTTTATCAAACTGGAAAGATATTGTCGGAGAAGATTTAGCCAAATACAGCCTGCCGCAAAGAATAGAATTTAAGGCAGGAACCCGCAACAACGGCACCTTGCATTTAATGGCTGCAAGCGGTGGATTTGCCATGGAAATTCAGCACCGCGCCACACTGATTTTAGAAAAAATCAACACTTTTTTCGGGTATCAGGCGGTGAGCCGTCTTAAACTGATACAAAACGACGGCTTTATTAATCCGGAAATAACCGCCAAACATGAAGATAACCTTGAGAAAAAGCTTGTAACTGAAGAAGAACAAAATTATATTGACAACATAACTGAAGATATTCAGCATGAAGAATTAAAAAATAATCTGAAAAAACTGGGTGAAAGTATTTTCAGCGCCAAAAAATAGGAGAGTACCCGTGGAAAAAACCATTCGCTACATCAGCACTTTTGTTACTTCGCTTTTGTTGTATGTTGTGTGCGCTTACGCGTATCTTTCATTTAAAGGTTTTGTTTTTGAAAACGGCACTTTCACTTTGGTCAGCAACGCATACGCGCAATCAAACGATATGTATGCGGAGCTTAATCAAAACATTGCCATTAATTTTAATCCGGTTTACACAATCGGCAACCCTGACGCGCCGCTTACCATGTATGAAATATCATCGCTCGGCTGCACGCACTGCGCTGATTTTCATCTTAACGTACTGCCCAAGCTCCAAAAAGATTTTATTGACGAAGGCAAGCTGAAAATTAACTTTGTAAACTTTCCGCTTGACCGTAAATCTATGCAAGGCGCTTTAGTTTCGCAATGCATGCCCGTTGAAGCTCGTCCGGCGTTTGTCCGCTCAATGTTTGAACGGCAGCGCGAATGGATGTTGGCATTTAACACCGAAGCAACAATTAAAAAAATTGCCGAAGAAAGCGGATTTAATACCGATGAATTTGACGCCTGCTTAAAAAACCGCGAATTGGCGCAAAACATTTTAGCCGAACGTCAAGAAGCGATTGACAAGCTTAAAGTTCAGGGCACCCCGTCATTTTTAATTACCGGCGACGGCAATAATGAAATTTTGTACGGCATGCCTGACTACAACAACTTGACCGCCTATCTTAACCACCGCCTTAATTTTCAGAGTGCAAAATAAATGAAAGAGCCTGACGATATTAAAGCCATAAATAATAAAATCAGCGAGTTTAAACAAAAAAACAAACTCGCCGTTGAAAAAGATGACGCGAATCGCAACGGGTATCAGCGCTCGGCCGTCGGTTTTCAAATAAGCGCGGAATTAATTGCCGGAGTTTTGGTCGGCGCCGGAATCGGTTATTTGCTGGATATGCTGCTCGGAACAAAACCTTGGCTACTCGCTCTGTTTATAATTTTTGGCGGCGCGGCCGGAATGTTAAATATTTATAAATCATTTAGGGCGGAAGATAAAAGCAAGAACGAGGAGTAATTTAATCTATGGCAAACCCTTTAGAACAGTTTGAAGTTAAACCGCTTATTCCGTTGCATTTTCACGGATATGATATTTCATTTACCAATTCATCTTTATTTATGGTGTTGGCGGTTGTTTCCATTATTACATTATTCGGATTTTGCCTGCGCAAACGCACCGTTATTCCGTCACTTTCACAGTCTGTGCCGGAAGCGGTTTATGATTTTATTCATAACCTGATGCAAAATACGGTCGGAAAAGAAGGCATGAAATATTTTTCATTTATTTTCAGCGTTTTTTTATTTGTTGCCTTCGGTAACTTTTTAGGATTGTTTCCGTACAGCTTTACTTTTACCTCGCATTTGGCCGCCGTCGGATGTTTGTCGGTTTTAGCGCTGATTTTTAACATGGTGGTAGGCATTAAGGCCAAAAAGTGGGGGTATTTGCGCACATTTTTACCGCGCGGCATTCCGGTAGCCTTAGCGCCGCTCGTGGTTCCGATTGAAGCAATTTCGTTATTATCAAAGCCATTCAGCCTTACCGTCCGTTTAGTGGCAAATATGACCGTCGGCCATATTATGCTCAAAATTTTGGCCGGTTTTGTGGTTGCTTTAGGGGTCGGCGGGGTTGTTCCTCTGTTCTTTGACTCTTGTATTATTATCTTTGAAATGTTTATAACTTTATTGCAAGCCTTTATTTATACGGTTTTAAGCTGTATTTATTTAGGTGATGCTTTACACTACCATTAAACTTTTGAAAGGAAAAATGATGGAACCTTTAGCTTATGTATCTGCTGCAGCTTGCGCAATTTCTATGACTGTTGCCGCATGGGGCGTTACCAAACTTTGGACTACAATGATTGATACCGTCGGCCGCAATCCGCAGGTTAAAAAAGAAGTTGATATTTACGGCTGGGCAGGATTTGCCGCTATTGAAGCTATTGCTTTGTATGCCTTGGTTGTGGCTTTGGTTATTTTGACCGGTAAATAAATATGCCTCAACTTGACCCGTCAACATACGTATCACAAATATTTTGGCTTATACTCAGTTTTTTAAGCCTGTGGTTTCTTATGTCATGCTTTATTGTTCCGAAGATTGAAGATATTATCAAACAGCGCCGGCAAAAAATTGACGGCTATATTCAAAAGGCTGAAAGTATTAATCAGCAGGCGCTGCAATCTTTGGAAAAATATCAAAAAGCATTAAATAAAGCCAAAAAAGATTCTGAAACCGCCATTGCTAAAAACAAGGCGGAACTTGATGAAACTATTAAGGCTAAAAAAGAAGAGATAGACAAGCTTTTATCTGAAAAAATTGCCGAAAGCGAGTATACTCTGGCTAAAGAGCGCCTTGAAACCATGGCGGTTATTAATGATATTTCCGCCAAATTGGCCGATGATATTTTGGTAAAATTCGGATTAGACGGTAAAAAATAAAGGATACTGACCTTGAACGAACTTTTTTCATACAAAATTGCCGAAGAAAACAGCGCGTTAAACAATGCCGAGCAAATTGCCAAAGGCGTGGCGACTGAAATACAAGCCGTTGAAGCTGAGTCTGATTTTGCCGAACACGCGCACGAGCCGTTTTATAAAGAAGGCGAGTTTTGGGTCGGGTTTGCCTTTATTTTAGTGGTGGTATTTTTGTTTAAGCCGGTAGGCTCAATGCTTAAATCAATGCTGCTGAAGCGCCGCGACGGAATTATTGACCAAATTAATCAGGCTGAAAAATTACGCGATGACGCGCAGGTTTTACTTGCGCAATATGAAAAAAAGTTTTTGCATGCCAAAGATGAAGCTGATGAAATTTTAACTAAATCAGAATCAGAAATTGAGCTTTTAAAATCACAAACCTTAAACTCGCTTGAAAACGAGCTTAACGCTAAGCGCCGCGAAGTTGAAAACAGCATTGACGCGGCAACCGAAAAAGCCCGCAAAGAAATCAATGCCCTTATCGGCACGCAAACCGTTAATATTGTTAAAGAAAAAATTTTACAAAACACCGGTGCAAAACAGCACTCAAAACTGATTGATAATTCGGTTGAAAATATTTTAAAACGCCTGAAAGCCTAAAAATACACTTTTGCAACAGTTAAAACATCTACCGATTCTGCACCGGCAGAAAGCAGAGCTTTGGCGCATTCGCGCGCGGTTGAACCGGTGGTAAAAACATCGTCAATCAGCACCGCTTTTTTGCCTTTAATATTGACCGGATTTTTAACCTTAAACGCTCCTTTAATATTTTTAATGCGCGAATTGCGGTTGCTGAAACGCGCCTGCGGCTTGGTCGCCTTTATCTTAATTAAAGAAAACGCATCGGTCTTAATGCCGGTTAACAGGCTTAATTCTTTGGCAATCAGGGCTGATTGATTATAGCGGCGCTTAATTAAACGAGTGTAATGCAACGGAACCGGAACCAACACATCGGCTCCGGAATCAAAAATATCTTTACCGGCAAGCTTTAGCCATTTGGCAAAAATTTTGGCGTTTTCGGTTTTATCCATAAACTTTAACGCCAAAATGGCTTTTTTAGAAAAACAGTCATATTTTACTGCCGAACGCTGCAACCTGAACAAAGGCTTCTTTTCTTGCAAGCATTGAGGACAAAGCATTTGTTTGCCGATAGCGGATACATCGGTAAACGGCAAGCCGCAGTGCGCACAATACGGGGCGCTGATAAAAGTCATTTTATTAAAACACTCGGCGCATATACCGTTGTTATCAAACATAATCTTGCCGCAACACATACAACGCGGCGGTAACAAAAAATTTAATATATCTTGAAAGATTGCATTCATTCTTTAGCTTATTTTAATGGTAAATTACGCAAAACCGTGTGAATATCATTAACACTGTCAACTACAATCATACCCGACTTGCGCATAATAGCCTTTTTGTCCTCAGCCGTAATTTTACCATGAGTGATAATATCTCCGGCATAACCGATTTTATAATCAAGCGGAAATTTAACGCCGGCAATATAGGTTATCACCGGCTTTTTATTTACCAGTCCGGCATAATATTCGGCGGCAAGCTCCTCATACATACCGCCCGTATTGCCAAGCATAACTATGGCGCTGGTTGCATCGTCCTGATGAAAGCGTTTTAATATTTCAACAAAATCGGTGCCGACAATCATATCATCGCCAAGCCCAACTACCGTTGACTGTCCATGTCCGGCGCGGCATACTTCCAGAGTTGCCTCATAAGTTAAAGTGGAAGAACGCGAAACAATGCCGATATCGCCGGCATGATGAATAATTTCAGGAAAAAAGCCTAAACTTGCCTGCTCAGGCACTATCACACCGGGAGTATTAGGCCCGATTAAAATGGTTTTACTGCCCTTTAACATTGCTTTAATTTCAAGCATATCGCGAATGGGAACGCCTTCAGTGATGGTAACGGCCAAATCAAGCTCTGCTTCTATAGCCTCGCGGGCGGCAGATTTTAAAAAGCGCGCCGGAACAAACATCATACTGGCAGTAGCTCCGGTTGCCGCAACCGCCTCTTTAACGGTTGCAAAAACAGGAACCCCGTTATAAATCGTTCCTCCTTTGTTTGGCGAAACACCGGCAACCACATTTGTGCCACTCGCCATGGCGCGTTTAACATGGAATGAAGCCTGCACACCGGTAATGCCTTGCACTAAAATTTTGGTATTTTTATCGGCCAAAATAGACATCAGTCGTTTTCCTCCATGGCTGTTAGGAGCTTGTTTACGGCATCTTCCATAGTATCAGCCAAAACAACCGGCAAAGCAGAAGCGGTTAAAATATTGCGAGCTTCATCTTTATTAGTGCCTTCAAATCGGACTACCAACGGAACATTCAACCCAACTTCCGAGGCGGCGGCAATAATTCCGTCCGCCACTAAATTACAGCGCAAAAAACCGCCCAAAATATTAATTAAAATACCCTCAACCCGTGGATTGGTCATAATTAACTTAATACCGGCAGAAATTTTGTCTTTATCAACCCCGCCTTTAACGTTCAAAAAACAAGCCAATTCTTCGCCTTTGCGGTTTAACATATCCGCCATGCTTAACGCTACGCCGGATCCGTTTACAATGCCACCGATACTGCCGCTGTCATGCTTAAAATATTTAAATCCGTATTGCGCGGCTTTCAAAACCCCGTCATCTTCTTCATAATCATCGCGCATTTGCGCAATATCCTGATGCCGAAACAGCGCGTTATCATCAAATGAAATTTTGGCATCAAGAGCTATAAGTTCTCCTGATTTATTTACCCCTACCGGATTAATTTCAATCATGGTGGCGTCTAAATCCAAAAAAGCGCCGTGCATATTGTTAATAAGCGCTTGCAAAGGGTCATGGCACTTCAGAGGCAGTTGCAAAAACTTTATCACTTTATCAAGCTGTTCATCCGTAATATTATCATTTACACCCAAATCAGTATATAAAATTTTTTCAGGTTCTTTGGCGGCAAGCTCTAAAATATTGGTAGTGGATGAAGTTATAAGCAGAGCAATGCTCGGTATGGTGCGGTTAATAATTAAGCTGGCGTAAAATGTTTGCCCACATTTGCAAAATTCTTCAATATAAACCTTGCTGACCAGCTTGCCCTTACTATCAGTTTGGTTGGTAACCAGCGTAGAGCCAAGCATTTTTTCAGCTTCAATCGCAATATCTTTACGACTTTTGATTAAGCGGATTCCTCCGCCGCGACCGGCTTTTTTTTCAATAAAATGACCATAAGCGCGCGCGCCTGATTGAATTTGCGCTTTCATTACCCAAGGACCATGGGGCGAAACTTTTTGCGCGGCGCGCTTAGCCTCTTGCGGAGTATAGGCAATACACCCACGCGGAGTGCCGATACCGTAATCTTGTAATATTTTTTTTGCCTGATACTCGTGAATATTCATTGCCGTTATTTTTCCATTTTATCCGCGTAATATTTAATTTTATCCACCATAGACATCATTCCGTTACGGCGGCTCAAACTTAAATGCTCTTGTAAACCCAGTTTAGCAAAAATTTTATCAACTTCAATTTTTTTTATTTCTTGTGCAGATTTATTTCGGTATATGGCTAAAATTACGGCAATAATTCCCTTAACCATTATGGCGTCGCTGTCGCCTTTAAAGGTTAAAAGTCCGTTTTGCAGCTCAGGCACAAGCCAAACCTGCGACTGGCAGCCGCTTACTTTCCATTCATCGGTTTTATATTTTTCATCAAGCGGAGGGAGTTTTTCGCCCAAGTCAATTAAATACTGATATTTATCTTCCCAATCATCAAGCACTGAAAAATTATCTATTAAATCCGCAATATCTTCCATGGTTTTTGCCTTATTACAACATTTCCAACATTAATTTGGCTTCTTCGCTCAAGCGTTCCAGCGACCAAGCCGGTTCCCAAACAACTTTAACCTCAACTTTGCCGACCCCTTTAACGGCAGCGGCGGCATCAGCAACCTGCTGCGGCAAAACTTCCGCCATCGGGCAAGCCGGCGCGGTTAAAGTCATTTCAATGTTCAAATTACCGTTATCGGCCTGATTAACTTTATAGATTAAGCCCAAATCATAAACGTTTATCATAATTTCAGGGTCAGAAACGGTTTTAATTGCCTCAATAATATCATACATTTTAGCAGGCGTTTCAGTTCCTGATAAAGCTGTTCCGGCATAAGCAATATATTCTTCAGCCGGTTTGGGAGTATCATCAATGCTCATGGCCTGCAACAAACGAGCCTCATTATTATCAATTTCATCTGTCATAATTTTACCTCGTTTAATCAAAAAATTTTTGCGCTTTTTTAACCGCGGCAACAAACGCGTTTATATCATCTTCAGATGTATACAAACCCAGCGATGCCCGCGCCAAAGATGTATATCCCAACCGATTAACCAACGGTTCGGCACAATGGTGGCCGATGCGAATCGCCACTCCCTCTTTGCCAAGCACATAAGCTAAATCTTGCGGATGGATATTACCGACCTGAAAAGCAAAAACTCCGCCTTTGCCCGCCGCCGCTGTGCCGATATGTTTAAAATTTTTAATTTCAGCGGTTTTTTGCAACATGTAATCGGCTATTTTTTGCTCATGCCGCTCAATATTTTCAAGCCCGATTTTTTGCATATATTTTAAGGCTTCTCCCAAGCCGATGGCCTCAACTATCGCCGGAGTTCCGGCCTCAAAACGAGCCGGCGGTTCGGCATAGGTTGTATATTCATAGGTAACCTTATCCACCATATCGCCGCCGGTTTGATATGGGGGCATATCCGCTAAAATATCAGCTTTGCCGTACAAAACGCCAATGCCGGTCGGACCGTATGTTTTATGTCCGGAAAATGCCAAAAAGTCACAATCCAAATCTTGCGCGTCTAGCGCGGTATGCACCGCCAACTGGCAAGCATCGGTCAAAACCTTTGCTCCTGCCTTGTGCGCTTCATCGGCAATTTGCTTAATCGGAAAACGCGTGCCCAAAACATTAGACATACCGGTTACCGCCACCAACTTGGTACGGTCTGAAAGTTTATTTGTAAACTCCTCATGAATATAACTTCCGTCATCGGCAATTTTGAATATTTTTAATAGCGCGCCGGTTTTTTGGCACACAATCTGCCACGGAATTAAATTAGCATGATGCTCGGCCTCTGAAATTAAAACTTCATCACCGGATTTAAGGTTTTGTATTGCCCATGTTGCCGCTACTAAATTGATTGATTCGGTAGCATTGCGGGTAAACACAATTTCTTTTTCAGAGCGGGCATTGATAAATTTTTGCACTATCTTCCGCGCTTTTTCATATTCGTTCGTAATAGAATCGGATAGCGCATAAGTTCCGCGGTGCACATTGGCATATCCGGTGCGATAAATATGGTTCATTTTATTAATAACGCACTTAGGCTTTTGCGCAGAAGCAGCCGAATCAAGATAAGCGTTAGGCTTACCGTTAATTTGTCTTTGCAGTACCGGAAAATCGCGGCGAATTTTATCAATATCGTACATTTTGTTTCCTCTTCTTGCTCTGCAATTTAGCAAGTTCAGAAAAATTTTTCAACCGAAACTATGGACTTAAATCAAGTTTTTTATATTCAAAAACAAAAGCAAGATAAAACACCGTAGTTTGCGGCATTATTATGTAATTACTTCCACCAAATTTGGATACCGAAATATTCGTCTTTACGCGCTTCTCGGCTAAATATTCGGGTACAAAATTCATTATTTTTAGCAACAGTTAAATTTCGGATACAGTTAAGATTTCCGGTACAATATTTATCACCGTAATAAGTTGAATAAACATGGGTCGTATTGTGCCCCTGGGCAGCTATAAATTCAATATACCATACTGAATCATGACTTTCTTTAGCAATATTTAATACATTTTGGCAAATTTGAATATCATGAGATGACCTGCCATTGTCTAAAGTTATGGAAACGCCTGAATAATATTTATTCGGAATATCCCAACCGGGAATATTATAATAACCTGAAAGCAAATCAATTTGCGAATTAAAGACATCATAAATATAGTCTTGATTAGTACCTTTCAACATTTCTTTAGGGATATAATTAAGCTTATTAAGCACCGGAATTAATGATATACGAGAAGAATTACCCGCCGGCACAGGGTTAGATTTAATTTGCATCCCGTAAACTGCCACTGCGTTAATTATAGTGGTGAGTTGTTCCGCCTGCTTATTGAGTTTGTACTTAAACATAGCCTTGGAATAGGCAGAGATGGAGCCGACAGAGAGGACGCCGATAATCGCCAAAACTCCAAGCATTTCCACCATACTTCTGCCATTTTCTGATTTCATAATAAAAATCTCCTCAAATTGTTAATTTAAGAAGATTTTAGCTCGCGTTTTTTTTTTGCAATATTTACGAGTCCGTGCTGTGCATAAGTTGTATTTAAATCCGCAATATTAAAATTCCTCTCCTATGGAGTATACCGGCCTTTTAAAATTCCCCTCTATGGAGGGGTGCCGAAGGCGGGGTGGTTATATTACTATTTTGCAGTAGGATAAGTGCTTGTTTTGTATTACAAAAACCATAAATTAAACCTAATTTCAAACCTTATTTGTTCACCACCCCGTCGGCTAACGCCGCCACCCCTCCTCAGGATGGGAATTTTAAATGTACCGATACCGCTACATAAGAAAGGAATGATCAGCACCGTTCTTAAATGTGACTTATATACGATGCTCTATTAATTACTATTTATAGAGGGGAAATAATAGCGTTATGTATAAGCCACAAAAGAGCAGTCGGCTAGCGTCGCCAGCTTGACTTAGTGAAGGAAATGTTCTGCGTAATAGTATATGTGGTAAAAAAAAAGAGCTTCCTGAGGAGGAAGCAAAATGAAAGGAGT